>JAWKRT010000011.1 GCA_041389495.1 Myxococcota bacterium | reverse complement strand
GGCAACCTGACCCGCGGCACGCGGCCGGGGCTACTCGTTTTCGCGGGCCCACCGCGACCACGCAAGCCCCCGATCTACTTGATGGAATCCCGTCGGCACCGGGCGGGCCACCGGCAGACTCGAAACACGCGCGGCGGGTTGCTCGCCCCCTGCCGGTCGACGACGCTCGGCACTTCCGCGCAGCCGAGGAGGGAAGGATGCGCTTCGAGAGCCGCACCGTGATCGTGACCGGCGCCGCGTCGGGAATCGGGTTCGCGACGCTGCGCGCGTTCGCGGCCGAGGGCGCGAACGCCGTCGGGCTCGACGTGAACGAGAGCGCATTCGCGGCCGCGAACGAGCGGCTCGGCCCGCTCGCGGAGCGCGTGCGGCTGCGCGTCGCGGACGTGGCCTCGACGGCGGCCTGCCGCGATGCCGTCGACGCCGTCGTCGCCGAGCACGGGGGCGTCGACGTGCTGTGCAACATCGCCGGCTTCGCGGCGATCGAGCACTTCGCGGACGTCGGCGAGGGCGACTTCGATCGCATGTTCGCCGTGAACGTGCGCGGCCTCTTCTTCCTCACCCAGGCGGCGCTCCCGCACCTGCTCGCTTCGGGTGGCAACGTCGTCAACATGGCGTCGGTCGCCGGCCTCGCCGGCAACCCGTACAACTCGACCTACTGTGCGACGAAGGGCGCGGTCGTGAGCCTGACGCGCGCGCTCGCGGTCGAGTACGGAAAGCGCGGTGTGCGCTTCAACTGCGTCTGTCCGGGGTCCGTGCTGACGGAGGCGACGCGCCGCACGCGCATCCCGGACGGGACCGACCCCGCGCTCTTCGCACTGATGACGCCGCTGCTCGGCCACTGTGCGCCCGAGGACATCGCACAGGCCGTGCTCTACCTCGCCTCCGACGATGCCCGCTACGTGACGGGCGCGGCGTTCGCGGTCGACGGCGGCCGCACCGCCGTCTAGCGGCGGACGCCGCTCCGCCGCGCCACGAGCGACGGGCGGGATCGCGCCGCGTCGGCACCCGCGTCGAAGCCGAGGCACGCGAGCATCGCCCGCGTGACGTCGGCGCACAGGCGCTCGCGCGGGATCGCGGGCAGCCTCTCCTCCATCACGGCCCGACCGATGCCCTCGCACATGTGCAGCACGACGTGCACGGCGGCGTCGACGTCCTCGACGTCGAGCCGGTCGCGCTCGCGCTCGACCACGCTGCAGATCCAGCGGTGCGTGACGTCGTAGTAGGTGCCGCCGCCCGGCGCCTCGCGGTGCGTGAGCTCGATGCGCGAGCCCCACTGCTCGACGAACTCGCGGTGCAGGCCCGCGAAGCGCGTGCGCCGTTCGATCAGGATCTCGACGTAGCGGGCGAGCGCCTCCTCGACGGGGAGATCCTCGAGGTGCAGCGATCCCGCCATCCGCACCGTCTCGTCGACGATCTCGGCGACGCGCTCCTCGAAGACCGCGGCGACGATCGAATCCTTGTTCGGGAAGTAGTGGTAGAGCGAGCCGACGGAGACACCGGCGCGCTCGGCGACGCGGTTCGTCGTCAGCGCGTCGGCGCCCTCCTCCTCGAGGATGCGGCGGGCCGCCTGGACGACGGCGTCGACGAGGACCTCCGCGCGACGCTGGCTCGCGCAGCGCCGCGGCGCGAGCGGGTCGGGAGCGCGCTTCGCCATCGGACGACTCCTCTCGTCGGGCGCGGCGCGCGTCTTCGCGTCGTGCGCCCGAACGGAAGCGGGGCCCCCCGG
>JAWKRT010000010.1 GCA_041389495.1 Myxococcota bacterium | reverse complement strand
CCCTCCCCCGCAGCGGCCGCGCACTGCCGTCGGCGGCAGACCCTACCGGAGCGCGCGGCGCGGAGGTCGCCGCACCGCGCCCACGGCGAGCGACGGTCCGGCAGCGGGGATATCGTCGCGCGCCGACGCGTCTCGCGGCGGGACGGAGCGACTCGTGCACGGGCACAGCGAAGGCAGCGCGATCCGACGCGAGCGGCTGGACGGGCTCGATGCCGTCAAGGGCCTCTGCATCGCGCTCGTGGTGCTGATCCACGCCGCGCCCGCGGACGCCGAGGCATGGTCGACGCACGTCGTCGGCGGCGTCGCGCGGCTCGCCGTGCCCGTCTTCCTCGGCGTCACGGGATTCCTCGCGGGCTGGAAGGCGATGGATCGCGCGCGCTTCGCGCGCTCGGTCTGGACGTTCGCGCGGCTCCACTTCCTGTATGGCGCCTTCTACGGCGTGCTGCTGGCGCTCGTGGTCGGCCTCCCCGAGCCCGTCGGCATCCGCTTCCTGCTGCTGCGCTTCGGAGAGGCCGCCTACCCGGGCCAGTACTACTTCGTCGTCCTGATCCAGACGTTCGCGCTCGCCGCCCTGCTCGCGCGCGGCCGCGCGTGGCGGACGCCGGCGGGCGTCGCGGTCGCTGCGGCGGGCGCGGTGATCGGATGCGCCGCGCTGTTCGCAGCGCGCGCGCTCGAAGCCGATGCGGGCGGTGCGCGCATCGCGTGGCGGCTCGCGTCCACGCCCAACTGGGTCTGGCTGTGGTTCGTCTACTTCGCTCTCGGCGTCGTGCTAGGCGAGCGGGCGCGCCGCGGCCCGGCGAGCTCGCCGCGCGTCGGGGTCGCGCTCGCGGCGGCGGGCGTCGCGGTCGGCGCGATCGCCGTGCCCGCCATCCCTCCCTGGCCCGAGCCGTCGCACCCGCCCTATGCGCAGCTGCACGTCTTCGCGGGGTCGCTGCTCGTCGTCGCGGCGCTACCGGCGCTCGCGACGGCGCGCGCCCCGCGCTGGCTCCTGCGTCTCGGGCGCGATTCGTTCGGCGTGTTCGTGCTCAACCCCGCGCTGCTGCTCGCACTCGAGCGCGCGTTCGGCGCTCCGACCTCCATCCCCGACTCGCTCGCGCGGACGGCGGCCGCCATCGTCGCCGCGGTCGGGGGGACGGCCGTGCTGCGGCGCGTCGCTCCCTGGAGCCTCCCTTGAGCCGCGCCCGATCCGGCCGCGCGAGCCGCGGTGCTACGCTGCGCGGCCCGCGGCAGCGACCCTCCGCGCGCGGCGACGGATGCGGGAGTCGACCTCAGTGGCGGACCGGCGTCGTCTTCGCGGTGTGCTCCTCTTCGGTGCGCGCCTCGCGCTGCTCTTCGCGAGCGTCGGCATCGTCGGTCTGTTCGCCGAGGCCGCGCTCCGGCTGAGCGGCTACGAGGCGATCTACTCCGTCTACTCGAAGCCCTCGCTCTTCTGGACGAAGGACCCGGTCCTCGGCTGGAAGCACGAACGCAACGGCGCGGGGCGCTACCGCGGGCCGCGTCCGTGGCCGGTCGAGTTCGACAGCGAGGTGCGGCTGAACTCGCTGGGACTGCGGGGGCCGGAGATCGAGCCCGTCGCGCCCGGCGGGCTCCGCATCCTGTTCACGGGCGACTCGATGGTCGCGGGCTTCGAGGTCGCGCAGGAGGACACCTTCGTCGTCCGTACGGGCCAGCTGCTCGCCGAGCGACTCGGAAGGCCCGTGCAGACCCTCAACGCCGGCGTGCGCGGCTACGGCACCGACCAGACCTATCTCTGGTACCGCGACCACGCCGCGGAGCTCGCCCCCGACTGGGTCGTGTTCATGCACAGCGGCAACGACCCCGACGACAACACGACGCTCCACCGCATGCGTCGCCCGTTCGGGAAGGCCGCCTTCCACCTCGACGACACCGGCGCACTCGAGCTCGTCGGCGCGCCCGTCCCCGACTACCCGGCGTGCTCGCAGTACGACCTCGACGCCGACTACCGGGTCCGGCGTCTCGATTCGCCGCTCCAACGCGCCTACTGCGCCGTCGAGGTGAACCTGGCCGACCGCTCCGCGCTCTTCACGTGGGCGACCTTCCGGCTGCGCGAGAACGCCGGTGCGCTGTACTGGATCTGGCGCTTCGCGCTGCCCGCGCCGAAGCCGGCCGCTCCGCCGGCGGCCGGCGACGACGCAGTGCGCGCCGCGATCGCCGCGGCCCCGGCGAACGCGTTCGAGTTCAGCGGCGGCGGGTCGGGGCGCGCGAGCGACGCGCAGTACCGGTTGACGAGCGCGCTCCTTCGCGCGTACGCCGCGGCCGTGCGCGATTCGCGCGCACGCCTCTTCGTCATCGTCGGCCGCGCGGAGCTCGCGCGCCTCGACGCCGCGGCGATCGAGGCCGAGGGCGCCCTCCTCCGCTCGCTCGACATCCCCGACTCGGAGATCGGCGGCCGGCCCATCCAGTGGAAGAACGACGGCCACTACAACGAGCTCGGCCACGCGCTCGGCGCGAAGGCCATCGCGGACGCGCTCACTCCGCTCCTTCGCGCGGAGGCCCTCCCGC
>JAWKRT010000009.1 GCA_041389495.1 Myxococcota bacterium | reverse complement strand
CAGCAGCACCGTGCTGATGGGCCTCGAAGGTCTCGGCCTGTGCGCGCGCGGCGAATCGGGCGCCTTCGTGCGCTCCGGCGCGACCTCGCTCGCCGGGCGTCTGCCGACCAACACGCACGGCGGCCTTCTCTCCGAGGGCTACCTGCACGGCATGAACACCGTCGCCGAGGCCGTGCTCCAGGTGCAGCGCCGCGGCGGAGAGCGGCAGGCGCCGCGTTCGGGCGTCGCGGTCGTGACGTCGGGGGCGCTGATGGACGGGTCGGCGCTCGTGCTGGCGGCCGATCGGTAGGCAGTCGTGAGCGTGCCGAGCGGCAGCTTCGAGGACGATCCGAATCCGAGGACTGCGGCATCTAGGTTGCCTCTCCGCGCGAGATTCAACGTCTGATCGAGCGAGGACCGTTCAGCGCGAAGGCGCGCAGGCTCGTCACGTCCGACGCCAGGTTCGCCACCCGCGCCGACGTGCTCGGCGGCGCGACCCAGCGAGAAGGGCAACTCCGACACAAGTCAGCACACCAGCAGATGGTTCGGGCACGGTGGCGAGCCCGAGGAGCCGAAGGGAGCCGGGCCCGGTGGCCTGAAAGCGCATCACGACCTGGTGCACGCGAGTGAAATCTGCGCCGGAGCCAGATCGGAGAGTGAAGTCGGAGAACTTGAGCGCGTGCAAACCCGCTCCGAGGATCGTCGACCCGGTGGAATAGCGTCCGTCCGAACATGACTGCGCGCCAGAAATCGCCGGGTCGGTGCAGACGGTCACCATGAGCAGGCCGCCGAGATCCTGGAAGAAGACGTCGAGAGCGAGCGCGTCCTGCGCACCGCCTTCGGTGAAGTCGACACCGCCGAGTTCACCCCCTAGTGGATCGCCGTTCCAGGTGAGCAGCATCAATGCCTGACCGCTTCCTTGCTGAACGTAGCCGAGCGAGCCTGACCCGATGGACACCGCGAGAGGAGCGCCGCCCGACGAGTCCTGCAACGCGAGTCCTCGGGTGCCGCCCAACATCGTCCCAGACCGGAGACGTCCTCCGCCGTTCTCGTGCAACGACGTGATCGACGCCGACTGAGTCGTCTTGAAATCGTCGATCACGAGACCGTGCGCGCTCGGCGAGAGCACCAGGACCCACGACGTCCAAGCGGCTAATCGGGCCAGGTTCGATCGGCGCATCGTGCGGATGGGTGGCGGCGGAACGGGACTAGTGGCACGAAATCCGCGAGTCGCCGCTCATTCGATGCGCGCCAGGCCGATCGGACGCCGCGGGCTTGCGGCCTTTCGAAGCGGGAGCGCCCCACGGTGCGGACGCACGAGACCCCTGGTCAGCGTGTTCGACGGCCTTCTCGAGCAGGCTCTTCGCGAGGCCGAGGAGGCCGCTCGTGAGGATGTCACCGACGTCGGGTCGCCACACATCGTGCGGTGGGTCCGCGCCGTGAGAGCGGAAGCGCGACCGCGAGCGAATGCGGCCGCGATCTCCGACAGGCTGCCCTGCAACCGACACGCCGGAGATGGAATGCGGGAGATGGGTGATTCTCGTTCGACGTGTCAGGCGGGGCGACGAGACGTTCGAACTAGCGAGACAGTCGCAAGACATCTGCGACCGTTCGCAGCGTCCGCGAATGCGACGCAGAACGAAGCCGGACGCCTCTCCCCGACGAACTCGCTCCGCTCGAGCCGACGATCGCTACCACGCCGTCCAGCCGCCGTCGACCGGCACGAGCGCACCGGTCACGAAGCTCGATGCCGGCGACGCGAGGAACAACAACGCCGTGTCGATCTCCTCGACGGCGCCGACGCGGCCCATTGGCGTGAACGTCTCCATGCGCGCGCGCTGGTCGGGCGCGATGTCGCCGTGCGCGGGGTCGATCGTCATCTCGGTCGCGAAGTAGCCGGGCAGGATCGAGTTGACGCGGATGCCGTGGGGCGCCCACTCGACGGCGAGCTGGCGCCCGAGGTTCGCGAGGCCGGCCTTCGAGGCCGAGTAGCCGACGGTCTTGTGGGTCGCGCTCGCGCCCAACGAGAGGATCGAGCCGACCAGGACGATCGCGCCGCGCGTTCCGCGCTCGATCCAGCGCGCACCGACGGCTTGCGACGCGTCGAACGCACCCGTCAGGTTCACGGCGAGCGCCTGATCCCACTTCGCGCGCGCGTGGCGCTCGGCGCGGCCGAGCGGCGAGATGCCGGCGACGTAGACGAGCAGCGACAGTTCGCCGAGCGCGGCTTCGGCCTCGGCGACCGCGCGCTCCATCTCGCCTGCGCGCGCGGCGTCGGCCTCGACGACCGCGCAGGATGCGCCGCCCGCTCGGATGTGCGCGGCTTCCTCGTCGAGCCGGTCGCGGCGGCGCGCGGCGAGCGCGACGCCGGCGCCCGCGCTCGCGAGCACGCGCGCCATGCGCGCGCCGAGCCCGCTCGATGCGCCGACCACGAGCGCGTTCGCGCCTCGCAGATCGAAGAGTTCGGAAGGGCTCGGTGCACGCACTGCGTCGTCGCTCGCCATCGGGTCGGATCTCCCTCGCGCCGCCCCGAGTGGAGCCCGCGGCCGCACTGTGTACCCGACCGCGCGCCACTGCGCGCGCGTGATAGGCTGCGCGCCCCGTTCGCATCCGCTCCACGGCTCCGCCATTCCGGAGGGCTCCATGCCGCTCGCGCCCCGCGTCCGCTTCCTCTCGCCCGCGCTCCTCGCGGCGACGTTCGCCGCGCTCGTCTCCGCTCCGGGAGCCGCGTCGGCCGATGCCGTCGAGCGCCCCTACGCCGTCACGGAGCAGCGCGAGGCGTGCGCCGACTACCAGCCGCTGCGCAAGCCGCTCTTCGGCGACACCCACGTGCACACCGCGTTCTCGTTCGACGCGTCGACCCAGGACACGCGCAACACGCCGCGCGACGCGTACCGCTTCGCGAAGGGCGAGCGCGTCGGGCTCCAGCCGTACGACGCGAAGGGCCAGGCGCTGCGCAGCGCGCAGCTCGAGCGCCCGCTCGACTTCACGGTCGTCACGGACCACGCCGAGATGCTGGGCGAGGTGCGCACGTGCAACGACCCGAGCGCGCCCGGCTACGACAGCGACCTGTGCTGGCTCTACCAGAACATGCGCCCCGTGCTCACGGCGCCGCTCGCGGTGCGCGGCATGGTGCTCAAGCAGCGCTGGAACTTCTGCCCCGCGGCGACCGCGGACGCCGAGCTCTGCCACGGCAACACGCGCAGCGCGTGGAACGACATCCGCGCCGCCGCCGAGGAGGCGTACGACCGCAGCGCCGAGTGCCGCTTCACGAGCTTCGTCGGCTACGAGTGGACGGCCACGGCGACGTCGCAGAACCTGCACCGCAACGTCGTCTTCCGGAACGACCGCGTGACGGACCTGCCGTCGAACTGGATCGAGGACGCCTCCGCCTGGCAGCACTGGCAGGATCTGCGGCGCGAGTGCCTCGACGCCGGCACCGGCTGCGACGCGCTCACCATCCCGCACAACTCGAACCTCGGCGGCGACGGCCTCATGTTCATGACGGCGAAGCTCACGTCGCTCGCCGACGCGAACGGCGAGGTGACGCGCGAGGAGGCCGTGCTGCGCCAGCGCATGGAGCCCGTCATCGAGATCATGCAGCACAAGGGCGACTCGGAGTGCCTGCTCGCGGGCGACACGGTCGACGAGGCGTGCGGCTTCGAGAAGCTCCCCTACGACAGCTTCGCGGGCGCGCAGATCTCGCGCGCGCCGGTCATGACGAACACCGGGCTGCTGAGCGACATCGGCAAGCCGAAGCGCAGCGCGATGGTGCGCGAGGCGCTCAAGAAAGGGCTCGCGCTCGAGAAGGAGCTCGGCGTGAACCCGCTCAAGTACGGGATCATCGCGAGCACGGACACGCACCTCGGCACGCCCGGACTCGTCGACGAGCGCAACGCGAAGGGCCACGGCGGCGCGGGCCTCGCGGCCGGTGCGGGCCTCGCGCCCGGCCTGCCCGACAACCTCGAGAACAACCCGGGCGGGCTCGCCGTCGTGTGGGCCGAGGAGAACGCGCGCGACTCGATCTTCGCGGCACTCACGCGACGCGAGACGTACGGCACGAGCGGCCCGCGCCACGTCGTGCGCTTCTTCGGCGGCTGGGACTACCCCGACGACCTGTGCGCGGCGCCCGACTTCGCGGCGCGAGGCTATGCGGGCGGCGTGCCCATGGGCGGCGACCTCCCGGAGCCCGGCGCGGCGGGCGGCGCGCCCGTGTTCGCGGTGTCCGCGCTCGCCGACCCGGGCACGCCCGCCTCGCCCGGCACGCCGCTCCAGCGCGTGCAGATCGTGAAGGGCTGGGTCGACGCGAAGGGCGCGACGCACGAGAAGGTCTACGACGTCGCCGGAGGCGACAACGGCGCGAGCGTCGACACCTCGACGTGCGCGACGAGCGGTGACGGCGCCGCGAACCTGTGCGCCGTGTGGCGCGACCCCGCCTTCGACGCGAAGCAGGGCGCCTTCTACTACGCGCGCGTGCTCGAGAACCCGACGTGCCGCTGGAGCCAGCAGCGCTGCGTCGCGGGCGGCGTCGACTGCAGCCGGCCCGAGACGATCACGCGCGGCTTCGAGCCGTGCTGCGCGGCCGACCACCGCAAGACCGTGCAGGAGCGCGCCTGGACGTCGCCGATCTGGTACGCGCCGTAGCGGGGCTGCGCGCCTAGCCCGCGAGCTCGCGCTTCTCGAACTCGATCGGCATCGCGAGATAGCCGTCGACGAACTCGCTGTGCGCGCGCACGACGCTTGCCTCGGGCACGTCGTACTCGGGCACGGCGGCGAGCAGCTCCTCGTACATGACGCGCGCCTCGAGGCGCGCCGCGTGCTGGCCGAGGCAGACGTGGCCGCCGTGGCCGAAGGAGAGGATGCGCGGCGGGCGGCGCGCGACGTCGAAGCGGTCGGGCTCGGCGAACTCGTTCTCGTCGCGGTTCGCCGAGCGGTAGAGGAGCAGCACGCCCTGCCCTTCGCGCAGGCGCTGGCCGCGCAGCTCGACGTCCCTGCGGACCTTGCGCGTGAGGAGCTGGGTCGGCATCTCGTAGCGGAGGATCTCGGTGAACGCGTCCCGGATCTCGTCGGGGTGCGCGACGAGATGCGCGCGCTGCGCGGGGTGGCGCGCGAGCTGGAGCACGCCGCCCGCGAAGACCTTCGGCAGCGTCTCCGTGCCGCCGACGACGAGCGTCATCAGGTGGCCGGCCATCTCGTCGTCGTCGTACGGCTGGCCGTCGAAGGCCTGCGCGAGGTAGACGTCGAGGATGTCGTCGCGCGCGCCGACGCCCTCGCGACGCCGCAGCGCGACGGTGCGCTTCAGGTACTCGTTCAGCTCGAGGGCCGCGGCCATCGCCGCGGGCGACATGCCCTCGACGCCCGGCTCGCGCGAGAAGAAGCGCGCGACGAGACCCGAGAGCATCGCGCCGTCCTCGGCCGGGAGGCCGATCAGCCGGCACGCGACGGCGACCGAGACCTGCCCCGCGAGGTCGGCGATGACGTCCATGCGCCCCGTCGGCAGCACCTTCGCCAGGCACGCGCGCACCTGCGCGCGCACGTCGCCTTCGAGCTCCGCGACGGCGCGCGGCGAGAAGTAGCGGGTCAGCGCCTTGCGCAGCGCCGTGTGGTGCGGCGGGTTCATCATGAAGATGGTGCGCCGGCCCGGGTCGTCGCCCTGGAAGATCGGCGGCTCCTCGTCGCCGATGTTCTGGAACGAGGGGCCGGGCTGGTCGAAGTGCTCGCCGTCCTGGCCCGCGCTCCACACGTCCTCGAAGCGCGACAGCGCCCACGCGTCGAGCCGCTCGACGTAGTGCACGGGGCTCTCGGCGCGCAGCCGCGCGTAGACCGGGAACGGGTCGTGGCGCATGATCTCGGCGAACGGGTCGTACTCGAGCGTCTCGGCCATCGGCTTCCTTCGCGAGCGTTCGTCGACGGGCGCTTTCGTCGACGGGCGATCCGGGGGCGGCAGCATACGACAGCACGCGCGCATGCAGGATCTCTACTTCGCCTACGGATCGAACATGAGCACCGCGCGGCTGCGCGCGCGCATCGCGAGCGCGCGCCCCGTCGGCGCGGCGCGCCTCGCGGGCCACGCGCTCGTCTGCAACAAACGCGGGAAGGACGGCAGCGGCAAGGCCAACCTCGTCCCGCACGCCGCGCGCGACGCGTGGGGCGTCGTGTTCGAGCTCGCACGCGCCGACTGGCCCGCGCTCGACCGCTTCGAATGGGGCTACGCGCGGAGCGCGTGCGTCGTGCACGCGCGCGACGGCACCGCGCTCGAAGCGCACGTCTATCTCGCGCTCGCGCCCGGCCCGGGCCCGCTCGCGCCCTTCGACTGGTACCGCGACCACTGCCTCGCCGGCGCGCTCGAGCACGCGCTCCCGCAGGAGGTGGTGGGCGAGATCCGCGGCTGGCGCGTGGTCGCCGGGGACGGCCCGGCCTAACGAAGCCGCGCCGCGAGGCGCTCGATGGCCCAGGCCACGCGATCGGGCGGCGCGGCCGTGTAGCAGAGGCGGACCCAGCTCGCGTAGTCGGAGCCCGCCGAGGCGCCCGGCGCGACGAGGACGCCGTCCTCGAAGCAGCGCTCGAGGAAGCCCGGCATGCCGCGCTCGTCGAGCGCGCGTGCGACGTCCACGAACAGGAAGGTCGAGCCCTCGGGCGCGGGCAGCCCGAGCGCGGCGGCCGCGCGCCGGCCGGCGTCGCGGTAGAGGGCGCGCGCGTTCGCCACCCACTCCGCGCCGCCCTCGAGCGCGCGCAGCGCGGCGACCTGCCCGGCGACGGGCGCGTGATAGGCGGTGTGCGTCCCGATCTTGAGCGCCTGCTCGACGAGCGGCGGCGGCCCGACCGCGTAGCCCACGCGGTTGCCCGCCATCCCGTACGTCTTCGAGAACGAGAACACCGACACCGTGCGCTCGGGCGCGACGGCGCCGACCGAGAAGTGCGCGCCCTCGTAGACGAGCTCCTCGTACACCTCGTCGGAGACGAGCCAGAGGTCGTGCTCGCGCGCGAGCCCGGCGAGCGCCTCGAGCCACGCGCGCGGCAGCACGCGGCCCGTCGGGTTCGACGGGCTCGACACGTAGAGCGCGACCGTGCGCGGCCCGATGCGCGCGCGCACCGTGGCGACCGCCTCGTCGACGTCGCGCACGCGGTCGTAGAAGGGAACCTCGACCGGCGTCGCGCGGAAGGCCTGCACGATGCCGCGCGCGAGCGGCCAGAACGGCGCGAGGATCGCGACCTCGTCGCCCGGCGATGCGATCGCGCCGATCACGTTCGCGAGGACCGAGGTCGCGCCCGCACCGACGAGCACGCCCGCGCGCTCGCACGCGAGGCCGTTGCGCGCGCGCACCTTCTCGACGAGCGCGTCGACGAGCGCGGGCAGCCCCTGCGTCGGGCCGTAGCGGTGCAGGCCCGGGTAGTCGGCCGTGCGCAGCGCCTCCATGCGCGCGCCCTCGAAGGGCTCCATCCACGTGTCGCCGACGTGGAGCGCGACGACGTCGCGCCCCTCGGCCCGCGCGCGCTCGGCGAAGGGCGAGTAGACGGCGCCCGGCATGGCGAGCGCGGCCGGCGCGAAGCCGCGGCCCGCGTGGAAGCGCGGCACGCGCCTAGCGCACCGCCCGCGCGGCGCGGAGCATGTCCGCATAGCCTTCGCGGAAGGTCGGGAAGCGCAGCGCGAGCCCCTCGGCCTTGAGGCGATCGTTGCGGCAGCGCTTGCTGCCCGCGCGCCGCGGCGCGCGCCGGCCGTC
>JAWKRT010000008.1 GCA_041389495.1 Myxococcota bacterium | reverse complement strand
CGACGGCGACTCGGTCGTCCTCGTCGACCCGGCGCGCGGCGTGCGCGCGCGCGTCGACCTCTCGCCGCTCGCGCTCGAGGGCCGCCACAACCGCGACAACGCGGCGATGGCCCTCTGCGCGGCGGTCGCGCTCGGCGTCGAGCCCGCGCGCGCGAGCCGCGCGTTCGCGACGTTCCGCGGGCTCCCGCACCGCAGCGAGCTCGTCGCGGTCGTGCGCGGCGTGCGCTTCGTCGACGACTCGAAGGCCACGAACCCGGGCGCGGCGGAGCGCTCGCTCGAGGGCTGCGAAGGGCGCGTCGTGTGGATCGCCGGCGGGCGCGACAAGGGCCTCGACTTCGCGCCGCTCGCCGAGGTCGCGGCGCCCCGCGTGCGGGCGGCGCTGTGGATCGGGGAGTCCGCGGGCGCGCTCGAAGCCGCGATGGGCGGCGCGATCCCGAGCGAAGCGTGCGGCACGCTCGCGCGCGCCGTCGCGCGCGCCGCCGAGCTCGCGCGCGAAGGCGACACCGTCCTGCTCGCGCCGGCGTGCGCGAGCTTCGACCAGTTCACGAGCTACGCGCATCGCGGCGAGGTCTTCCGCCGCGAGGTGCTCGCGCTCGCGGGCGCCGCGCCGGGAGCGGCCGTGGCCGACGGCGGAGACGCGCCGTGAGGAAGGGCAAGGTGCGCCCGGGCGGCCGCCCGGCCGCCCGCGGGGCGCGCGCGGCCGCGCGCGACGCCGCGCGCGAGCGCACGGCGGACGCGCATGGGTTGTAGCAGGTCGGGCCCGACCGCGCGCGCGTCGTCCTCGTCGGGCAGGACGACGGCGACGCGCGCGCCCGCGGCCTCGAGCGCGCGCGCCTCGCGCTCGACGCAGCGCTCGGCGCACGTGCCGGCCGGCACGGTGCGATCGCACATCGGCGCGACGACGAGCACCGCGTCCGGCGCGTGCGCGAGCACGAGGTCGGCGTTCGTCGCCGAGCCGACGCCGCCGTCCATGAACGCGCGCGCGCCGATCGGCACCACCGGGAACATCCCGGGCACGGCGCACGACGCGGCGACCGCGCGCGCGAGCGGCGCGCCGCTCGCGGCGTCGAGCGCGCAGCGCTCGCCGCTCTCGGTGTCGATCGCGGCGAGCACGAGCGCGCGCGCGGGCCAGTCGGCGACGCCCGTCGCGCCACCGCTCGCCGCGATCCACGCGTCGAGCGGCGCCGTGCGCGCGTCGCGCGCGAGCGCGCCGATGCGACGGCGACGCGCGCCGTCCATCGCCTCGGGCGACGTCGCCTCGTTCCAGATCGCGAAGATCTCGCGCATGCGGTCGCGGTCGAAGCCGCCCGTCGGGCGCGGCATGCCGAGGCGCCCGCCGCCGAGCGGATCGGCGGCGAGATCGTGCCCGGCTGCGACGCGCGCGCCGACGACGCTCCCCGCGGAGGTCCCGACGACGACGTCGGCGCGGCACAGGTCGACGCCTTCCGACCGCAGGCCCCCGACGAGGCCCGTCTCCCAGGCGATGCCGATCGGGCCGCCGCCGCCGAGCACGAGCGCGCGTCTCACGAATCCCCCTGCTCGCCTCGTTCCGGCCGGGCGGCGGAAGCTACCGCACGCGCGCGCCGCGCGGACGCGCCGGCTACGCTGCGCGCGTGTCGTCCGCGCCCGACGCCGCCCTTCCCGCTCGACGGATCTTCGTCACGAGCGCGCTCGTCCTCTTCACGGCCGGGCTCAGCTTCGCGCTGCGCGGCGCGGTGCTCGGCGCCGTCGAGGCCGACGTCCTCACGGCGCTCGACGCCGCGCGCGCGAGCGAGCTCGCCGGCGCCCTCGGCGGCACCGCGTTCTGGAGCTTCGCGTTCGCGCTGCTGCTCGCGAGCACGTTCCTCGAGCGCATCGGCATGGGGCGCGGCGTCGTGCTCGCGGGCGCGTTCTTCGCGCTCGGCACGCTCGTCGCGGTCGCCGCTCCCGCACTCGGCGAGGGCTGGAGCACGTATCGCGCGCTGCGCGTGGGCTTCGGCCTGTGCGGGCTCGGCTGGGGCTTCATGGAGGCGACCGTCAACCCGCTCACGACGGCGCTCTACCCGCACGACAAGGTGAGCCGCCTGAACGTGCTGCACGCGTGGTGGCCGGCGGGCATCGTCGTCGGCGGCGCGAGTGCGCCGGCGCTCGCGGCGCTCGGCGTCGGCTGGCAGGGGCAGCTCGCGCTCGTCGTGCCGCCGGCGCTCGTCGCGTGCGCGCTGTGCGCGGGTGTGCGCTTCCCGGCGACCGAGCGCGCGGCGGCGGGCGTGCGCTGGGGCGAGATGTTCGGCGAGCTGCGCCGCCACCCGCTCTTCGCCGTCTGGCTCGCGTGCATGTTCCTGACGGCGGCCGCCGAGCTCGCGCCCGGGCAGTGGATCGACCTGACGCTCACGCGCACGGTCGGCATGCGCGGCATCTGGCTGCTCGTGTACGTGAGCGGGATGATGTTCGTGCTGCGCCACTTCGCCGGGCCGATCGCACACCGCATCGCGCCGATCGGCATGCTGTGGGCGTCGGTCGCGGTCGCGACGGTCGGCCTCCTGCTGCTCCCGCTCGCGACGTCGCCGCTCGAAGGGCTCGCCGCGGCCACGGTCTGGGGGCTCGGCGTCTGCTTCCTGTGGCCGACGATGCTCGCCAACGTCGCCGAGCGCTATCCGCGCGGCGGCGAGCTCTTCATCGGCATGATGGGCTTCGCCGGCGCGCTCTCGATCGCGTTCGTGCTGCCCATGCTGGGCCGTGTCTTCGACGATGCGCGCCATGCCCTGGCGGGCGGCGAGGCCGCGTTCGCGGCGCTCGCGGCGGACGAGCGCGCAGACGTGCTGCGCCGCGCCGCGCAGACGTCGTTCCGCACGCTCGCCGCCTTCCCGGCCGTGCTGGTCGCGGTGTTCGGCGCCATCTGGGCCTGGGATCGCGCGCACCCGCGCGGCGGCGCGACGGGCCGGCGCGCGGCTTCCGCCGTCGCGATCGCCGCGCTCGTCGCGATCGCGTCCGCCGTCGTCGCGGGCTGCGGCGCGGACGACGCCGAACGGCGAGCGCCGTCCGCCGGCGCGCGCGGACGCGTGCTCGTCGTGGGCCTCGACGGCGCGACCGAGAAGGTGATCGCGCCGCTCGTCGCGGCCGGCGAGCTCCCGCACCTCGCAGGGATCGCGCGCGACGGCGCGCACGGCCCGATCCGCGCGGGGCTCCCCGTCCTGTCGCCGCGCATCTGGACGACGGTCGCGACGGGCGTCGAGCCGGAGGTGCACGGCATCCTCGACTGGGTGCGCCGCACGCCCGACGGCGAGCTCAGGCTCTACTCGAACCTCGACCGCAAAGTGCCCGCCGTGTGGAACATCGCGAGCGCGGCCGGGCTCCGCGTGGGCGTCGTGAACTGGCTCATCACGCAGCCGCCCGACGTCGTGAACGGCGTCATGGTCAGCGACCACGCCATCCCCGGGATGACGGCGAGCCGCCTGCCGATGGCGAAGGAGATCGCCGTGCAGCGCTTCGGCACGGAGGGCGCGCGCGGCGACGTCGGCGCGCCGGAGGTCGGCATCGCCTACGCGTCGCCGCCGGGCTTCGCGGCCGAGGTCGAGGCGCTGCGCGCCGGCGGCGCCGACGGCGACGCGCCGGGCGGCGGCGCGCCCCTCACCGACGTCCCCAATCCCTTCCTCGGGCCCGCGTGGCAGGGCCATCCCGTGTTCGACTTCCTGCGCGGCGTCTACCGCGACGACGAGCTCGCGGTGCGCATCGCACTCGAGGTCGACGCGCGCGAGCGCCCCGACCTGCTGCTCGTCTACCTGCCCGGCATCGACCGCGTGTCGCACCTGCTCTGGCAGGGCATCGAGGTGCCGGACGCGCCGCCGCCCGGGCTGCGCGTCCACCCGCCCGCGCTGCGCGCGCGCCACCGCCGCGCACTGCACGACTACTATCGCTTCAGCGACGCGCTGCTCGGTCGGCTGCTCGCGTCGTTCGGGCCCGACGACCTCGTCGTCGTGCTGTCGGACCACGGCTTCGAGGCGAGCCGCAACCCGAACACGATGCCGGGCGTGCACGAGAGCGAGGCCGCGCGCGACGGCATCCTGTACGTGCGCGGGCGCGGCGTCGCGGCGGGCGTCGCATCGCCGCGCATCGCGCACGCCGACGTCGCGCCGACGCTGCTCGCGTGGCTCGGGCTCCCGCTCGCCGACGATCTCGCGGGCGCGCCCGCGCCCTTCGTCGCGACGCCGCCGCCGGCGCGCGTCGCGAGCCACGCGGACGTTCCCGTCGAGCGCGTCGCCGCGCCCGCCTCGGACGCGGACGCCGACATCCTCGAGAAGCTGCGCACGCTCGGCTATGTCGAGTAGGCGCGCGGCGCGCGCGGCGTTCGCCGCGGCGCTCGCCGCCGCGGCGGCGTGCGGCGACCCGCCCGCGACGCCGACGCACCGCGCGGCGAACGCGGACATCGCGGAGAACGCGGCGAGCGCGACGCCCCCGGTCGCGAGCGCGCCGCCCGCGGCGCGCGCCGGCGACCTCGACGACGCGCTCCGCGCACTCGCGCGCGGCGCCGTGCGCGTCGAGGTCCGCGGCGGGAGGCTGCGCGTCGCCGCGCGCGGCGCGAGCCGCTTCGAGCTGCTGCAGGCCCTCTCGACGCGGCTCGACTTCGAGCTCGAGGACTGGAGCGAGGACGACCCGCGCATCGACGTCGCGATGGACGACGCGACGCTCGAGGAGGTGCTCGCGCGCGCCCTCGCGCCCACCCCGTACCGGCTCGACTACGCGAGCGACGGAGCCGACGGCGCGAGCCGGGTGCGGCGCCTCGAGGTCGGCGGTGCGGCCGCGCTCCGCGATGCCGCGGACGCCGGCGGAGCGGCCGGCGGCGCAGCGGCGGGCGACGGCGCGCAGACCGCGGGCGCAGGCGACGCCGGCCGCGCCGGCCCGCGCCGCTACGCGCCCGCGACCGCGGACGAGACGGCGGCCGCGCTCGCCGCGCGCGCGGAGCGCGCGGCCCGCCGCGCGCGCGAGGCGCTCGCGGCGAGCGAGAGCGACGACGAAGGCGCGCGCCTCGACGCCGTCGAGCTCGCCCTCGACGCGGACGACCCCGCGATGCGCGAGCGGCTGCACGCGCTCGCGCTCGGCGACCCGAGCCCGCGCGTGCGCGCCGCCGCCGCGTCGGCGCTCGCGTTCGGCGCGGCCTCGTGGGAGCTCGTGCGCGCGCTCGACGACGCCGACGACCGCGTCGTCCTCGCGGCGATCGACGCGCTCTCCTGGTCGGACGACCCGCACGTCGCCGACGCGCTCGCGCGCAAGCTCGACGACCCGGATCCGGAGATCGCCCGAGCCGCGGCCGACGCGCTCGCCGCGCGGCCCGACGCGCGCTGACCGACGCCCGTCGCGGGGCGAGCGGCTACTGTTCGGCGTCGACGTCGGTCGCGACGTCGATCAAGGGGGGAAGCACATGACGGACCACACGTCGGGTTCTGCGTCGGCCCGCGCGTCGCGCGGCGGACTGCGGGCGCTGCGCAGCGGCCTCGGTCTCGCGGCGGCGCTCGCGGTCGCGAGCCTCGCGGGCGGCGCGCGCGCCGCCACCATCTGCGTGGATCCGGGCAAGGCCGGCTGCCAGACGACCATCCAGGGCGGGATCGGCGCGGCGAGCGCCGGCGACACGCTGACGATCGCGAAGGGCTTCTACAACGAGAACGCGGTCGTCCCGAGCGGCAAGAACGGCCTCGTCATCATCGGCCCGCGCACGGCCGTGATCGACGCGGACGCCCCGCTCGTCGGCGACGCGCTCACGATCGACTCGAGCGGCGTCACCGTCGCGGGCCTCACGATCCGCAACGGCGACGCGGACGGCATCGTCGCGAACGGCACGAACGTCCTGATCGACGGCGTGACGCTGACCGGCCTCGACGGCGACTGCATCGTCGTCAACGGACAGGGCGGCATCGTGCAGGGCAGCACGCTGCGCGGCTGCGGCGACAACGCGATCCAGGCGAACAGCGCCGACGACCTCCAGCTCCTCGGCAACCGCATCTCGCACTGCGACGAGACCTGCATCGAGGTCGTGGGCGACGACGCGATCATCGAGAAGAACACGGTGTCGATGGCGCAGGACGACCACGCGATCCTCGTCGCCGGCAACAACGTCGAGATCGTCGGCAACCGCCTCGACGGCGCGTCGGCGGAGCTCGTCTCCGTCGCGGGCGACAACGCGCTCGTCTCGGGCAACCGGCTCGCGAACGCCGGCGGCGGGGTCTCGGTCGCCGGCGCGAACCCGGTCGTCGCGAAGAACGCGGCGGAGAGCCTCGGCGGCGGCGGGTGGGCCGTCGACGTCACGTGCACGGGGAGCTGCGGCAACGCGCTCGTCGAGAGCAACCGCGTGAAGGACGCCGCCGACGACACCGGCGGCATCTCCGTCACGGGCAACGCCGCCGGCATGGTCGTGCGCAAGAACCGCGTCGAGCGCACCGAGGACTTCGGCTTCCAGGTGAACGGCGGCGCGCCGGTCGACTTCCAGTCGAACGCGGCGACGACGGTCGGCGGAGACCGCAGCACGGCGTGCATCGACGTGAACGGCGCGGGCGGTCACGCGATCGCGCGCAACCGCGGAACGGACTGCCACGGCGACGGCATCGACGTCAGCGGCACGGGCCACACGCTGACGCGCAACCAGGTGCGGAGCGCGATCCAGAACGGCCTCCACCTGTCGAGCGGCTCGGGCCACACGGTCGACGCCAACAAGGTGCAGGACGCGAACGGCGCGGGGCTCGCCGTCGAGAGCGCGGTGACGAGCTCGTCGGCGGACGGCAACTCCGTGAAGCGCGTCCGCAATGGCCTGTGCAACAAGAGCGTCTCGACGACGGTGACGAACCACACCGCGAAGCAGACCGACACGGCGGACGAGATCGGCGGCGGCGGGAGCTGCCCGATCTGAGCCGCGCGCGCGGCGCGCAGCGCGCCGCGAGCCAACCTGAACGCCCCCGGCGCCGCGCGGCCCGGGGGCGTTCTCGTTCGCGCCCCTCCGCGCGCAGCGCTGTGATAGAGAGTCGAGACATGACGACTCACCGCATGCACGATCCGGCGTCGACCCGACTCCTCGCCTGCGCGCTCGCCGCCGCACTCGCCGCGGCCGCGGGATGCGCGGGCCACGCGGGAGCCGGCGCGCCCGCGGATGCGTCGCACGCGATGCACGCGCACGCGAGCGCGCCCCGCCGCGTCGTGCCCGAGGGCGCGGGGGCTCCCTTGTTCAACGACCTCGGCGCATTCCGCCGCGCGACGAGCGCGCGCGGCGCGCTCGCGCCGCGCTACTTCGACCAGGGCCTCCTGCTCGCCTACGGCTTCAATCACGCCGAGGCGCACCGCTCGTTCGCCGAGGCCTCGCGCCAGGACGCGACGTGCGCGATCTGCGCCTGGGGCGAGGCGCTCGTGCTCGGCCCGAACATCAACAAGCCGATGGACCCGGCCGACGCGGAGGCCGCCGTCGAGGCGAGCCGGCGCGCGCTCGCACTCGCGGCGAACGCGAGCGACGTCGAGCGCGCGCTGATCGAGGCGCTCGCCGTCCGCTACGAAGCGCCCGCCCCCGACGACCGCAGCCGGCTCGACGCCGCCTATGCCGACGCGATGCGCGACGTCGCCGCGCGCTTCCCGGACGACGACGACGTGCAGACGCTCTTCGCCGAGTCGCTGATGGACACGATGCCGTGGGACTACTACGAGAGCCCGGCGACGCCCCGGGCCGCGACCCGCGAGATCGTGGCCGCGCTCGAGCGGGTGATGGAGCGAAGCCCCGAGCACCCCGGCGCCCTGCACCTGTACATCCACGCCGTCGAGCCCTCGGATGCGCCCGAGCGCGCCGAACCCGCCGCCGACACGCTCGGGGGGCTCGCTCCCGGCGCCGGCCACCTCGTGCACATGCCCTCGCACGTGTACCTGCGCATCGGACGCTATGCGGACGCCTCGGCCGCGAACGAGCTCGCCGCCGCGGCGGACGAGTCGTACATCACCCAGTGTCGGGCCCAGGGGTTCTACCCGGCCGCCTACTATCCGCACAACATCCACTTCCTCTACGCGTCGGCCGCCTTCGAGGGGCGCAGCGCCGTCTCCATCGCGGCCGCGCGCAAGCTCTCGGCCGCGATGGAGCCCGAGGTCGTCGCCGCCGTGCCGGTCGTCGAGGAGTTCGTGCCGATGGAGCTCTACGCGCTCGTGCGGTTCGGGCGCTGGGAGGAGATCCTGGCCGCGCAGGCCCCGCCGCCCGAGCAGCGCTATGCGACCGGCGCGTGGCGCTTCGCGCGCGGCATGGCGCACGCGGCGCTCGACCGTCCGGCGGCCGCGCAGCGCGAGCTCGCGATGGTGCTCGGCATCGCCGCGGAGCCGGGCGCGTCGGCGCTCGTCTTCACCTCGGGCGCGACGCCCGCGCAGCTCCTCGGCATCGGCGCCGACGTGCTGCACGCGCGCATCGCGCTCGAAGCGGGCCGCCACGAGGAGGCGATCGACGCGCTCGAAGCCGCCGTCGCCGCGCAGGACGCCCTTCCCTACACGGAGCCGCCGCCCTGGTACGCGCCCGTGCGCGAGACGCTCGGTGCCGCCCTGCTCGCGGCCGGGCGGCCCGGCGAGGCGGAGGCCGTGTTCGCCGAGCAGCTCGCGCACACGCCGCGCAACGGCTGGACGCTGCAGGGGCTCGTCGCGAGCCTCGAGGCGCAGGGCAAGGACGCGAGCGAGGAGCGGCGCGCGCTCGAAGCGGCGTGGGAGCGCGCGGACTTCGCGCTCGACGCGCCCGTGCTCTGAGCCGCGCGCGGGCCCGGACGCGGACGCGAGGGCGCGAACGCGAGGCCGTGCGTGTGGCGCGCGAGCGCACGCGACCGCGTGTCTCGGCTCCGCGCCGGAAGCCCCGCCCCGGGCCTTACCCTCGACTGGTCGTCGACTAGCCCGCGGTCGCGAGTTCGCGCTCATCCGCGCGCGTGCGAGGTCGATGCGCACGGGCGATGGAGCTCTGCGACGCCTTTGCCATCGATGCGCACAACCTGGCCATCCGCAGGCGCTTCGTCCGCCTCGGCGAGGCCGAGCAGTCGCTCCTCCGTCCCCTCGTCGGATGGGCGCGCGCGACGGCGCCCTCGATCGCGCGCGAGTTCTACGACTGGCAGTTCGAGTTCCCGCAGACGCGCGCGTTCTTCGAGGCGATGGCGGAGCAGAAGCAGATCCCGCTCGGCGAGCTGCGCCGCGCGCTCGAGGCCGCGCAGGCCGGCTACCTGACCGAGGTCTTCGCGGGCGCACAGGACGGATGGGGCCCCGAGTACTTCGAGCGCCGCCTCGGCGTCGGGCGGACGCACGACCGCATCGACCTGCCGATGAAGTGGTACCTCGGAAGCTATGCGGAGTACGAACGGCTCGTCGCGCGCCACCTGCCGCGCTCGGTGCGCTGGCGGCCGCGCCGCTGTGCGCGCGTGCTCGAGGCGGTGCGGCGCGTGTTCAACCTCGACATGCAGGCCGTCGCGGACGCCTACCTGCTGAGCGTCCTGCGCAGCATCGGCCTCCGGATCGAGGCCCTCGACGTGACGGGCGACGCCGACCGCACCGAGCAGCTCGGCGAAGCGAAGCGGCGCATCCACCAGGTGCTGCGCGAGGTCGTCGGCGCGACCGACGAGATCGCGCGCACGTCCGAGGCGCTCCTCGGCGCCACGCACCAGATGTCGGAGAGCGCATCGGAGGTGGCGAGCGCGAGCGAGCAGATGAGCGCGAGCCTCGGCGAGGTCGGCACGCACTCCGCCCACGCGGCCGCACAGGCGGAGCAGGGTGTCGAGACGAGCGCCGAGCTCGTCCGCCACGTCGGCGAGCTCGAGCAGGTCGCCGAGGCGATCGACGGCGTCGTGCAGCTGATCGCGAAGATCTCGCAGCAGACGAGCCTGCTCGCGGTGAACGCGAGCGTCGAGGCGGCGCGGGCGGGCACGAGCGGCAAGGGCTTCGCCGTCGTCGCCGAGGAGGTCAAGAAGCTCTCCGGCGAGTCGCGCGCGGCGGCCGACCGCATCCTCGACTCGACCCAGGTGCTGCGCGGCGCGGTCGACGCCTCCATGTCGCTCGCGAAGCGCATGGCGAGCGCCGTCGAGGCCATCCAGCAGGGCGAGCAGATCGTGTCGAAGGCCGTCCACGAGCAGACGACGGCGATCCGCGACATCGCGAACTCCGCCGCGCAGGCGTCGGGCTCGACGACGCACGTCGCCTCGGCGTCCGAGGAGCTGTCCCGCTTCGTCGCCTCGCTGACGCGCGCCCTCGAGTCCTTCGACCCCGATCGCCTCTGAGACGCGCGCCCGGCGCGCGCCTACTCGAGGTGGCTCCGCAGCATCCAGGCGTTCTTCTCGTGCACGTCGATGCGCTCGACGCCGAGATCGGCCGTCGCCAGGTCGCGCGCGGCCTCGGCCGCCTCGACGACGCGCCGCGCCGAGGCGACGAGCCGCAGCTGGTCGGCCGCGAGCCCCTCGAGCATCTCGCGCGCCGTCCGCGGGCCGACGTCCTCGCGCACCGTCGAGAGCTCCGCGAACTCCGAGTAGCTCGCCGGCGCGCGCGCACCGACCGCGCGGATCCGCTCGGCGATGCGGTCGACCGCGAGCGCGAGCTCGGTGTACTCCGTCTCGAACAGCGTGTGCAGCGTGTGGAACATCGGGCCGGTCACGTTCCAGTGATGGCCGTGCGTCTTCAGGTAGAGCGTGTAGGTCTCGGCGAGCAGGCGCCGCAGCGCCTCGACCACGGGTGCGTTCTCCACTTCCGATGCCTCCTCCGCGGGCTCGCGGCCCGCGTCGTCGCAGCGCGTGGGGCGGAGCATCGGGCCCGACGCGCCATCGATCCAATTGATTGTGTGGATCGATGTGATAACCAATGCTGTCGATGGGCACGCCGACGCTCCGCCAGCTCGAGTACCTCGTCGCGATCGCCGACCACGGCAGCTTCCACGCGGCCGCGCGCGCCTGTGGCGTCACGCAGCCCGGGCTGAGCGCCCAGATCCAGCAGCTCGAGTCGCAGCTCGACGCGAAGCTCCTCGAGCGCGGCGGGCGCAAGGTGCTGCCGACGCCGGCCGGCGAGGCGGTGCTGCGCCACGCGCGCGCGGTGCTCGCCGACGTCGACCGCCTGGTCGAGGCGTCGCACGCGCACGCACAGCCGCTCGCGGGCCGGCTTCGGCTCGGCGTCATCCCGACCGTGTCGCCCTACTTCCTGCCGAAGGCGCTCGCGCGCGTGCGCCGCCGCTACCCCTCGCTCGAGGTCTGGCTGCGCGAGGCGAAGACGGACGAGCTCGTCGCACTGCTGCACCGCGGCGAGCTCGACGTGCTGCTGCTCGCGCTCGAGGCGCGCCTCGACGGGCTCGAAACCCTCCCGCTCTTCCGCGACGCGTTCGTCGCGGCGTTGCCGGCGGGGCACCGCCTCGCGCGGCGTCGTCAGCTGCGCGAGAGCGACCTCGCCGACGAGCCCGTGCTGCTGCTCGAGGACGGCCACTGCCTGCGCGACCAGGCGCTGTCGTTCTGCGCCGAGGCGGGCACCGTCGAGCGCACGGACTTCCGCGCGAGCAGCCTCCCGACGCTCGTCCAGATGGTCGCGGGCGGCGCCGGTGCGACGCTCCTCCCCGAGATGGCCGTGCGCGTCGAGGCGCGCTCGCCGGGCATCGCGATCGTGCCGTTCCGCGGCGCGGCGCCCGCGCGCACGATCGGGCTCGCGTGGCGCGCGGCGTCGCCGCGCGCGCCGGAGTTCCGCATGCTCGGAGAGGCGCTCGGCACGCCCGCCTGAGGAGCGCGCGCCGCGTCCGGAGGTCGCCCTCGCGATGCACATCCAGCACTTCTTCGACGACCTCACGGGCACGCTCACGTACGTCGTGCACGACGGCCGGCGCGGCATCGTGATCGACCCGATCCGCGACTACGAGCCGAAGAGCGCGCGCACGTCGTGGCGGTCGGCCGAGCGCGTCGCCGCGTGGCTGCGCGAACGCGGCATCGCGATCGACTGGGTCGTCGACACGCACGCGCACGCCGACCACATGAGCGGCCTGCCCTACTTCAAGGAGCACTTCGGTGCGCGCACGGTCACGGGCGCGGGCGTGGGCGTCGTGCAGGCCGCCTTCCGCGACGTCTACGGCCTCGAGCGCGACTTCCCCGTCGACGGGAGCCAGTTCGACCGGCTCGTCGAGGACGGCGAGCGGCTCGCGGCGGGCGACCTCGACGTCGAGGTGATGCACACGCCCGGCCACACGCCCGCGCACGTGGCACTCCGCGTCGGCGACGCGGTCTTCGTCGGCGACACGCTCTTCATGCCCGACTACGGCTCGGCGCGCTGCGACTTCCCGGGTGGCTCGGCCGGCGTGCTGTGGGACTCGATCCAGCGCCTCTACGCGCTCCCCGACGCGACGCGCGTCTTCACCGGCCACGACTACCGTCCGAACGGCCGGCCGCTCGCGTTCGTCGCGACCGTCGGTGAGCACGCGCGCGCGAACGTGCAGATCCGCCGCGACACGTCGCGCGACGCGTACGTCGCGTTCCGCGAGGAGCGCGATGCGACGCTCGAGGCGCCGCTGCTCATCCTCCCGTCGGTGCAGGTGAACATCCGCGCGGGCGAGCTGCCTCCGCCCGACGCGAACGGCATCGCCTACCTGCGCATCCCGCTCGACACGCTCGGCCGGAGCAGGAAGCGATGACCGCCTACGACGACGTCGCGCCGCGCGACGCGCACGCGCGGGCGGGCGAGCTGACCGCGATCGACGTGCGCGAGCCGAACGAGTGGGACGGCGCGCTCGGCCGCGTGCCCGGAGCGCTCCACGTGCCGCTCGGCGAGCTCGCGGCGCGCGCCGACGCGCTGCCGCGCGGGCGTGCGCTCCTGCTCGTGTGCCGCTCGGGGCGCCGCTCCGCGGCGGCCTGCGAGACGCTCGCGGCGCGCGGGCTCGGCCCGCTCCACAACCTCGAAGGCGGCATGATCGCGTGGTGCCGCGCAGGGCTCCCGGTCGAGCGCCGCGACCCGTCGACGCCCGCCGCGCTCGTCGACGGCCTCGTCGCGTGGCTCGCGCAGGTGACGATGCAGACGCCGGACGCGGCGCGCGCGCGCGTCGGCGATGCGCTCGCGCCGCGCGCGTCGACGACGCGCGACGATGCGGCGCGCGCGATCGACGCGGTCGAGGCCGCGCTCGCGGGCGACGGCGCGCCCGCCGATCTCGACCTCGTCGTCGCGTCCTACCGCAGGGCGCTGCGCGCGCTCGGCGCGGGCTGAGGGGCGCGCGTGCTCGCACTCGGCATCGCGCTCAGTCTGCTCGTCGGCGTGTCGCTCGGCTTCTTCGGGGGCGGCGGCTCGATCCTCACCGTGCCGCTGCTCGTGTACGTGTTCGGGCTCGAGGCGAAGCGCGCGATCGCGAGCTCGCTGCTCGTCGTCGCGGCCGCGAGCCTGTCGGGCGCCGTGCAGCACTGGCGCGCGGGCAACGTCGAGCTGCGCACGGCGGCGACGTTCGGCGCGGCCGGCATGGCGGGCGCACACGTCGGCGGGCGCCTCGGCGCCTGGCTCGACGGCTCGCTGCTGCTGCTGCTGTTCGCGCTCATGATGGGCTTCACGGCGTTCGGCATGTGGCGCGGGCGGCGCGCACCCGCCGCCGGCGCCGCGCACGAGCGCGCGCTCGGTCGGCTCGTCGCGCAGGGCGCGGGCGTCGGGCTGTTCACCGGCCTCGTCGGCGCGGGCGGCGGCTTCCTGATCGTGCCCGCGCTCGCGCTGTGGGCGGGGCTCGAGATGCCCGTCGCGGTCGGCACCTCGCTCGTCGTCATCGTCATGAACTGCCTCGCCGGCTTCGCCGGCTATGCGAGCCACGTCGACGTCGATGCCGGGCTCGTCGCCGCCGTGGCCGCGACGGCGGTCGCGGGCTCGTTCGTCGGCGCCGCACTCGCGCGACGCGTCGCGCCCGCGTCGCTGCGGCGCGCGTTCGCGGGCTTCGTCGCCGCGATGTCCGCGTTCGTGCTCGTGCGCGAAGCCGACGCGTGGGTCGCGACGGCGCGCGACGCGCTCCCGGCGAGCGCGCCGCAGGCCGTGCTCACGCTGGCCGTGCTCGCCGTCGGCATCGCGACGGGGCGCGTGACGCGGCGCGCGCCGAGCGACCCGCTCGCCGACCGCGCGCTCTACTCGGAGGGCGGCGGCATCTGATCCGCCCGTCGCCCGCGCGCGCCACTTCCGCGCGCGCCACTTCCGCGCGCGCACTCCCGCGCGCGCCGGAGGGCGAATCCCGTTGACGCGGGACGCCGCGAGCGTTCACGGTGCGCGCGCGACCCCGCCGGGTCGCTCCGAATCCGACCTCCCGGGCGATCGGCGCGGGAGCTTCGCAGGAGGGGCGCGCATGCAGCGCACGCCGCGGGCGCACCGGCTCGCAGTGGCCATCGCCGTCGCGGTCGCACTCGGCGCAGGCGTCCTCGCGTGCGCGGGCGGCACGCGCGACCGCGACGCCGCGCACGCGGGGGCGGACGGCGCGCCGGCCGACGACGCGAGCGCCGGCGACGACACCGGGCGCGACGCCTGGGTCAAGCCCGACGCGATGGGCGCGATCTACGCCGAGAACTGCGCCGTCTGCCACGGCGCGAATCTCGAGGGCGCGGCGCAGGGCCCGTCGCTGCGCGCCGACCCGCTCGCGCACGGCGCGTCGATCGACGAGCTCGTCGCGAGCATCGCCGACGGCTACCCGCAAGCGCGCATGCCCGCGTGGCGCGGCGTCATCGCGGACGACGACCTGCGCGGCCTCGCCATCTACCTCGCCGAGAAGCGGCGCGGCGACCCGGGCCCCGACGGCTACGGCGTCGGCGCCGCACCCGTCGTGCCGACGGGCATCGTGCACTCCGAGCTGCACGACTTCGAGATCGAGCTCGTCTGGAGCGGGCTCGAGGAGCCGTACTCGATCGCGCCGATGCCGGACGGGGGCATCCTCGCGACCGAGAAGATGCGCGGGCTGCTGCGGATCGACCCCGCGCGCGGTACGGCGACGCGCGTGACGGGCACGCCCCGCTTCTACGACGACGCGCCGATGCGCGGCACGATGTACGCGGGACAGGGCTGGGCGCACGAGGTCGCGCTGCATCCGCGCTACGCGGAGAACGGCTGGATCTACCTCTCCTACGGCGACCGCTGCGACGGGTGCAACGCGGCGAGCCGCGCGAGCGGCGCGCCCGTGTCGATGCTGAAGCTCGTGCGCGGGCGGCTCGACGGCGCGCGCTGGGTCGACGAGGAGACCGTCTGGGAGGCGCCGCGCGAGTCGTACGAGGTCGGCGTCGAGAACGGGATCTCGGCGCGCATCGAGTTCGACGACGCCGACCGCGTGTACCTCACCGTCGGCGTGCTCGCCGACTACCGGAAGGTGCAGGACCTGCGCGAGCCGTTCGGCAAGATCCTCCGCGTGCGCGACGACGGGAGCATTCCCGAAGACAACCCGTTCCTCGACGTGCCGGGCGCGCTGCCCGCCATCTACACGCTCGGCCACCGCAACGCGCAGGGCCTCGCCTTCGATCGCCGCACGCGCACGATGTGGTCGTCCGAGCACGGGCCGCGCGGCGGCGACGAGACGAACCTCGTGCGCGCGGGCGCGAACTACGGCTGGCCGCTCGTGAGCCTCGGCGTCGACTACGACGGGCGCCCCATCCACTACGCCGAGGAGTACGGCATCGCGTTCGACCCGGCCGACCTCACGGGCCCCGTGCTCGACTGGACGCCCTCGCCCGGGCTCTCGAGCATGGTCTTCTACGAAGGCGACGCGTTCCCGCGCTGGCGCGGCCAGCTGCTGCAGGCCTCGCTCGCCGCGACCAAGCTCGTGCGCGTCGTGACCGACGGCGCGAGCGCGCGCCGCGCGGAGACGCTGCTCGAAGGCATCGGCCGTCTGCGCGACGTCGAGGTCGCGCCGGACGGCACGGTGCTGCTGCTCGTCGAGCACCGCGCGGGAAGCCTCGTGCTGCGGCTCGTTCCCGCGTCGCCGCCGCGCCCGGCGGCGACGGCGAGCACTCCGGAGGACTGAGCGAACTGCGCACTGCGAACTGCGAATCGCCGCGGGTCCAGGGACGGACCCGCACGCAAGGAGGAAGCCCCATGTCGGATCGATGCACGTCGTCTCGAAGCTCGGCCGCCCGCTGGCTCGCTCTCGCCTCGCTGCTCGCACTCGCTCCGCTCCCCGCCGCCGCCGTCGTCAAGGTGTACGACGCCACGCCTCCGCACGGCACGCCCGGCACGCACTTCGGCTTCTCGACCACGCTCTGCCCGCCCATCAGCGCGTCGCCCGGACAGGTGCAGGGACAGCACGTCGTCTCCGACACGGGGAGTGGCACGGTCACCGCGACGACGATGGACGTCGTGCTCCACCAGCTGATCGACTTCGACACGACCTCGGTCTTCGGCCCGGGGAGCTTCGTGTTCGGCCTGTCCGTCGGCACGTGGAACCCGTCGGTCCCCGCGACCGGAACGGGCAGCACGAGCCCGGGCGGCACGGTGCAGTGGGGCGTGCTCAGCGGCTGGACCAACTCGGGCACGGGCTTCTGCATCTCGAGCCCGCAGACCATCTGCACCGCCGGCGCGCAGGTGCCGCACGGCGTGACGACGAACCTGCCCGACGCCAACTCGCCGACCTACGACCTCGGCACGTGGACGTTCGACGGCCAGGGCGACATGGTCGGCACGAGCTACATCTACGGCACGTTCAACGGCGGCACGGCCAACAACCAGATGCTGATCACGGGCGCCTACGTGGGCGGGGGCGTTCCCGCGCTGCCGCTCGCCGGCGCTGCGGCGCTCGCGGTCGGCCTGCTCGTCGCCGGCGCGCGACAACGCCGCTCGTCGCGCTGACGCGCGTATGCGGGCGGGCGCGCGGCGCGGCGCTCGGGAGCGCCGCGCCGCGCGTCTGGCATCGCTACTCCTCGAGCACGACGGCGCCGACGAGCGCGCCGAACGCCTCGAACGGGTTCGGCACCTCCCAGCTCCGGCGCTCGAGATCGGCGCTCGCCGCATCGGGGTCGACGCGCGGCACGGGCTGAGCGTCGCGCGCGTAGACGAAGGCCGTCGCGCACACGTCGTCGACGCGCTCGCAGATGCCGAAGGCGTGCGCGGGCGGCGGCAGCCCGCGCGTCCAGCCCGCGCCCGCGAGCGGGTTGCGCGCGGGCACGTCGTCGAGCAGGTGCTCGCTCCCCGCCGCGACGAAGACGGCGCCGATCTGCTGCACGGTGACGGTGAGATCGCGCGCGAACACGATCGGGTCGGGCCCGTGCCAGCG
Organism: Myxococcota bacterium; assembly: GCA_041389495.1. Taxonomy (NCBI): domain Bacteria; kingdom Pseudomonadati; phylum Myxococcota; species Myxococcota bacterium. Next base: position 2,938 of record JAWKRT010000008.1, on the reverse strand, counting down.
GTAGAGGCTCACGAGGTCGGGGCACGCGTCCGTCGACGCCGGGTCGCGCAGGTCGTGCGGAACGCCCTGCCACAGCGTCTGGTGCGCGCCCATGCCCCACGCGGTTCCCGCGTAGTCCTCGAAGCCCGTGCCGCAGATCGTCGGGTGGTCGCGGTCGCCGTCGAGGAAGACCTTCACCTCGCCCTCGCCGTACCAGGTGAAGTGCTCCTGCGCGAGCGGCTCGCGCAGCACGCGCACGCCGACGTTGCAGCCGAGGAAGCGCCCGGGCCCCGCGAGGTCGCGCGCGATCGTCATGTCGCGCCCGAGTGCGGTCGGGTTCTCGCGCCGGAAGCTCGCGTGGAGGAGCGCGGCCTCGGGCGGCTCGCCGCCGAGCGTGTAGTCGAGCTGGAAGTAGAGCGGGAAGCGGCGCGCACTCGCGTTCACGAAGTCGACGCGGATCGCGCGCCGGAACGGCATCGGCATCCACGCGTTGAAGCCGCGCCCCTCCTGCACCGCCGTGTACGCGGTGTGGAGCGCGACCGGCCGCCCGTGCGGACAGCCGAAGAAGTCGACGAGCGGCACCGAGACCGAGGGCGCGTCGGCGCCGTCGTAGAACACCTCGAGCGCGATGCGCCGCATCGCGACGGGCTCCATCGGCGGCACGGTGAGCCACGCGTGCCGGATGCGCCCCGGGCCCTCGATCTCGGCGAGCGTCACGCGCTCGCCCGCCTCGATCATCCGGCTCGGCGCGCCCTTGCGGCCGCCGTGCGCGCGCCCGCCCGCGCCCTTCGCACCGGTCGGGTTCTCGAACGTGATGGCCCGGCTCTCGATGCGCGGATCGAGGAGCGACGGGTCGTCGAAGAGCGTCATCGTCGGCGTGCCTCCGCGCGGCATCCTCGCACGTCGCGGCCGCTCCGCGCCGACCGACGTCGCGTCGCGCGCGCGAACGCGTGCGAACACGGGAGCGGCGCGCGGGAACGCACTAAGGTTCCGGCTCGCGGGCGCGCGCCCGCGGCCCGAAGGCGGAGGCGCGAGCGACCGGCGCGCCTGAACCAGGAGCACGAGCCATGACCGATCGCGACGACGCCTACTTCTGGGAGGGGGCGAAGGAGGGCCGCCTGCTGCTGCGGCGCTGCGCGGGCTGCGGAAGGCTCGCGCACCCGCCCGTTCCCATGTGCGGCGACTGCCACTCGCTCGCGTGGACGACCGAGGCCGCCTCGGGGCGCGGCACCGTCTACACGTGGCTCGTCTCGAAGCATCCCTCGCAGCCCGACGCGCACCCGCGCATCGTCGCGCTCGTCGATCTCGCCGAGGGCGTGCGCATCGTGTCGAACCTGCGCGACGTCGACGTCGACGACGTGCGCGACGGCATGCCGGTCGCCGTCTTCTTCGAGGAGGTGAACGGCCACGTGCTGCCGCAGTTCCGCCCGGCCGGGGAGGCCGCATGAGCGCGATCCGCGACACGGCGATCGTCGGCATCGGCCAGACCGAGTTCTCGAAGCGCTCCGGGCGCAGCGAGCTGCAGCTCGCCGCCGAGGCGAGCCTCGCGGCCATCGCCGACGCGGGCCTCACTCCGGCGGACATCGACGGCACGGTCACCTTCACGCAGGACGCGAACGACGAGCTCGAGCTGATGCGCTGCCTCGGCATCGAGGAGCTGCACTGGACGGCGCGCACGCCGTTCGGCGGCGGCGGCTCGGCCGCGACCGTCCAGCTCGCCGCCGCCGCCGTCGCGTCGGGCGCCGCGCGCCACGTGCTCGTCTACCGCGCCTTCAACGAGCGCTCCGGGCAGCGCTTCGGCCAGCCCGACTCGGGCGGCCAGGCCGCGCGCCTCGGCGTCGACTTCCACTTCGCGTTCGGCCTCGACACGCCCGCGAAGATCTACAGCGTCTGGTACAAGCGCTACATGGACCGGTACGGCGTGACCAACGAGGACCTCGGCCACTACGTCGTCCAGGCGCGACGTTATGCGGCGACGAACCCGGCCGCGTGGTTCTACGAGCGCCCCATCACGCTCGCCGACCACCAGGCCTCGCGCTGGATCGCCGAGCCCGTGCTGCGCCTGTTCGACTGCTGCCAGGAGTCGGACGGCGGCGTCGCGCTCGTCGTCACGTCGCTCGAGCGCGCGCGCGACCTCGCGCCGCCGCCCGTGCGCGTGCTCTCCGCCGCACAGGTCCACGGACGCGGCAGCCACATGCTCTTCAACTTCTACGAGAAGGATCTGTCGGGGTTTGCGGAGGCCGAGAGGCTCGGCGACCGCCTGCGCGCCCAGGCCGGGCTCGCGCCCTCCGACATCGACGTCGCGATGATCTACGAGAACTTCTCGCCCGTCGTCCTGATGCAGCTCGAAGCGCACCGCTTCTGCGCGCCGGGCGAAGCGCGCGACTTCATCCGCGAGGGCCACATCGCCATCGACGGCACGCTGCCCGTGAACACGCACGGCGGCCTGCTCGGCGAGGGCTACATCCACGGCGTGAACAACATCCTCGAGGCGACGCGCCAGCTCCGCGGCACCGCCGCGAACCAGGTGAAGGACGCCTCCACCGCGCTCGTCGCCGCGGGCCGCAGCGGCATGATCCTCGGCCGCGCGTAGGCGCGGCGGAGCGAGCGCGCGGCGTCAGTTCGGCCAGTAGACGAACTCGTCACCGGGCTCGAAGCGCTCGGCCTTCGTCTTGTCGACGCCGATCGCGGCCTCGAGGTAGGACGGGTAGAGCGGCGGGTGCGCGCCCTCGAGGTGCCGGTCGATGCGCGCGCGCAGACGGGCGACCACGTCCGGGCGCTCGTCCGCGAGGTTCACCTGTTCGGTCGGATCGGCGGCGAGGTCGTGGAGCCAGACGCGCTCGCGCTTCGCGTCGAGCTGGAGCTTCCAGCTCCCCTGGCGCACCGACACGTAGTAGCCGCTCTGCCAGAAGAGCTCGTCGCCCGGGCGCTCTGCCGCGGGGTCGAGGATGTCGATGCC
>JAWKRT010000007.1 GCA_041389495.1 Myxococcota bacterium | reverse complement strand
CGCGCGGCGTCCTCTACGCGAACCAGTGGGACAACCTCTCGAACCGCAACGGACACGTCCGCAGCACGGGCCCCGAGATCTGGCAGCAGACGGGTGGCAAGGTCGACGGCTTCGTGTGCGCGATCGGCACGGGCGGCACGCTGTCGGGCGTCGGCCTGCACCTGAAGGAGCGCGACCCGAACGTGAAGATCGGGCTCGCCGACCCGCGCGGCGCCTGCATGTACGAGTACTTCGCGCACGGGCGGCTCGAGGCGACGCCGGGCGGCTCCATCAGCGAGGGCATCGGGCAGGGGCGCGTCACCGGCAACGTCGACGGCGCGCCCGTCGACTTCCCGTTCTCGATCCCCGACGAGGAGGCGCTCCCCATCCTCTTCGACGTGCTGAAGGAAGAGGGGCTGTGCCTCGGCGGGTCGACGGCGATCAACCTCGCGGGTGCGAAGCGGCTCGCGCAGGAGCTCGGGCCCGGCCACACGATCGTCACGATCCTGTGCGACGGCGGCCAGCGCTACCAGAGCAAGCTCTTCAACCCGGAGTTCCTGAAGGCCAAGGGCCTCCCGGTACCGAGCTGGCTCTGACGCGGCGCGGCGAGCGGCGCGCCTAACGACGGAGGACGGCGTCCGCGTCGAACTCCCGCCGCCAGCGCGCGACGAGTGCCGAGTCGTCGATCTGCATCGGGTGGAAGTCGCGCCGGAACCACGCGCGGAACTCGGCGCCGAGCCCGCGCAGCAGCCCGCGCTCGCCGTCGCCTCCCGCTCCGAACAGGAAGCGCCAGCCGTCGCGCCACGTCTTCGCGCGGAAGAGCTCGCCGTCCTTCCACAGCATGTACATCGTGCGATCGAGCGTCTCGATCACGAGGAAGAACGTCTGGACGGCGAGCGACCAGGCGCGCAGCGCGTGCTCGCGCCGCGCGACGAGGCGCAGCACGTCGAACGCGACGGCCTTGTGCTCGGCCTCCTCGAGCGCGTGCCACTGCCACAGGCGCACCATGCGCGGGTCGAAGTCGCGCTCGATGCGCTCCTCGTTCGAGAGCACCGTGCGCGCGAGCAGCGCGGTGAGGTGCTCGAGCGCGGCCGTCGCGGCGAGCGACGACAGCGGCATGCGCCGGTTCGACCAGCGCAGGGCGGCGTCGGCGATGCGATTGCGCGTCGCGAGCGCGGGGTAGCCGTTCGCGATCAGGAGCTCGACGTGGCGATCGTGCTCGTGGCTGTGCCGGCCCTCCTGCCCGGCGAAGCCCCGCACGGCGCGGGCCAGATCGCGGCCGCCGTCGCGCTCGATCGCATCCGAGTAGTGCAGGACGGCCCGGACGAAGAAGGCCTCGCCGATCGGGAACACCGAGGAGAGCGCGTCGAGGACGTGCGTCGCGAACGGCTCGCCCCGGCACCAGTGGCGCGGCACGTCGGGCGAGAGGTCGAGCCGCGGGCGCCGGACGGGGATCGCGGGGAGGGCGATCGCGCCGCCGGGGCCCGCCGCGAGAGGCGGGCCGTGCGGGCTCTCGGACTCGAACGGGGTGGACATGGGCCGTCCCCCTTCCTTGGTCGGGCGCGCGCCGGCCCAGTGTAGGGGCTCGCGTCGGTCCGCGAGCCCCGCGCGCCGGGGGAATGCGGCTTCAAGCCCCGCCCGCCGGCCGACGAAACGAGCCCTCGTCCGCCCGCGCCGAGCGGCTCGCGGGCGGGGCTCCCCGTGCGGGAAGCCGGGCGCCGGATGGAGGGGCTTCGCGCGATGCCGGATCGCAGCGGTGAACACTGGCGCCTCGGCCTGCGCTCGCTGCCGGTCCGCATCACGCTCTTCGTGCTCGCGGCCACGATCATCACCTCCGTCACCGTGACCGCACTCTCCGTCTTCTCGATGCGCTCCTTCCTGCGCGCGAAGATCGACCAGAAGTTCCCCGAGATCCTGTCCTCCGCGAGCGACAAGCTCGACCTGTGGTTCGACCAGCGACGCCTCGAGCTCGGCGTCTTCGCCAGCAGCGGCGTCGTCGTCGACAACCTCGGCTCGATCCGCGCGGGCGTCGCGGGTGCGCGCCTCGACCGCGCGCGCGGCGAGATCGAGACCTACGCGCGCTACGTCAGCGAGAGCTCGCCGCCCTACGCGGCGCTGTTCGTCCTCGACGCCGGCGGCGCGACCGTCGCGAGCGTCGGGCAGGCCGTCGCGCTCACGCCGACCGAGCGCGCCGCGATCGAGAGCCGCGCGCGCGCGCAGGTCGAGAGCAGCACGCTCTACGCGCTCGGGTCGCGTCACAAGCTCGCGACCGCGGCCGTCGTCGCGCCGGACGGCGAGCGGATCGGCAGCCTGCACGCGCTGCTGCGCACGGACACCGTCGAGGCGCAGCTCGCGAGCGACGATCTCGGGCCGACCGGCGCCGTGTACGTCGTCGACGGGCGCGGCCAGCTCGTGCTCGGAACGGCCGCGGGCGGCCCGGCCGCCGCCGCGCTGGCCGAGGAGGCCGACGGCCGCGTCCGCGAGTACGAGAAGCCGAACGGCGAGCGCATGGTCGGCGCGGCCCGCGCGCTCGAACGGTTCGGGTGGACGCTCGTCGTCGAGGAGAGCTACGCGGACGCGTTCGCGCCGGCGACGGCCGCCGTGCGCCGCATCCTCGGGCTCGAGCTCGCACTGGCGCTCGCGCTCTGCGCCGCGGGCGCCGCGATCGCGCGCTCGATCTCGCATCCGATCCGCGGCCTCGCCGAGGCCGCGTCCCGCATCAGCCACGGCGAGCGCGACGTCGCGATCCCCGCGATCGCGAACCGCGACGAGGTCGGCCTGCTCGCGCGCACGATCGCGTCGATGCTCGCGCGCCTCGCCGCGAGCCGGCAGGAGATCGAGCGCAGCCACGCCGAGGTGGCCGCGGCGAACGCGCAGCTCACGGCCGACAAGCGCGAGCTGCAGCGCGCGAACGAGATCCTCGAGCAGCTCTCGATCACCGACGGCCTGACGAAGCTCCACAACCACCGCTTCTTCCAGGATCAGCTCGTGCGGGAGACGCGACGCGCCGACCGCACGGGCGAGCCGCTCGCGCTCGTGCTGATCGACATCGATCACTTCAAGCGCTGGAACGACCGGCTGGGCCACGCGGCGGGCGACGAGATCCTGCGCAAGATCGCGGGCGTGCTCTCCGAGGCGACGCGCTCGTCCGACCTGCTGGCGCGCTACGGCGGCGAGGAGTTCGCGCTGCTGCTTCCGAACACCGAGCTCGACGGCGCGCGCGCGCTCGCGGAGAAGGCGCGCTCGCTCGTGAGCGGAACGCAGCTCGTCGTCGCGCCCGAGACCGAGGACGAGCGCCTCACGATCTCGGCGGGCGTCGCGCTCTACCGCGGCGATCGCAAGGCGCTCTTCACCGCCGCCGACGAGGCGCTCTACCGGGCCAAGAGCGACGGACGCGACTGCGTCGTCGCCGAGGGCGACTGAGCGCGACTCGCGCGTCGTCGCTCCGGGCTAGCGGTGGGCCAGCAGGCTCGAGTGCACCCAGCCGACCTCGCCGTGCAGCGTGCGGACGAGCGTCCAGGTGTCGCCGCTGCGCTCGGCGAAGACGGGCGTGCCCTCGTTCAGCACGTCGACCACTGCCTCGTGCGTCGAAGGCCCGCTGCGGAGATTGACGCGCTGTCCGAGCACGAAGCGCGCATCGGGCGCGTCGGCGAGCACGCTGGCCTCGCGCTCGAGCCCCTGCGCGATGCGCTTCGCGCTGTACACGAAGAACATGGCGGCGCCGAAGTTCGCCTTCTCGACCTGGGCGTCGGCGTCGTCGAGCTTGGAGCGCGCCTCGTCGATCTCGCCGCGCCGCCACGGCGTCCGGCGCGCCGCGCGCTCGACCTCGATGCGCGCCTCGGCGAGCGACGACACGGCGTCGGCGCGCGAGTGGTTGCCGCGCATGCCCGACTCGGCCGCGATCAGCGCCTCCTCGGCCTGGCGCAGGTCGGCGCGCAGGCGCTCGACCTCGCGCCCGAGGCGCTCGGCGCGCACGCTCTCGGCGCGCCGGTACACGGCGGCGTCGATCTCGGTCGACTCGGCGGGCTCTGCCGTGCGGCCGGAGCGCATCCAGGAGAGGCTCGAGGGGAGGAGCCCCGCGACGCCGCTCGACCCGCTCGCGCACCCGAAGAGCGCGACCGCCGCGAGCGCGGCCGCGCTCGTCCTCCGCCGACCCGACTGCGCTGCCAAGCGACCCCCCGATGCGTTCGACGGCTCGCGGAGCGGCCGGCGAGCGACCGGGCGTTCATCGGCAGCGGAACGGCGGGTCTGAACGGGGGAGGGGCGCGCCATCGGGGCGCTTCGATGCCGCGCGGGAGCGGCGGGCTCGCGCCGCGCGCGCACCGCTCGGCGGAACGCCGGAGCGGGAGGGCGGCCCGGGCCGTCGCGCGCGCTCGGGGAGCGCGAGCGGCCCGCGAGCCCGCCGGGCGCGCTCAGCCGAGCGCGGCTTCGAGGCGCTCGATCAGGCGCGCGCGCATGTCGGACGCGTCGTAGATCGCGCCGATCGAGCCGACGTCGCGCGCCCGCTCGACGCTGTGCACGGCGTCGAACTCCTGCGCGAGGGCGGACTGGTGCTCGAGCGTGACGTCGTCGAGCAGCTGGTCGAAGGCGGCCTGCGCGTCGGCCGACCAGCGCTGGCGCAGGCGTCGGCGCGCCTCGGCGACGCGCGGGTCGGCCGACGCGCGCGCGCGCACGTCGCGCGCGAACACGACCGCCGCCGCGGCGCTTCCGCCGATCACCGACGCGTAGGAGCCCGTGAGCGCGGACGCCTCGAGCCCCTCGTTCAGCTCCTGCGAGAACACGACGTACGCGCCGCCGTGGTAGCGCGAGACGACGAGGAAGAGGATCGGGCCCTCGAAGTTCACCACCGCGCGCGCGATCTCCGCCCCGTACTCGAGCTGCAGCTTGCGCAGGCTCTCGGGCGAGCCGTCGAAGCCCGACAGGTTCGCGAGCACCACGACGGGCCGGTTGCCGCTCGCCGCGTTGATCGCGCGGGCGACCTTCTTGGACGAGTGCGGGAAGAGCGTGCCGCCCGTCCAGCTCTCGGGGCCGTCGAGCGGGCGATAGCCGTCGCGCGGGAGCGTGTGGCTCTCGATGCCGATCAGCGTCACCGGGAAGCCGCCGAGGTGCGCGTCCCAGACGACCGCCGTCTCGCCGCCCGTGAGCTGCCGCCAGCGCTCGATCGCGCCGGCGTCCTGGTCGAGCAGCGCGCGCATCACGGCGCGCATCGGGAAGGGCTTCTTGCGGCCCGGGTTCGCGCTCGCGTCGAAGATCTCGCCGACCGTCGCGAAGCCCTGCGCGTCGGCGCCCTCGAGCGGGAAGTCGCAGACCGAGCGCGCGGCGGGGTCGCTCGTCGCGGCGCGCCGCGGGCGCGACTCGCCGGGCACCACGTAGCTCACGTCGTAGTAGTCGTAGAGCGTGCGGTACGCGTCGGCGAGGTTGCGCGCGTAGTACTGGCCCTCGCCGTTCGGCCCCATGATGCGCTCGAAGCCGCCGATCGCGACCTCGTCCTCGGCCGACACCGCGCCCGACGCCTCGAGCGCCGCGCGCCCCGTCAGCACCATCGACGCGCCGGGCGTCATGATCAGCACGCCGCGCGTGTGCATGAGCATCGTGGCGAGCGCGTCGAAGTAGCTCTGCGCGCCGACGTTGACGCCCTGCACGATCACGTGGATCTCGCCGCCGCCCTGCGTGAACGTGACGATGCGGCGGACGACGCGCGCGGTGGCGTCGAGGTTCTCGGTGCCGCTGTCCATCGCGATCTTCGCGCCCGACGAGACGGGCACCCACTCGACGGGCAGCCCGCGCCGCTCGGCCAGGTCGATCGCGGCGACGATGCGGTCGCACTCGGGCGCGGAGAGCGCGCCCATGCCCGCCGTCGGGTCGGACAGCACGAGCACGCGCTGCATGCCCTCGGGCACCTTCGGCGTCGGCGTCGTGATGATCCCGAACACGATGCCCGAGCGGTTGCTGCCGTACTCGCGGCCGTCGACGGACATCGCGATCCGCCCGCCCGTCGTGACGTCGTACTCCTCGAACGTCCCCTTCGGCAGCGCGACGCGCACGTCGCCGTCCGCGAAGTCCGCGCCCACGGCGCGCGCATCGTCGCTCGTGAGCATGCGGACGATCTCGTACGGGTAGACGAGCCCCCGGCTGCGGGCGAGCGCGACCTTGCGCTCGTAGTCCTGCGCCGGGTGGAGCGGAGCGCGGTGCGGGGGCCGCCAGTTGATCTCCATCTGGTGGCCGGTCGGGTCGGTGAACACGAGCTCGACCGGGCGCGGCGGGCGCTCGGCGTCGCTCGGGTCGAACAGGTTGAGCCGCACGAGCAGCTTCTCGAGCCCGAGGTGCCGCGTCGCCGGCGCGAGCCGGTGCGCGAGCGAGGCGGCGGTGTCGGCGTCGAGCTGGATGGCCGCGCCGACGTAGAGCGCGATCCGGTTCCACTGCAGGTTGCGCCGCGGGTCGCGCTCCTGCAGCGCGCCGCGCAGGCGGCTCGTCGCGCGGTGGAACGCGCGCTCGAAGTTCGCGATGTAGGGCTCCGCCTCGCGGCCCGCGTGCGGGAAGCGCCCGGGCACGTCGGCGAGCACGAAGATGCGCTCGTCACCCGGCACGTCGCGGCTGCGACCGTGGAACGCGTAGATGCCCTCCTCGCCGGGCATGCGCTCGAGGTCGAAGGCCGACAGGCGCTGCAGGTCGATGCGCTCGGCGATCTCGGGGTGGACGTCGCAGTAGCGCGCCGCGTGCTCCATGCCGCCGAGCACGAGCTCGTACGTCCGGCACGCCACCTCGCCCTCGTCCGTGTGCAGCTCGATCGTGAAGCGCGGCGCCACGCGCTGCGCCGCGACGACGTCCGCGATCGCGGCCGCCACCTCGCCCGTCCGCTCGGCCTCGACGCCCGGGATCACGAGCTCGATCGCCGCGACGGCCTCGCCGTCGCGGTGCCACTCGCCCGCGGTCTCGACGAGCGTGCGCGCGCAGCCCGGCGCGTCCTTCTCGTTGCACACGGTCGCGAGCACGACGCCGCGCTCGCCCGCGCGCACCCACTGCACGCTCGCGCCGTTGCCGAGCAGCGCGCCGCGCTCGAGCGCCGTGTCGCTCGCATAGCGTCGCTGCAGGTGCGCGGCGAGCGCGATGTCGCGGCGCGCCGGGTCGGGTGAATCGAGCCAGCGTCCGACGCGCTGGAAGATCGTCTGCGGCGCGACGGCGAGCTCGTAGAGCACGTGATCGGCGGGCAGCGTCGGCCGGCTCTCCGCCGACGAGAGCCACGCCTCGAGCTCCTTGCTGCTCGGCTCGATGCGCTTCTCCATCCGCGGGCCTTCGAAGATCGAGTAGCGCGCGTCGATCGCGGCGTCGGCGAGCGCGTCCGGGACGAGACCGCGCATCCCGCCGATCAGGCCGAGCGCCGCCTCGAGCCGCGAGTCGTTCGTCAGATCCACGCGCGCGGCGAGCCGCGTCAGCATCGAGACGAGCGCGCGCACGAGGTCGCGCCGCAGCGTCGGGCCCTGCTGCGTCGCGAGCATGCGCAGCACGGCGCGCTCGAGCGGGTCGGAGTGCTCGAGGTCGGGAATGTCGTAGTGGCGCAGCGCGGCGCGCAGCAGCTCGAGGAACTCCTCGGCGATGCCGCTCCCCGCCGCGCGCATGCGCCGCAGGTACACGCGGAGCCGCGCGTTGTTCGACGGCCCGAGCTCGCCCGACACCGACGCGCGCGGCGAGCGGATGAAGAGCCGCTCGACGTCCGCGAAGAGCGGGAGCTCGCGGCGCAGCGCGGCGAGCCCGCGCAGGAAGTCGACGGGAAGCTCGTCGGGCAGCTCGGCCTCGAGGAAGTCGATCAGGCTGCGCGTGCGCTCGGGGTTCGCGTCGTAGCCGAGCAGCACGCGGCGGATCTCGTCGCGCACGGTCTCGAGCGCCTTGCGCCGAAGCGCGGCCTCGGCCGCGGCCGCGCCCGTGAGGTCCGCCCCGCCGAGGCCGCCGGCGCCGGCGCTCGCGCCGCGGAAGAGCAGCGCGAGCGGATCGTCCTGCGCGGGCAGCGCGAGGCGCTCGGCGGGCGACCCGCCGTCGGCGCTCTCGTCGCCGGGATCGATCGCGAGCAGCAGCTCGCCCGCCGCGACCTTCTGGCCGGGGCGCGCGATCACCTCCGTCACCGTGCCCGAGACCGGCGCCTCGAAGCCGATCTCCATCTTCATGGCCTCGACGAGGCCGAGCCGCTGCCCCGCCTCGACGCGGTCGCCCGGCTGCACGTGGATCGCGACCACCATCGCCGGCGTCGAGCTGCGCACCTGGCCGAGCGTCTGCCAGCCGAAGCGGTGCGGGTGACCGTCGAGCTCGATGCGGAGCCCGACCTCGGTCGCGTCGTAGAGCACGCGGTGCACGCGGTCGTCGATGACGAGGCGCGCCGAGTGCGAGCCCTCCTCGCTCATCGCGGCCGTGATGGCGCGGCCGTCGAGGTGCACGCGATAGCGCCACGAGCCGATCGCGTAGACGTCGAGCCGGTACGTGTCCGCGCCGTGGCTCAGGTCGATCTGCCGGCCCTGCGAGGGCGGCACGAGCTGCGCGGAGAGCGACGTCGGATCGGCGTAGAAGTTGAGCCGCGCGAGCCCGCGCTGGCGCTGGTAGGCGAGGATGCCGGCGGCCACGAGCGCGATGTCGGCGCCGGCCGCGCTCGCCTCGCGCGCCTGCGACCAGCGGTCGAGCCACGCCGTGTCGACGCCGCCCTCGCGGTAGTCGCGCGACGCGAGCATCTCGAGCAGGTAGCCCTTGTTCGTCGCGCCGCCCTCGACGACGAGCTCGAAGTCGCGCAGCGCGCACGCGAGCCGCGCGCGCGCCTCCTCGCGCGTGTCGCCCGTCGCGATCACCTTCGCCACGAGCGAGTCGAAGTCGGCCGGCACCGTCGTGCCCGCCGCGACGCCGGTGTCGACGCGCACGCCCGAGCCCACCATCGGGTTGAAGCACGCGATGCGACCGGGCGACGGGATGAAGCCCTGGTCGGGGTCCTCGGCGCACACGCGCGCCTCGATCGCCACGCCGCGCTCGCTCACCGCGAGACCGGCGAGCGACTCGCCGCGCGCGATGCGGATCTGCAGCTGCACGAGGTCGAGCCCGATCAGCATCTCGGTGATGCCGTGCTCGACCTGCAGCCGCGGGTTCACCTCGAGGAACACGAAGCGATCGCCGGCGACGAGGAACTCGACGGTGCCGACGCCCGCGTAGCCGACCTCGCGCGCGATGTTCACGGCCGACGCCTCGACGCGCGCGCGCAGCTCGGGCGCCATGTGCGGCGGCGGCGCCTCCTCGAGCACCTTCTGGTGGCGGCGCTGCACCGAGCAGTCGCGCGAGCCGAGCGCGAAGACGTGGCCGTAGAGGTCGGCCGCGATCTGCACCTCGATGTGCCGCCCGCCGACGACGCGCTCCTCGAGGAAGAGCCGTCCGTCGCCGAAGGCCGCGAGCGCCTCGGACGACGCCGACGCGAACGCGGCCGCGATCTCGTCGCCCTTCGCGATCATGCGGATGCCGCGGCCGCCGCCGCCGGCCGATGCCTTCAGCACGATCGGGTAGCCGATCGCGTCGGCCTCGCGGCGCGCCTCGTCGGCGTCGGCGAGCGGGCCGCCGTTCCAGCGCGAGACGGGAACGCCCGCGCGCTCGGCGAGCTGCTTCGCGGCGATCTTGTCGCCGACCGCGCGCATCGCCTCGGGGCTCGGCCCGAGGAAGGCGATGCCGGCTTCGCGCAGCCGCTCGACGAACTCCGCGTCCTCGGCGACGAACCCCCAGCCCGGCCAGACCGCGTCGGCGCGCGTCGCGCGCAGCGCCTCGACGAGCCCGTCGTGGTCGAGATAGGCGGCGACCGCGCCGCGCGGCGACTCGAGCCGCAGCGCGTGGTCGGCGTGGCGCACGAACGGCGCGTCGCGGTCGGCGTCGGTGTAGAGCGCAATCGCGTCGAGCCGAGCGCCCTCGAGCTCGCGCAGCGCCTTCACCGCGCGGATGCAGCGCATGGCCGCCTCGCCGCGGTTCACGATGGCGAGGCGTCGCAGCACGCGGCGCTCGGCGCTCATCGCTCGCCTCCGGCCGGCGCGGGTGCGCCGCCCGCCGCCGTCCCGGGCGCGAGCTCGCACGCGAACCCGAGCCACTCGCCGTGGTGCGAGAGCGAGAGGTCGGCGTCGAGCGGCTCGCCGCGCAGGCAGAGGTACGGGATGCGGCCGCGGCGTCGCACCTCGAGCTCGTCGGCGCGCACGCCGAGGCGCGGCGCGACCTGCTCGCAGACGAGCGCGCGCACGGCGCGGCCCGGCGCTTCGGGATCGGCGGCGTCGAGGTCGCCGAGCGCGAGCCGCCGCCACCCGGTGAGCACCGCGCCGCGCGCCGGCCGCAGGTCGGTCGCCACCGCGTGCAGCGCGCCGTCCGTCTCGGCGAAGACGACGCGGTGGCGCGAACCCTCGTGCGTCACGACGAGCTCGCTCGCGTCCGCAGCGGCCTCGGGCGCGGCGATCTCGAAGCGCGTCGGCGAGAAGACGGTCGCGGCGCTGCGCTTGCGCGCGAGCTTGTAGGCGGCCTCCTTCGCGGCCCAGAGCTTCCAGCGCAGACGCGCGGCGCGCGCGGGCTCGTGCGCGGCGAGCGCCGCGCGCTCGGCCGCCGTGAACACGCGCGTGTCGAAGCGCGGGTGGAGCGTCTCGGGGCGCGACTCGGGATCGAGCAGGTCGACGACGTCATTGCCGATCATCGAGGTACTCCCGCTCCATCGCCGCGAGCTTCGCGACGATCTGCCCGGCGAGGTCGCGCGAGCGGCGCGCGCCGCGCTCGTCCGACTTCGGCTCGATGCACGCGAGCGCGATCGAGAACACGTCGCCCTTCGCCGGGAACGCGCTCCACGTCGCCTGCGCGTCGCCGCGCAGGTAGACGCAGAGGACGCGGCAGTCCGCCGTCGCGCCGACCACGCGCCCGACGCCCCACGCGCCGCCGGCGTCGACCTCGACGCGACCCGTGCGGCTCCGCCCGCCTTCCGGGAAGAGCAGCGCCACCTCGCCGCGCTCGAGCAGGTACGCGACGCGGTCGAGCACCGCGCCCGTGTCCTCGCGCCGCCCGCCGCGCGTGATCGGGATGCACTTCGCGAGGTAGACGAGCACCGAGTGGAGGCGCGTGCCGGCGAAGTTCGTGCGCTCGGGCGTGTTCCAGGGGAACGAGTCGAAGTCGCGCAGATAGCCCCACGGGCTGCGCAGCGCCCACCCGACGATGAACGAGTCGATCAGCGTCAGGTGGTTCGCGCAGACGAGGAGCGGACGCCGGCTCTCGGCGCGCAGGCGCGCGTAGTCGGCGCGCACGCGCGCGAGGTCGCGGATGCGGTAGCCGCGGACGAAGCGGAAGTAGACGATCGCGAGCGGGATCCACAGCGGCGCGATCGCCGCCACGAGCGCGCGTTGCACGGCGTGCCGGCGGCGCATCTGCTGCGCCTCGCGCGACGTCGAACGCGCGACCGCTGTCTGCGAGATCCCGCCCATCGAGCGTGCTCCGCCCCCGTTGGCACTCCGCGCGTCCGCGCCGATCCGCGCGCCTCGCGGCGCGCGGACGCGGGCCGCCGCCGCGGCCATGCGCTTCCGCTAGAGCTTCGACGTGATGAGCGTGACGGCGTCGCCGACCGTGTTCACCGAGTCGACGTCCTCGTCCGCGATCTCGATGTCGAACTCGTCCTCGAAGGCGATCACGACGTCGACGAGGCGCGCCGAGTTGACCTTGAGGTCGTCGAGGATGCTCGTGTCCATGCCCGCGTTCGCGAGCGCCTCCTCGTTCTTGGCCCACGGCGTCAGGATCTTCACGACGCGCTGCATGACCTCGGCCTGATCCATTGCTCGATCCTCCTGTTGGGTACCGTCGGGTACGATCGTTCGTTGCCGCGCCTACTCGCCCGTCCACTTCCGGAGGACGAGGCAGGCGTTGACGTCGCCGAAGCCGAAGCCGGCCTTCACGACCGTGCGCAGCTCGGGCAGCTCGCGGAGCGCGTGCGGGATGGCGCCGTCGAAGGCGGCGATCTCCGGGTGCACGTCCTCGCAGTTGATCGACGGGTGCGCGAAGCCGCCGTCGAGCATGAGCAGCGCCGCGACGGACTCGATCGCGCCGGCCGCGCCGAGCGCGTGGCCGATCAGCGACTTCGTCGCGACGAGCGTCGGGAAGTCCGAGGCGGAGCGGCCGAGCGCCTTCGCCCAGGACGCGACCTCGCGCGGGTCGGCGCCGGTCGCGGTGAGATGGCCGCTGATCAGGTCGACTTCGCCAGGCTCGACGCGCGCGTCGGCGAGCGCGCCCTGCACGCAGCGCACGACGCTCTCGGGGTTCGGCGCGGTCATGCTTCCGCCGCCGCGGTGGCCGCCGCAGTTGATCGCGGAGCCGAGCACCTCGGCGTAGACGCGCGCGCCGCGCGCGCGCGCGGACGCGAGGCTCTCGAGCATCACGACGCCCGCGCCCGAGCCGGGGATGAAGCCGCCGGCCGAGGCCGACATCGGCCGCGACGCCTTCTCGGGCGCGTCGTTGAAGTCGCGGCACAGCACGCGCATCGCGTCGAAGCCGGCCCAGATGTACGGGCTCGCCGCCTCGGCGCCGCCGCAGAGCATGCGCACGGCCTGGCCGCGGCGGATGCGCTCGGCGCCCATCGCGATGGCCTCGGTGCCCGTGCTGCACGCGCTCGAGTTCGTCGTCACCTGGTTGCCGAGCGCGAGCTGGCCCGAGACGCGCGCCGAGATGCCGCTCGCCATCACCTGCTCGACGGCGGTCGAGCCGAGCCGCCGGATCTTGCCGGCGTTCGTGAACGGCACGACGCGCTCGGCGGTCGTGTCCATGCCGCCGATGCCCGTGCCGAGGATGGCGCCCGTGTCCCAGTCGACGCGGTCGTCGTCGCGCGCCGGGCGCGCGAGGCCGGCGTCGAGCCACGCCTCGACGGCCGCGAGGCTCGCATAGCGATGGCTCATGTTCATCGCGAGCAGCTCGTCGGGGTCGAACGTCGCCTCGGCGAGCGCGTCGACGCCCTGCGGCACGCCGGCGACGCGGCACGCGAAGCCGTGCTCCTCCATCGCCGCCTGGTAGGCGAGGCCCGAGCGCCCTTCGCGCAGCGCCCGCGCGAACGCGTCCTTGCCGTTCGCGTTCGGCGCCACGACGCCGATGCCCGTCACGACGACGCGCGCGTCGCTCATCCCTGCACCCCCATCCCGGAGACGGTTCCCGACGCCACGACGGTGCCGTCGTCGAGCGTCATCTCGACCTGCGAGCGCAGCTTGCGGCGGCGCCAGAACTGCTTGCGGCCGACGGTCGTGACGCGCTGGCCGGGGAGCACCTGGCCGGTGAAGTCGACCGCCGCGTCGGTGAAGATCGTGAGCGTCTTCTCGAGCGCCTCGCGGCCGCCCGCTTCGCACGACATGAGGTAGATGCCGAGCGCCACGATGCCGGCCTGCGCCATCGCCTCGGTGAGGAGGACGCCGGGCGTGATCGGGTTGCCCGGGAAGTGACCGCGGTAGAAGTCGGCGTCGGGGCGGAACGTGTAGCGCGCGACGATGTGGTCGGCGTCGAGCTCGACGATCTCGTCGATGAAGCGGAACGGCTCCTGCTGCGGCACGCGCGCGAGCGTCTCGGCGGCCGTGAACGGGACGGGATCAGCCACCGTACATGCCTCCGTTCACGTGCAGGACCGTGCCGTTCACGTACGAGCCGCGCGTCGCGAGGAAGGCGACGACGTCGGCGACCTCGTCGGCGCGGCCCATGCGGCCCTGCGGGATGCGCCCGAGGATCGAGTCCTTCACGTCGGCCGGCAGCTCTTCCGTCATCTCCGTATCGATGAACCCGGGCGCCACGGAGTTCACGAGGATCTCGCGCCCGGCGAGCTCCTGGGCGAGCGACTTCGTGAACGCGTCGAGGCCCGCCTTCACCATCGTGTACGGGATCTGGCCCGCGTTGCCGGTGTGGCCGACGACGCTCGACACGTTGATGACGCGCCCCGTGCCCGCGCGCAGCATGAAGCGGCGCAGCACGAGCTTCGTGAGGTACCACGTGCCGCGCGCGAGCGACGCCACGGCGTCGTAGTCGTCGAGCTTCATCGTGAGCACGGGCGCGTTCACGTTGTAGCCCGCGTTGTTGACGAGCACGTCGACGCGGCCCGCCTCGTCCTTCAGCTGCGCGACGATGCCGTCGACCGCGGCCGGGTCGGCGATGTCGCCCTGCACGGTGAACGCGCCCGCGAGCTCGGACGCGAGCTTCAGCGCGCTCTCCGCGCTCGAGCGGTAGTGCACGGCGACGCGGAAGCCCTCGGCCGCGAGCGCGCGGCAGCACGCGGAGCCGATGCCGGTTCCGCCGCCGGTCACGAGGGCCACGGGACGCTCGGAAGCCTCGCTCATCGCTCGATCCGCCCTCCTCGCGCGTTCTCCGACTCGAGCGGGTAGTCCGGGTACTGGATGCCGCGGAAGAGCCCGACGCGCGCGTCGTTCACCGTGTAGATCTCCTCGCCGTCGACGAGCACGCGCGCGTTGCCGAGCACGAGCGAGGCGCCCTTGTCGGGCATGTCGCTGAAGCGGCGCACGTCGATGTCGTAGGTGACGACCGCGTCGTGCGGCCGGATCTGGCCGAAGAAGTCGACCTCCTTGCAGCCGAGCGCGCGGCCGGCGCCGAGCCCGCCGCGCCACACGCAGTAGAAGCCGAGCATCTGCCACACCGCGTCGACGCCGAGGCAGCCGGGCTGCACCGGGTCGGCGTTGAAGTGGCACTGGAAGTACCAGGCGTCGAGCAGCACGTCCTGCTCGGCCACGATCTTCCCGCGCGCGCCGCGCGCGGAGATCTCGACGACGCGGTCGACCATCAGCATCGGCGGCGTCGGCAGGCGCGTCACGAACCCGTCGGGCGCGTCCTTCACGAGCCGCCCGTACGTGAAGGCGAGGATCTCCTCCTTCGTGAAGTGATCGCGCGCCTTGAACTCCTCGTACGTGAGCGGCACGGCTAGGCGCCTCCGCCCGCCGCCGCGCCGAAGCGCAGCAGGTAGCCCGACCACGTGAGCCCGGACCCGACGCCGACGACGCCGACGTCGTCGCGCTCCGTCCACTTCTCCCAGCGCATCGAGACGACGGTCGCCGCGCTCGCCGCGCCCGTGTTGCCGTACCAGTCGACGTTGAAGTGGTGGCGGTCGTCCGCGACCTCGCAGCGCCGGCACACGTTCTCGAGCATGCGCAGGTTCGCCTGGTGGCCCACGAAGTGGAGCGCCCGGTCGGCGTCCTCGAACTCCGCGCGCAGCTCCTCGAAGACGTCGCACGTCTTGCGGATGGCGAACATCTGGACCTTGCGGCCCTCCTGCGCGAAGTGACCGAGGCGCGGCACGACGACGAAGGGCGCGCCCTCCGGGCTCGAGCGCAGGCGGTTGCCGAGGATGCGCGCGCGGCCGGGCTCGCGCAGCGAGACGACGGCGGCGGCCGCGGCGTCGCCCCACAGCACGGCGGCCGAGCGGTCGCGGTAGTCGACGGTGCGCGAGAGCGCCTCGGGCGCGCACACCAGCACGAAGGGCGGGAGCGCGTCGTCGCGCATCAGCGAGAGCACGTAGAGCTGCGCGAACAGGCTCGTGCAGGCGCTGTTCACGTCGAAGACGGGCACCTCGAGCCCGAGCTCGCGCGCGATGTACGCGGCCTCGCACGGCGACGCGCTGTCGGGCGCCGAGCAGCCGGACACGACCATGCCGATCTGGCTCGCGTCGATGCCCGCGCGCTCGATCGCCATGCGCGCGGCGCGCGCGGCCATCTGCGGGTTCGTGACGGTCGCCGCCTCGAGCCCCGCGCGCGGGTCGACGTTCTTCGTGGCCTGGATGTAGTCGAGCGGGAGCGTCGTGCGGCGCGAGCGGATGCCGACGCGCTCCATGATCCACTCGTCGTTCGTCCCGATGTCGAGATCCTCGAGGAAGCGGTTCGTGATCTCGTTCGTCGGGTGGAAGTGCCCGAGGCCGTGCAGGTGCAGCGTCACCGCGTGGCCCCCGAGATGTGTTCGCCGCCGTCGACGCGGATCACCTCGCCGTTGATCCAGCCGGCGGCCGGCAGCGAGAGCAGGTGGATGACGCCCGCGACGTCGCGCGGCGTCGTGAGCCGGCCGAGCGGGTTGCGGAGCCGCGCCTGCGCCTTCAGGTGGTCGCTGCCGGGGATGGCGGCGAGCGCGGGCGTCTCGGTGACGCCGGCCTGCACCACGTTGCAGCGCACGCCGTAGGGCCCGAACTCGACCGCGATCGAGCGCGCCAGCGCCTCGAGCGAGACCTTGGCGGCGGACACCGCCGCATAGCCCTTCCACGCGACCTCGTTGCCCTCGCTCGTGAGGCCGAAGACGCGCGCGTCGTCCGCGAACAGCCCGGCGTGGAAGACGCCCTGCACCCAGCCGAGCAGGCTCGTGCCCATCGAGAGGATCGTTCGGCCGAAGTCCTCCTCGTCGAGGTAGGACTTCTCGGGGTAGGTCGGGGCCGAGGTCAGCGTGTGGAGCCCGTCCTCCGCGCCCTCGGCGAAGATCTCGTCGGCCGCCGCGACGACCTTCTCCGGGTCGACGCCGAGCTTGCGCGCGAGCGCCGCCGCCGCGCTGCGCGGCTCGGCCTTCTCGGGCGCGATGAGCTTCAGGTTCCCGAACGCGATCGAGTGGAGGAGGACGCGCACCCGGCCGTTCGCGCCGAGCGCACCGCGGAGGTCGGCGACGACCTCCTCGCGGCGCTCGGGGCTCGTGGCGTCGACGTTCCAGGTCCGGACCTCGACGCCGAGGCCGCGGATCTTCTCGAACTCGGGCTCGATGCGGGCCATCGCGCCGCGCCGGTCGCGGTGCACGATCGCGACGTTCATGCCGGCTTCGGCGAGCCGCATCGCGGTCGCCAGCCCGAAGCCGCTCGAGCCGCCGAGGATCAGCGCCCACGAATCGTTGGGGAACTCACTCGCCACTGCTCGCCCTCCTGCGCAGCTCACTCCGCGCCTTCACGCACGCGAGCCGCGCGACGGCCGGTCGCGCGGCTCCTGCGTACGCCGATCTCCGATCGAGGGGAGGGCGCGCCCGCTCCGAGCGCGCCGACCCAGCTGATCCGGACTGTTCGCGGACGGCCCCCACCGGCTGCGGACGACGCTGCAGCCGAGTTGCGTGCGCCGGAACGTAGCCCGGCCGGTCCGCGCCGATTGCGAACGCTCTGCAAAATCTCGCCGAACGGATTCCTCGAGCGCGGGGGGCGTGCGCGGGAACGGCGATCGAGTAGCACGCCGCTGACTCGAAGTCAGTAGGTGGCACTCGAGATCGCGCGCCCACTCCTCGCCGCCGGGCGCCCGGCCCGGCTGGCCGCGCGCGAGCGGGCGGCCGGACCGCCCGGTTCGCTACATCCCTCACCCGCAGGGAGCCGGGGAGAGCGACGGCTTGTCGCAGAAAGACAGGATCGGCTGGATCGAGGAGGTCGCGCTCCCGGAGTGGGGCATTCCCCGGCTGCGCGCGAAGGTCGACACCGGCGCGCGCACGAGCGCGCTCCACGTCGCCCGCATCCGCCCGCTCGCGCGCGGGCGCGTCGCCTTCGAGGTCGTCGTCGGGCGCGGCTCCGCCCGCGCGCCGGTTCCCGTCGTCGCCCGCGTCACGCGGCGCGCGCGCGTGCGCTCGAGCAACGGCGCCTACGAGACCCGCTACTTCGTCGCGACGACGCTCGCGCTCGGCGCCGTCGAGCGCGCGATCGAGCTGAGCCTCGTCGACCGCAGCTCCATGACGCACCGCATGCTGCTCGGTCGCACCGCGATCGCGGGCGACTTCGTCGTCGACGTGAGCCGGCGCTTCCTGCTCGGCCGCCGCGGTGCGCGCACCGCGCGCGCGACGCGCGGCCCGCGCTAGTCGGCGGCCGCGCGCGGCCCGCCCACCGGCGCGCCCACCGACGCACGCACGGGCGCGCGCGCGAGCAGACGCGCGCACGGCCCCTTCGCGAGCGCGCGATCGAGGCGCGCCTGCGCGTCCGCCGGCGTGACGCCGAGCTCGGCGAGCCCGCGCAGGTGCGGCAGCACGGGCTCCTTGTAGCGGCAGTAGCGCTGGAGCAGCTCGCGCGCGGCCTCGTGCGAGCGCGTGAACTCCTGCAGGTACGACCCCGTGATGTGGTTCGACACGCCGTAGGCCGACTCGCGCGCGCGCGGCACGTCGAAGTCGAGCCGCGTGCGGTCGTCGGTGATGACGGGCGCGTCGCCCGCGAACGCGCGCACCGCCGCGTCCTCCATCACGAAGAGCGCGAGGAAGTCCCACGGCGTGCGCACGTGGATCGAATCGAGGTCGGCGCGCACCTTCGGGTTCGCGAACGCCGCGCGCACGCGGCGCAGGTCGGGCGGGTTCGGCTCGACGCTCCCGTTGATCACCCAGCCGTAGAAGAGCGGGCCGTGCCAGACCTGCACGTGCGGGAACACCTCGGCCGCCGTTCGCATCACCATCCGCAGCGACTCCTCGGGCGTGTAGGAGACGTTGAGCCAGATGCTGAAGATGCCGCCCTCGGCCAGGTGATCGCGAGCGAGCTCGAAGAACTCGCGCGTGTAGAGGTTCACGACGCCGGCGGTGTGCAGCTCGGGCGGGTCGAGGCGGATGACGTCGAAGCGCCGATCGGTCGTGAGCAGGAAGTTGCGCCCGTCCTGGATCGTCAGGTGCACGCGCGGGTCCGCGAGCACGTCGCGGTTCGTCGACGCGAAGTGCGGCGCCGCGTCGACGACGCCCGGCGAGAGCTCGACCGCGTCGATGCGCTCGACCGGATACTGCGTGAGCGACGACAGCGAGTTCCCGACGCCGAAGCAGATGCTCAGCACCTCGCGCGGCGCCGCGTGCGGAACCATCGCGACGTGCGCGTACGAGCGGTCCTCGAAGACGGTCGACGTGCCCGCCGTGCCGCGCCCGTCGCCGTACCGGATGAGGCGCGTGCCGAGCCGGTCCTCGGTCACCATCACGATGTCCGTGACCTGCTCCTTGTACATGAGGAGCTTCCCGTAGCGCTCGGCGAAGATGGACTTGAAGAGGTCGCCCGGGATCATCGCGAAGGCGCCGAGCGCGAGCGCGCCGAGCGCGCCGGCCGCGAGCGCGCGCGCGTTCGGCGACGCCGCGGGCAGCACGAAGGCCGCGCCGAGCGCGAGGTTCACGAGGAGCAGCGCCGTGAACGTGCCCGCCATGCCGATCCACGGCAGCAGCACGAAGCCGATCGCGACCGCGCCGAAGATCGAGCCCACCGTGTTGAGCGTGTAGGCCTGCGCGACGCGGCGGCCGACGACGGCCTCGGACTCGACGATCGCGCGCGTCACGAACGGGAAGGTCGCGCCGAAGAGCAGCGTCGTGCCGAGCAGCGTGAGCGTCGTGACTGCGAAGATCAGCACGATCACGCGCCACCACGAGCCGAGCCCGCCGATCGCGCCGGCGATCGCGGGCATCCAGTGGAGCAGGTGCGTGTAGAGCAGCAGCGAGGCGAGCACCGTCGCGGCGACCGCGATCCACAGCCACCCGAGCACCGCCGTCGGCCGGCGCACGCGGTCGGCGATGCGCGAGGCGACGGCGCTGCCGAGCGCGATGCCCGCGAGGAACGTCGCGAGCATGGACGTGTAGGCGTAGGTCGAGTTGTGCGTGAACTGCTCGAGCGCGCGCGTCCACAGCACCTCGTAGCCGAGCGCGGTGAACCCCGACACGCCGAAGCCCGCCGCGACCGCGAGCGCCCCGCGCGAGAGCGGCGCCGCGGCGTCCGCCCGCGCAGCCACCTCGGGCGCGCGCACGGCGCGCCGGCCGAGCGCGACGGCGATCGCGCCCACCGTCACGTTGAGGCACGCGGCGACCGTGTTCGTCGCCGAGAGCCCGAGGCTCGGGATCAGCGCGAAGCCCGACGCGACGCAGCCCGCGACCGCGCCGAACGTGTTGATCGCGTAGAGCGAGCCCGTGCCGCGCCCGATCGCGCCGTCGTCGTCGACGATCGCGCGCGAGAGCAGGGGCAGCGTCGCGCCCATCAGCGTGCAGGGAACGACGAGCACGGCGAACGCCACGACGAAGCGCGCCGCGGTCATGGCGATGCCGCCGCCGCCGAACGCGTCGTGGATCCAGACCTCCGCCGGCGCGAGCCCGAAGAGCAGCCGCAGCGCGAAGAAGCCCGTCACGCCGACGCCCATCTCGGCGAGGCCGAAGGCGAGGAAGGGCCGCGTCAGGCGGTCGGCGACGCGGCCGGCGAGCATCGCGCCGAGGGCGAGCCCGGCCATGAACGCGCACAGCACGGTGGTCGCGGCGTAGACGCTGACCGACATCGTGAGCGACAGCGCCCGCATCCACAGCACCTGGTAGACCAGGCCCGAGGCGCCGGAGCCGAAGAAGAGCAGCAGCAGTGCGCGACGCGGCGCCGGGGAGGAGACAGGCACGGAGCGGGTCGGTATCACGCCGCATCCCGCGGCGTCAACGAGGCTCGCCCTTCGCGCTCGCCGCTGCCGGCGCCGGCGCGCCCGCGGCCGGCGCACCGCCCGAAGGCAGGATGCCCGCGCGTCCGAGCTCCTCCGCGACGACCTGCGCGGCGATTGCGTGGCCGCGCGCGTCGGGGTGGAAGTAGTCGAGCATGGGCGGGCGGCCCGCACGCGAGGCGCGCCGGAACGGCTCGAGCAGGTCGACCGCCGCGATGCCTTCGTCGCGCGCGAGCCGCACGAGCCGCTGCTGCAGCGGGTCGGGCGCACTGCCGGGCGCGCCCGCGAGCTGCTCGAAGTGCGGGAACAGCACGAGCGCGAAGCGCGCGCCCGACGCGCGCGAGGCGCGCGCCATCTCGCGGTAGCGCGCCGCGAGCCAGTCCCACGCCGGGCCGTCGGCGGCGTCGGCCGGACGCGCGCCGGCGCGCCGCGTCGGCTCGTCGAGCGTCGCCTGCGCGCGCGCGAGCCACGCGTCGTAGGCGCGTGAGCACGCGCGCGACGCGAGGCACGCCCGCTCGAGCAGCGACAGGCCGCGCGCCGCGTGCGTGCGCTGGGAAGGGTCGGGGAAGGCCGCGTCCGGGAGCGCGCCGAGCCGCGTGCGCGCGTGGTGGTCGAAGTGGATGGTCGGGTCGGCGAGGTCGTTCACGCAGAACTGCACGAGCACGACGTCGGGCGCGAACGCGAGCCCGCGCCCGCGCAGGAGCTCGGACTCGGTGTACGGGTTGTAGCCGCCGATGCCGAGGTCGAGCACCTCGGCGTCCGGTCGCACCGCGCGCAGCCGCTCCTCGAGCCGGCTCGGCCAGGCCTCCTCGAGCTCGACGCCGAAGCCGAACGTCACCGAGTCGCCGATCGCGACGACGCGGAACGCGCCGGGCGGCTTCGCGAGCGCGCGTTCGCGATCGCGGAAGCCGAGCGAGTTCGTCGCATAACGAGGCCCGCCCGCGGGCTGCGCGACCGCGTTCGCGCGCAGCTCGTACAGCCAGCCCGCGTCCGGGCGCAGGACGTGGAGCGCGCGCAGGTCGGCCGTCTCGCGCCGCGCGTCGAGCACGCGCACGCCGAGCTCGACGATCGCGAGCCCGACCGCGAGGCCGGCGAGCACGAGCAGCGCGCGCGCCGCGGTGCGCACTAGCGCGCGCCTGCGGCCGGCGCCGGCGGCGCCGCGGGCGCCGCGGGCGACGCCGGCGCGAGCTCGAACACGCGGAAGCCGCCGAAGCGCCGGCCCGGGCGGCGCACGCGCCGCGCGAGCCCTTCGATCTCCGAGAGCTGCGTTCCCATCCAGGTCCTCTCGCCCTCGACGATCGCGAAGCGCGCGGGAGCCGACGCGAGCGCCGCCTCCCACGCCGCGCGCGCCGGATGCGACGGCGCGGGATGCGCGAGCCCCGCATGGAACCACAGCGACGGCGAGAGCGACGGCCGGCCCGCGAGCCCGTAGAGGATCGAGTGGTCGCCGACGAGCACGAAGTCGCCGGGCTCGGCGCGCAGGAACGCGAGCAGCTCGTCGAGGTCGCGCGCCGAGACGGGGCTGCGGCGCGGCGCCTGGAACCACATCGCCTCGAGGCCGGGCGCCGCCGGCCGCTCGGCGCGGGCCGGGTCGAACGCGAGGTCGAGCACGCTGCGCGGCGCGACCGCCGCGCGATCGAAGCGCGCGGTGTCGACCGCGACCATCGCGGCGACGGCGGCGAGCGCGGCCGCACGCGCGCGCGGCCGGCCTGCGAGCGCGCGCGCGAGCCCGACCGCGGCGAGCCCCGCCGCGGCAAAGACGGGCGCGACGCCGATCTCGGGCTGGTTCACGACCGTCGCGAGGAAGAGGGCGCACGACGCGACGAGCGCGGTCGCGAGCGCGAGCGGCGCCGCGACCCGCGCGCCCGGCCGATCGCCGTCGCGCGACGCCGCGCCGCGCGCCCTCT
The DNA here is from genome assembly GCA_041389495.1 of Myxococcota bacterium. NCBI lineage: Bacteria > Pseudomonadati > Myxococcota > Myxococcota bacterium. Next base: position 94,289 of record JAWKRT010000007.1, on the reverse strand, counting down.
CGCGTGCGGAGAGCGCGGCGGCGAGCGCGACCGCGACGAGCGTCGCGGCCGGCGCGACGAGCGGCGCGTCGAGCCCGCGCGTCAGCGCGGCCGCCGTCGCCATCCGCGCGAGCCGCGGGCCGCCGGCCGCGAGCGGGAGCTCGAGCGCGTAGAGGTGCAGCATCGCGGGCGACGCACCGGCCGCGAAGAGCGCGCCGAGCGTCGCCGCCGCGGCCGCGGCGGCGCCGAGCGCGGCGAGTGCAACGCGCTCCGCGCCGCCGCGCGCGGTGCTCCGCGCGCCGGCCCTCGTGCCGTCCGGCGCGAGCGAGCGAGCACCGTCCGGCGCGGCGCTCCCCGCGCCGCCCGGCGCGAGCGCGAGCGCACACGCGATCGCCGGAGCGCTCGCCGCCGCGACGTTGAGCTTCGAAGCGACCGCGAGCCACGCGAGCGCGCCCGCGGCGAGCGCGGCGCCGCGCTCCGCGCGCGGCCCGGCCGCGCGCGCCGACAGCGCGCCCGCGACGCACGCCGCGAGGGCGAACGCGAACGCGTGCTGCTCGGCGTAGGGCGTCCCGATCGGCGGATAGAGGAGCCAGGTCGAGCCGGCGCCGCACACCGCCGCGAGCCAGCGCGGCGCGCCGTAGAGGCGGAGCAGCGCGAACGCGAGCGCGCCGTACACCGCGTTCACGGCGGACGCGTGCGCGACATAGCATCCCCACGAAACGCCGAAGGCGCGGAACGCGAGCGCCTGCATCGCGATCGGGACGAGGCCCGACGGCGTTCCGAAGTCGCGGAAGGGAACCTGGCCCGACGCGACGCGCCAGCCGCCGTCGAAGACGATCGACTGGTCGAGGGGCATGAAGCCGCGCGTCCCGTAGTGCCAGGCGACGGCCGCGCCGAGCGCGGCGATGGCGGCGGCGACGAGCGCGTCCGCGCGCGCCGCGGCGCCCGGGCCGCGCGTGAGCGCAGCGCTCACGCTCCGCGCACCACGCCGCGCGCGAGCGCGACGCCGACGGCCGCGACGAGCGCGAGGCCGAGCGCCGAGAGCGCCGCGCCGAGCGCGACCGACGCCGGGCGGTAACGCCACTCGACCTCGTGCTCGCCCGCCGCGAGCGCGACGGCGCGCAGCGCGTGGTTCGCCGTCGCGCCGGCGCGCGGCGCGCCGTCGACGCGCACGCTCCAGCCCGGGTACTGCGCGTCGCGCAGCACGAGCAGGCCCGGCGACGCGAGCGTCGCGCGCACGACCACGCGCTCGGGCTCGTCGACGACGACGCGCGCCTCCTCGCGCGCGCCCGGCGGCGCGGGCTCCGCCTCGATCGGCGCGTCCGAGAGCGCGATCGCCTCGCGGAACGGGTCGAAGCCCGGCGCGGTCGCGAGCGCCAGGCTCTCGGCCTCGTCGCGCGCGCGCACGATGCGATGGTGGACGGCGGCGCGCGGAACGGGCTCGCGATAGACGGCGACGCCGCCGTCCGCGAAGCGTCCGACCACGCGGTAGCCCGCCGCGAGCAGCGGGCGCACCTCGCGCGGCGTGCCCGTCACGATGCCGATGCCGAGCGACGCCATCACCCCGGGTGCGTCGGCCATTCCGTTCCACAGCCGCGCGCGCTCCTCGAAGTGGTTGAAGACGGCCCACATGCCGACGCTGCGCACGAGCTCGGCGACGCGCCGCGGCGGCACGGCGGCCTCGTGCCCGAGCGGCGAGGGCAGGCGATCGGCGACGAAGCTCCCCGCGCGGAGCTCGGTCTCGCCGAAGACGCGCGGGTCGTTCGGGAGCGAGGCGCGCAGCTCGCGGAGGAGCGCGGCGCGCGCGGCCTGCGCCTCGAGGTCGGGCGCGCGCTGCGCGCGGCGCACCGTGAGATCGCGGAGGCCGAACGCGACGGGCGCGACGGCGAGCAGGCCGACGAGCGCCGCCGCGGCGAGCGGCGCGCGCGGGCCGACGAAGCGCGACATGCGCGCCGGAGCGGCGACTCCGACGGCGAGCGCGACCGCCGCCGCGAGCGCGATGCCCGCGTCGAACGCGCGGCCGTAGGCGGCGGCCGCCGCGGCGACCGCGAGCGCCGCCGCGATCGCGAAGCGCGCGGGCCGCGCGCCGTCGCGGCGCGCGAACGCGAGGCGGTCGAGGGCGAGCGCCGCGAGGCACGCGCCGAAGACGGGCGCCATGTGCACCCAGCCCCACGCGAAGCGGAACAGGCGATACGGATAGACCTCGTACATGAGCGAGAGCGGCCACGTCGCCGCGAAGAACGCGACGAGGAAGGCGGCGAGCCAGCCGCGCTCGGCGCCGCGCGCGACCCGCGCGCCGACGGCGACGAGCGCGAGCCCGGCCGCGCCGAACAGGCCGAGCGCGCGGTCGTCGAGGTTCGCGAGGCCGATCGCGAAGCCCGAGAGGATGGGATCGAAGCCCTCGCGCGCCCAGTCGATGCGGATGCTCTCGCGCGTCGCCTCGGCGAGCGGAACGAGCTGCACGGCCGCGACGAGCGCGCCGAGTGCGACGAGCCCGACGACCCACGCGGCGCGGCGCGCGAGCGGCGGGCCGGGTGTCGCGAGCGCGACGATGCCGAGCAGCACGGCCGTGTCCATCGGGAACTCGGGATAGCCGGGCAGCCACTGCGCGGCGACGAGCAGCGGCAGCGCGACGCCCGCGCGCGCGCTCCCGCCCGCGAAGCGATGCCACGCGAGCAGGATGGCCGGCACCCACGCGATCTCGAAGCAGTAGTGCGCCTGGTTCGTCGCCGCGCCACCCGCCGACTCGAAGAACCACGCGATGCCGAGGAAGGCACCGACGGCCGCCGCCGCGAGCGCGATGCCCTGCGCGCGCAGGTAGGCGACGAGCCCGACGCAGAATCCGACGACGTGCAGCCAGAACGCGACCTGCAGCGCCGACTCGCGATCGAGGAAGAGGTTGGGAACGACGACGGGCGGGTAGAGCGCGCTGCCCTGCGACGTGCCGTGGAGCGGAAGGCCCGCGAACTCGTACGGGTTCCACAGCGGGAGCCGGCCCGCGCGCCAGGTGGCGGCGATCAGGTCGTGCTTCGCGAGATACATGGCGTAGAGGTCGGCGCCGCCGACCGTCGCCCCGAACGGGCCCTGCGAGGTCGCGATCGCGCACGCCACGAGACCCGTCGCGACGGCGACCGCCGCCGCGACGAGCGCCCCCGCGCCGCGCGCGCGAGGCGCTTCGGACGGGGCGGGCGGGCCGTCGGGGCGCATCGCGCGATCCTAGCCCGCCGCGGCGGCCGACGCGGCTCGGCTCCGTGTTAGGCTGCGCGCGTGCCGGCCCTCGCCCCTCCGCTCGCTCCCGGCTGCCCGTGGAGCGGGTTCACGCCGCCGAACCTCGACTGGTGCGAGCGCGAGCTCTGCGCCTGGATCGTGAACCCCGCCGACACCTGGTCGAACGTCGCCTACCTCGTCGGCGCGCTCGTCATGTGGCGGCTCGCGCGCGGGCGCGCCGACCTCGCGCACTTCGCGCCCGCCTCCGCGCTCGTCGGCGTCTTCTCGTTCGCGTACCACATGTCCTACACGTGGATGCTGCAGTTCTTCGACTTCGTCGGGATGTTCGTGTTCTGCTTCCTCGTGCTGGCGCGCAACGCCGTGCGGCTCGGCCACGTGGCGCCCGGGCGCGAGCGCGCCGTCTGGCTCGGCGGGACGGCGCTCGCGAGCGCGTGCGTGCCGCCGCTCTTCTGGTCGGGCGCGCCGATCCAGGCCACCGTGTTCGTGCTGATCGTCGCGTCGATCGCGCAGGAGGCCGTGCTGTGGCGGCGCGGCCCGCGCGCAGGCTATGCGGCGTACGCGGCGGCGATCGCGCTGCTCGCCGCGGCGGCCGCGTTCTCGGCCGCCGACCTCTCGCGCGCGTGGTGCGACCCCGACGACCACTGGATCCAGGGACACGCGATCTGGCACGTGCTGTCGGCCGCGTCGCTCGTCGCGCTGCTCGTGTTCTACGCGCGGCGGCCCGCGCCCGGGCCCGCGAGCAGCGCGTCGCGGTAGCGCTCGCGCGTCGCGCTGCGCGAGAGCTTGCCGCCCGTCGTCTTCTCGACGCCGTCGGGCGCCACGAGCAGGAGGTGGCGCAGCGCGACGCCCGTCGCGCCGAGCACGGCGTCCGCGATCGCGCGCTCGAGCACGGCGAGCGCGCGCGGCTCGGTCTCGCGCGTCTCGACGACGGCCGCGATCGCCTCGGTGCCCGCGGCCTCGTCGAGCAGGCCGAACGCCACCGCGCATCCGATCCGCACGCCGGGCACGCGGTTGATCGCGTTCTCGACGTCGTCGGGCACGTACTTCTCGCCGCCGATCACGATCAGATCCTTCTCGCGCGCGACGAAGTAGAGGTAGCCGTCGACGAGATAGGCGCGGTCGCCCGTGCGCAGCCAGCCGTCGACGAGCGTGCGCGCGGTGCGCTCGGCGTCGCGGTGGTAGCCCGCGAAGACGGACGGGCCGCGCAGCCAGAGCTCGCCGACGCCGCGGTCCGGCAGCGCGCGGCCGCTCGCGTCGCGCACCTCGAGCTCGCAGCCCGGAATGGGCCGCCCCACCGACACGACCTGCACCCCGTCGCCGGCGACCGGAACGGCGCGGTCGTCGCGCGCGAGCGCGGTGCGGTCGAGCACCTCGCAGCGCGGCGGCTCGCCCGGCGGGTGCACGGTGCCGAGCACCGTCGCCTCGGCGAGCCCCCACGCCGGGCTCATCGCCTCGGGCGCGAATCCGTAGGGCGCCATGCGCTGTGCGAACGCGTCGAGCGTGCTCGCGAGCACGGGCTCCGAGCCGTTCATCGCCATCCGCCAGCTCGAGAGGTCGAGGCCCGCGAGGTCGCGGTCCGAGAGGCGCGTCGCGCAGAGCGCATACGCGAGGTTCGGCGCCCACGAGAACGTGCCGCGCTGCGACGCGATCGCGCGCAGCCAGCAGCCGGGGTCGCGCATGAACTCCTCGGTCGGGATCAGCACCGTGCGACAGCCGGCGAGGAGCGGCAGCAGGAACGCGCCGAACAGGCCCATGTCGTGGAAGAGCGGGATCCAGTTCACGCCGACGTCGTCGGGCCCGAGCGCGAGCGCGCGCGCCATGCCGCGCAGGTCGGCCATCACGGCGGCGTGCGTGACGAGCACGCCCTTCGGCGTCCCCGTCGTGCCCGACGAGTACTGCATCGTGGCGAGCTCGTCGGGGCGCGGGTCGTGCGGCGCGGGCGGCGACGCGCCGGCGTCCGTCGCGTCGCGCACGTCCTCCGGCAGCACGACGCGCGTCGCGCCGAGGAGCGCGGCGCGCTCGCCCGCGAACATCGCGGCGACGTCCGGCGGGCACACGAGCGCGCGCGGCGTCGAGTTCGCGACGACGTGCGCGACGCGGCGCGTGAACACGTCGGGGTCGGCGATGCGGCGCTGCGGCGTCGAGAGCAGCGCCGGGATGCCGCCGGCGAGCACGGCGCCGAAGTAGGCCTCGATCAGGTCCGTGCCCGTCGGCAGCACGAGCACGACGACCTCGCCGGGCGCGAGGCCGAGGGCCGCGAAGTGCGCGCGATAGGCGCCCGCGCGGCGCCAGAGGTCGGCGAGCTTCACGGCGCGCTCGCGGCCGCGGCGGTCGAGCACGACGAGCGCCGTCGCGTCGGGGCGCGCCTCGACGAGCGCGCGCAGCGCGGCCGTCAGCGTCGGGGCCGTGTCGAGCACGTCGAGCGGGGCGGGCGCGCGGTCGAGCGTCATGGGCGGCGGCTCATCGCGCGCGAGCCTAGAGGCGCGCCGGCCGCGGTTCCAGCGCGATGCGCCGGCCTTCCGCGCGACGTGCGCGCGGCCTGCGCGCGCACTGCCGGCGGCCGCGCGCCCGCATCGCGGGCCGCGCGCGCCGCGTTGACGCCCCGCGAACGCCGCCGGTATCGTGCGCCCCCCTCACCACGGCGGAGGCCGCGTGGATCGCGCCCAGGTCGACCAGCAGGTTCGCGAAGTCGTCGCCGAGCACCTCGGCCTCGCGCTCGACGGCGTCGACCTCGACGCGCGCGTCGAGAACCTCGCCAACTCGCTCGAGCTCGGCATGATGGTGATCGCGATGGAGCGCCACTTCGGCGTCGAGTTCGACGACAGCGCGCTCGGCCGCGTGCGCATCCTGCGCGACGTCGCGGACCTCGTCGACCGCGCGCTCGCCTAGCATCGAAGTCGCCGCGCGCGCCTGCGCGGCGCGCGCACCTACTCCCGCACGAGCCCCGGCGCGCGCGCGAGGCCGAGCGCGATGTTGCGGTGGTGGGCCTCGAGCGTGCCGCCCGCGATCTCGACGATCTTCGCGTCGCGCCACAGGCGCGAGACGACGTACTCGCCCATGTAGCCGTAGCCGCCGAGCACCTGGATGGCGGCGTCGGCGGCGCGCTTCGCGGCCTGCGACGCGAAGAGCTTCGCGGCGTCGCCGTCGAGTCGGCTCGTCGACGACGCCGGGTCGAGGCGTCGCGCGGCGTCGTAGACGAGCGAGCGCGCGGCGCGATACTCCGCGAACGCCTCGCCGATGTAGCGCTGCACCTGCCCGTGCTCGCGGATGGGAACGCCGAAGCTCCTGCGCTCGCTCGCGTGCGCGACCATCTCGTCGAGCGAGCGCTGCGCGATGCCGAGCGACAGGGCGGCGAGCGTGAGCCGCTCGATCTCGAGCGTGCGGATCATCGCCATCGCGCCGAAGCCCTCTTCGCCGAGGCGGTTCGCGGCGGGCACGCGCACGCCGTCGAAGAGCAGCTCGGCCGTGAAGGACTGGCGGACGCCGAGCTTGTCGCGCCACTTCTGGCCGAGCGCGAAGCCCTCCATGCCGCGCTCGACGACGAAGGGCGTGATGCCGCGGCGCCCGGTCGCGGCGTAGACGACGAAGGCGTCGCCGGTCGCGCCGTCGTCCGTGCCGCCGTTCGTGATGAAGGTCTTCGTGCCCGTGACGACGTAGTCGTCGCCGTCGCGCTCGGCGCGCGTGCGCATCGCCATGACGTCGGTGCCGCCCTCGGGCTCGGTCATGGCCATGCCGCAGAGCCACTCGCCCGAGACGGCCTTCGGGAGCAGGCGCGCGCGCTGCTCGTCGCTCCCGTTCGCGGCGACGCCGTGCGCGTAGAGGATGGAGTGCGCGAGGACCGAGAAGGCGAAGCCCGGGTCCGACGAGGCGAGCGTCTCGAAGACCTGCACCGCCGCGGTCGCGTCGAGGCCCGCTCCGCCCCAGGCCTCGGGGATCGTGACGCCCAGCAGTCCGAGTGCACCCGCCTTGCGGAAGAGCTCGGAATCGAAGCGCTCGGCGCGGTCGTGCTCGGCGGCGCGCGGCTCGACCTCGCGCGCGACGAACTCGCGCAGCGTGTCGGCGAGCAGGCGGTGCTCGGGCGTCGGGTGGAAGAGGTCGAGCTCGCGCCAGTCCACGATCGTCTCCGTCGGCGCGCGCGCGGCCGGCGCGCGCGCGCTCGCGTTGGTCGACAAGCCCGGGGCCGCGCCTTAGGCTCGCCGCCGCGCCCCGCGCACGTTCGCGGCGGGGCCTCGACTTCGCGCGCTGCGGCGCTGCCGGTGGCGACCTGCCATGGACCTCGCGCCGATCATCGAAGCGCTTCCGCCCGCGCTGCGCCCCTTCCTGCTAGGCCAGTCCGGCATCCTCGTCCGGTACGTCGCGACGGGGCTCGCGTTCGCCGCGCTCGCCGCCCCGCTCCGCCTCGCGCCGCATGCGGTGCGCACGTGGGGGCTCGTCGGGCTCAGCCTCGCCGCGCTCGCGCTGCTCTCGCTCCCCTCGGTCGCCGCGATCTTCGCCGCGTACCTCGTCGTATTCTACGCGGTCGTCGAGCGCGTCCCGCAAGGCCACGTGCGGAGCGCGCTGCTCGTCGCGCTCGTCGCCGCGCACGCGCTCGGCCCGATCTTCCTGCTGCCGGCGCTTCCCGGCTACCAGGGCCCGCCGCGCGACTTCGTGGCGTTCGCGAGCAACCTCACGATGCTGCGCTTCTGGGGCTACGCGTGGGACCGCAGCCGGCGCCGCGAGCCCGAGACGCCGCGCTTCGCCGACTATGCGCTCTTCATGACGTTCTTCCCCGCCTTCCTGAACGGCCCGATCGTGACGCACCTCGAGTTCGCCGAGCGCCGCGTCGACGTCGGACCGTCCGGCGTCGCGACGGCGTTCCGCCGGCTCGCGGTCGGCCTCGCGCTCGGCGCCTTCACCTACGGCGTCCTGCTCTCGTACCGCGACGAGCTCGGCGTCGCATCGCGCACGAACCCGCTCATGGCGTGGCCGAACGCGATCTATACCTATCTGTGGTGGTACCTCGCGTTCAGCGCGTGGACCGAGGCGGCGATCGGTCTCGGGCGGCTCGCGGGCGTCGACCTGCCCGAGAACTTCGACGCCCCGCACCTCGCGTGGGGCCCGGCCGACTTCTGGCGGCGCTGGAACATCACGTTCATGGTCTGGCTGCGGCGCTTCATCTACCTGCCGCTCGGCGGCGCGCTGATCCGCGGCCGCGACGGCCAGCGCCACCTCGAGTGGCGCAACACGTTCGCGGTGTTCGGCGCGGTCGCCGTCTACCACTGGGTCGGCGGGCTCAAGCTGCTCGGCCTCGCGTGGTATCCGTGGACGGCGATCGTGCCGTGGGCGGTCTGGGCGGCGATGACGGGGACGGCCGTGATCGCGACGCGGGCGATGAAGCGCCCGGCGAAGCTCGGACTGCGCGGCGCGGCGGTCGTCGCCGCGACGCTCCTCTTCACGAGCGTCGGCCACATGACGGTGATGTATCCGCCGCAGCTGCCGCTGCGCGGGCTCGTCTCCGTCTTCCGCGGGCTCGTCTGGCCGTTCTGAGCGCGCGGCACGCACCGAAGGCGTGCGCCCGCACGGCGCGCGATGTGCGCTCGACGCGGCGCGCGCACCGGCGCAGGATGTGAAGCGTGCTCTTCCACTCCGCGGCGTTCCTGTTCGCGTTCCTGCCCGCCGTGCTCGCGGGCACCTTCGCGCTCGATCGCCTCTTCGGGCGGCGGGCCGCGATCGCGTGGCTCGTCGCGGCCTCCTTCGTCTTCTACGCGTGGGCGGTGCCGGCGTGGGCGCTGCTGCTCGGCGGCTCGGTCGCGTTCAACTTCGCCGTCGGGCGGCGGCTCGAGGGCGCGGCGCCGCAGGGCGGTGCGCGCGGCGTGCTCGCGTTCGGCGTCGCGGCGAACCTCGCGCTCCTCGGCTGGTTCAAGTACGCGGGCTTCTTCCTCGACAACGTCGCCTGGATCGCGGGGCGCGCGTCGCCCGCACTCGACGTCGCGCTCCCGATCGGCATCTCGTTCTTCACCTTCCAGAACGTCGCCTATCTCGTCGACGCGCAGCGCGGGCGCGCGCGCACCTACGGCCTGCTCGAGTACGCGCTCTTCATCGCGTTCTTCCCGCAGCTGATCGCGGGGCCGATCGTCCACCACGAGGAGCTGATCCCGCAGCTGCGGCGCGCGGACGCGCTGCGCCCCGATGCGGCGCGCCTCGCGACGGGCGCGGCGATCTTCGTCGTCGGGCTCTTCAAGAAGGTCGTGGTCGCCGACCGGCTCGCGCTCTTCGCCGACCCGGGCTTCGCCGCGGCAGCCGCGAGCACGGGCGGCGGCGCCGACGCACCGCTCGGCGCGCTCGCGGCCTGGGGCGCGACGCTCGCGTTCTCGCTGCAGATCTACTTCGACTTCTCGGGCTACACGGACATGGCGATCGGTCTCGGTCGCATGTTCGGCGTCGCCCTGCCCGACAACTTCCTGTCGCCGTACAAGGCGACGAGCATCGTCGACTTCTGGCGACGCTGGCACGTGACGCTCTCGCGCTTCCTGCGCGACTACGTCTACATCCCGCTCGGCGGCAACCGCCACGGCCGCCCGCGCCGCTACGCGAACCTCATGGCGACGATGCTGCTCGGCGGCCTCTGGCACGGCGCGTCGTGGACGTTCGTCGCGTGGGGCGGGCTGCACGGCGCGCTGCTCGTCGCGAACCACGGCTTCCGAAGGCTGCGGCGCGCGCGGGGATGGACGGGAACCTCGGCGCCGGGCCGCGCGCTCGCCACGCTCGCGACGACGCTCGCCGTCGTCGTGGCCTGGGTCTTCTTCCGCGCCGATTCGTTCGGAACCGCGGCCGCCATGCTCGCGAGCATGGCGGGCGCGCACGGCGCGGGCGGGGACGCACCGACGTTCGCGGGCGCCTATCAAGCGCTCTGGCTCGCCGCGGGCTTCGCGGCCGTGTGGACGCTGCCGACTTCGCGCGAGCTCATAGGCGAGGCGTCGCGGCCGGTCGTGCACCTGCAGCTCGGTGCGCGTCGCATCGGCGCCGTGCCGAGCGCGCTCGCGTTCGGCGTCCTGCTGTTCGCCATCGTCGGGAGCTCGCTCGATGCGGGAACCCAGCAGTTCATCTACTTCCAGTTCTAGAGCGCGCCCGCCCGAGGGCGGGACGCGCGAGCGGGGCGGGTGGCGCGCGGCCGTCGGATTCGCGGCGCTCGTCGCGGCCGCGCTCGCGTGCGTCGCGACCGCGTGGCTCGCGCTCAACCTCGCGCGGCGCGACGAGCGCATCGCGAACGGCGCGGCGCTCCACGCGTGCGACTTCCTCGCGTTCAAGCAGGCGCTCGCCGCGCACACGGCCCCGGACGCGCGAGGGCGCGTGCTCTTCGTCGGCCTCTCGAACGTGCTGATGAGCGTGCGCGCCGACGAGATCGGCGCGGCGCTCGAACGGCCCGCGATCAACTTCGGGCTGATCGCGAACCTGAGCACGGGAATGGTGTTCGAGGCGGCCGCGCGCGCGGCGCGGCCGGGCGACCTCGTCGTGCTGTCGCTCCCGCACTGGTCCTACCAGCGCGCGACGACGCTCGACGTGCAGCAGCAGGTGGTGAAGGACCTCGTCTTCTCGTGTCCGACGCAGGGCTTCTGGCGGCTGCCGCTGCGCTACGAGCTCACCTTCCTCGCGCGCCAGGACATGGCGCAGGTGGTCGAGGCCTACGCGCGCAAGGCCGTGCGCGCCGTCGCGGGGCCACAGGCGTGGCCCGCCCCGCCGGTCGCCTGGCACCTCGCGACGAACGCCGACGGCGGCACGTTCTCGAGCGCGGGCGACTGGACGGGCAACCGCCGCGCCGACCGCCGCGCGGACCGCTTCGCGCGCATCGCCGAGGCGCCGCTGCGGCTCGCCGACCTGCGCGTCGACGAGCGCGACGAGTCCGTGCGCGAGCTCCGCCGCTTCGTGCGCGAGGCGCGCGCGCGCGGCGTCGACGTCGTCGCCGTCTGGCCCGCCGCCTACGTCGGCGACGCGCCGCGCGGCGACGTGCTGGGCGCGATCCGCGCGCTCTACGCCGACATGGACGTCGCGCTGCTCGGCGAGCCGGAGGAGTTCTTCTACGCGCTCGACGACTTCTACGACTCGCCGAACCACCTGACGCACGAGGCGGCGAGCGTCTACAGCGCGCGGCTCGCGGAGCTCCTCGCGCCGGTCGCGCCCTAGCGTCCCTTCCACTGCGGCGCGCGCTTCTCGAAGAACGCGGCGACGCCCTCGCGCGTGTCCTCGGCGGCGAAGATCGCCTCGGCGCCCTCGCGCGAGACCTCCCACGCGAGCTCGTCCGCCGCCTCGATCGGCTCGTTGATGGCGCGCAGCGTCGCGCGCACGGCGACCGGGCCGTTCGCGCAGATGCGCTCGGCGAGCGCGACCGCCTCGTCGACGGCGCGCCCCTCCTCGCACAGCACGTTCACGAGCCCGAGCCGCTCGGCGCGCTCGGCCGCGAGCGGGTCGCCGGTCAGCGCGAGCTCGCGCGCGACGTTGAGCGGCAGCGCGTGCGCGGCGCGCAGCGGCCCTCCGTAGAGCGCGAAGAGGCCGCGCTTCACCTCGGGCAGCGCGAAGCTCGCGCGCCGCGAGGCCACGACGAGATCGCACGCGAGCACCATCTCGAAGCCGCCGCCGTAGGCGAGCCCGTCGACCGCGGCGACGAGCGGCTTCGCGCGCCGCCGCCGCACGACGCCGTAGGGCCCGCCGCGCTCCGTCGTGTTGTGCTGGCCGTCGCGCAGGTCGCTGCCCGCCGAGAAGACGCCGTCGGCGCCGGCGAGCACGCCGGCCCAGAGCGCGTCGTCGTCCTCGAGCTCGTTCATCGCGTCGTCGAGGCCCCGCGTCATCTCGGCGTTCATGGCGTTGCGCTTCTCGGGGCGGTCGAGGCGCGCGACGAGGATGCGGCCGCGGCGCTCGGTCGTGACGGGCATGCGGAGACCTCCGCGCGCGAGCTTCGCGCGCGCGTGCGCGCGCGACAAGCGAGCGCGCGCTACAGCAGCTCCGGGTCCGCGACGACCTCCTCGCGGAAGGTCTCGACCTCCTCGGCCACCGTGCGCGTGCGCCGGAAGCTCGCGACGTGGAAGAGCGCGTCGCCCTCGTTCGCGAGCGGGAGGTTCGTGCGGCCGATCAGCACGCCGTCGATCGGCGAGCGCACGAGCGTCTCGTCCTCGCCGAGCGGGTCGGAGATCGCGCCGAGCACGGCGCCCTTCTCGACGCGCGCGCCGAGCCGCACGCGCGTGACGAGCACGCCCGTCTCGGGCGCGCGCACCCACTGGCTGCCGCGCGCGACGTAGGGCTTGCGCGGCGCGCTCGCGCGGCGCGACGCGCGCAGCATGCCGAGCTCGCGCATCACGGCGACGACGCCGCGCAGCCCCGCGCGGATCGCGAGCTCGTCGAAGCGCAGCGCCTCCCCGCCCTCGTAGACGACCATCGGGATGCCGCGCTCGTGCGCCGCCTCGCGCAGCGAGCCGTCGCGCAGCGGCGAGTCGAGCACGACCGGCGTGCCGAAGGCGCGCGCCATCGCGACGACCTCCTTCGAATCGAGCATCGCGCGCACCTGCGGCAGGTTCGCGCGGTGGAGCGCGCCCGTGTGCAGGTCGACGCCGTGCGTGCTCTTCTCGACCACCTCGCTCACGAACGCGTGCGCGAGCCGGCTCGCGAGCGAGCCCGTCGCCGAGCCGGGGAAGGAGCGGTTCAGATCGCGGCGATCGGGCAGGTAGCGATTGTGCGAGACGAAGCCGTAGACGTTCACGACGGGCACGGCGATCAGCGTTCCGGCGAGCCCGGCGAGCTGCGGCATGCGCAGCAGCTCGCGCACGATCGCCGTGCCGTTGATCTCGTCGCCGTGGAGCGCGGCGCACACGAAGAGGACGGGCCCGTCGCGCTTCCCGCGCACGACGCAGGCGGGGATCTCGACCTCGCCCGAGGTCATGCGGCGTGCGACGGGAATGCGGACGTTCGCGCGCTGGCCCGGCGCGACGGGCGTTCCCGCGATGACGAGCGGCGCGCGCTCAGCCATCGCTCGGCGCGCCTCCGCCGGACGCGCCGGCCGCCGCGTCGCCGACCGCGGGCGCCTCGGGCGCCTCGGGCGCGGGAACGCTCGCGACCGGCTCGTCGCCCGCGAGCCGCACGGGCGGCGCGGGCGCGGAGGCGCGCCGCCGCCCGGGCGGCCGGCGGCGCCGCGGCGCGAGGCTCTTGAGGTGCAGCGTCTTCCCGAAGCAGAGCAGCACGTCGCCGGCCAGGATCTCGCGCGAGCCCTTCGGGTTCGGGATCGACACGCTGCCGCGGTGGATGGCCATGACGACCACGTCGCGGTCGCGCAGCCCCGTCTCCTTGATCGACTTGCCGCACAGCTCCGAGCGGTCGTCGACGGGCACCTCGAGCACGGAGTAGCCGCTCTGCAGCGTCAGGCGCTGGCGGATGTCGACCTCGGGGAAGAGCACCTCCTCCTCGATCAGCTCGACGACCGCGCCCGCGACGTCGACGCCGGTCGCCGCCTCGATGCCCTCGAGGCCGGGCGACGAGTTCACCTCCATGACGCGCGGCCCGTCCGCCGCCTCGAGCATGTCGACGCCGGCCACGCGCAGGCCCATGATCTGCGCCGCGTGGAGGGCCGTGCGCTCGAACTCGGGGTCGAGCCGGGCGATGGCCTCGGCCCGGCCGCCGCGGTGGACGTTGCTGCGGAACTCGCCGCCCTGCGCCACGCGGCGCATCGCCGCGACGACGCGGTTGCCGACGACGAACGCGCGCACGTCGCGGCCCTTGCTCTCCTTCACGAACTCCTGGATCAACACGTGCTGGTTGGCCGCGCTCCGCAACACCTCGATGATCGACTGCGCGACGTTGGCGGTGTCCGCGAGCAGGACGCCGATGCCCTGCGTCCCCTCGAGCAGCTTGATCACGACGGGCGGGCCGCCCATGCGATCGATCGTCGGCACGATCTCGTCGAGCTCGTGCACGAACGCGGTGCGCGGGATGCCGACGCGGTGGCGACTCAGGATCTGCATCGAGCGCAGCTTGTCGCGCGACACGCCGATCGCCTGCGAGCTGTTGAGACAGAAGACGCCCATCTGCTCGAACTGGCGCACGACGGCCGTGCCGTAGAGCGTGATCGACGCGCCGATGCGCGGGATCACGGCGTCGTAGGTCGAGAGCGGGCGGTTCTTGTAGAAGAGCTCGGGCTGTCCCTGCTGCGTCTCGATCGCGAAGTCGAGCGTGTCGAGCACCTTCGCCTTGTGACCGCGCGCCGCGCAGGCCTCCTTGAGGCGGCGCGTGCTGTACAGGCGCGTGCCACGCGAGAGGATGGCGATCTTCATGAGGGGGGCGCTCCGGGCCGGGGTGGGCGCGGAGTATCGCCGAGCACCGCCGCCGCCGCCTCGCGCCGACCGGCATCGCACCGACCGGTGCCGCGTCGAGCCGCGCGGCGGCAGCCGGCGTCGCCCGCGCCCGCGCGGACGGCGTTCCGGAAGTCGCGGCGCGCGACCGTTGCGGGACGCAGTACCATGCGCGCCATGCGCGCGCTCGCGGCCACCGCGGTCGTCCTCCTCGCCGCGGCCGTCGCCACGCCGCCGGCAGCGGCGCGCGAGCCCGCTCCCGAGTTCGGCACGCCGCGCGGCGAGAAGCGCCGCTTCGAGGTGCGCTCGAGCGAATCGTTCGCGGGCGTGTCGGTCGAGACGCCCGTCTTCGTGACGCGAGGCCGCCTGCCCGGCCCGACGCTCTGCCTGGTCGCCGGCATCCACGGCGACGAGCTCAACGGCGTCGAGATCGTCCGCCGCATCGTCGAGCAGCTCGACCCCGAGCTGCTCGCCGGGACGCTCGTCGCCGTGCCGATCGCGAACCCGCACGGCTACAACCGCAGCTCCCGCTACCTGCCCGACCGCCGCGACCTGAACCGCTACTTCCCCGGCCGCACGACGGGCAGCTCGGCCTCGCGCATCGCGTTCGTGCTGTTCGAGGACGTGATCCGTCCGTGCACGTACCTGATCGACTTCCACACGGGCTCGTTCCACCGCACGAACCTCCCGCACATCCGCGCGAACCTCGACGACGCGAAGACCGCGGAGTTCGCGAAGGCGTTCGGCGCCGACCTGGTCGTGCACAACCGCGGGCGGCTCGGGACGCTGCGGCGCGCGGCCGCCGACGCGGGCATCCCGTCGGTGATCTACGAGGCGGGCGAGCCGATGCGCCTGCGCGAGGACGAGATCGAGCAGGGGGTCGCCGGCACGACGCGCGCGATGCACGCGCTGCGCATGCTGCAGCCGTACGCCGAGCCGACGCCGCCGCGCCAGGTCATCCGCCGCACGCACTGGGTGCGCGTCGACCGCGGCGGGCTCATGCTCGCGATCGTCCAGATCGGCGAGACCGTGAAGCGCGGGCAGCTGCTCGGCACGGTGATCGACCCGCTGTCGAGCGCGCGCGGCGAGATCCGCTCGCCCTACGCGGGGACGATCATCGGGCAGGCGCTCGACCAGGTCGTGATGCCCGGCTTCGCCGCGTTCCACCTCGCGCTCGCCGCGCAGGAGGGCGCGGGCCTGCCGAGCTCGGCGCTCGAGGGCGACGTGCGCCCCGAGGATCCGGAAGTGGAGCCCGATGAACGCCCCGAGTAGCCGCCCGCCGCGCGCCGCGCGCGCGGTGCAGGACGCCCCCGCATGCTGCCGTCGGTGAGATGGACGGGCGCGGCGCTGATCGCGCTCGGCGCGTCGGTGTTCGCGTGGAAGGTGCTCGTCGCGCGCGTTCCGCTCCTCCCGGCGCAGGGCGAGCGCCTGTGGCGCGTCGAGCTCGAGATCTCCGTGCGCGGGCGCGGTCAGCGCGGGAGCGTGCGCGCCGCGCTGCCGTCGACCGAGCCCGGCCAGCGCATCATGGACGAGGGCGTCGTCTCGCAGCAGCTCGACCACTCGGTGCGCAACGAGCCGGGCGGGCGCGTCGCGGTGTGGGGCGGGCGGCTCGACGGCATGGTCGAGCTGCGCCAGGCCTATCGCGTCGAGCTGCAGCGCGTCGAGCTCGCGCTCCCGAGCACGCCGATGCCGAAGGTGCCCGACGAGATCGCGCAGAGCTTCCTGATCTCGACGGCCACGATCCCCGCGAAGTCGCGCGAGCTCGCGTCGCTGCTCGGCTCGCTCTCGCTGCCGGCGGGCGACGACCCGGCCGGCACCGTGCGCGCGATCTTCGCCTTCGTCGCGAACGAGGTGTCGCTCGACAACGAGGAGTCGGACGACGCGCTGATCGCGCTCGCCCACCGCGTCGGCAGCCCCGTCGGCAAGGCGCGGCTGCTGACGGCGATGCTCCGCGCGAGCGGCGTTCCCGCGCGGCGCGTGCAGGGGCTCGACCTGCAGGACAACGGGCGGCCGCGCCCGAAGACGTGGGTCGAGGCGTGGATCGGCGAGTGGGTGCCGATGTCGCCCGAGGACGGCCTGCTCGGGCTTCGCCCCGCGCGCTGGCTCGCGCTCTCGCGCGACGAGGGGCCGACGCTGTCGTCGACGAGCACGAACGCGGTCGACGCGCGCCACCGCGCGCGGCGCGAGTGGCTCGGCCACGACGAGCTCGCGACGCTGATGACGCCGCCGAACGCGATCGCGGCGCGGCTGTCGCTCTTCCGC
The DNA here is from genome assembly GCA_041389495.1 of Myxococcota bacterium. Lineage (NCBI taxonomy): Bacteria > Pseudomonadati > Myxococcota > Myxococcota bacterium. Next base: position 77,511 of record JAWKRT010000007.1, on the reverse strand, counting down.
CTGCCGCTCGCCACGCAGGCCGCGCTGCGCGTGCTGCTGCTGCTGCCGATCGGCGCGCTCGGCATCGCCGTGCTTCGCAACGTCGTCGGCATCCGCACGTTCGGGACGTTCACGCCCATCCTGTTCGCGCTCGCGCTGCGGCTGACCGACCTCGTGACCGGCATGGGGCTCGTCGTCGCCGTCGCATCGCTCGGCCTGCTGAGCCGGCTCCTGCTCGGACGCCTGCACCTGCTGCTCGTGCCGCGCCTGTGCGTGCTGCTGTGCGTCGTCGTGCTCGGGCTCGCCGCACTCGCCGTGGTCGGGCGCGAGAGCGAGATCGCCGCGCTCTTCGGCGGCTCGCTGCTGCCCGTCGTCATCCTCGTCATGCTGGTCGAGCGCTTCACCGTGACGCTGCAGGAGGAGGGCGCGCGCCACGCGCTGACGCGACTCGCGTGGACGTTCGCCGTCGCGGCGATGATCCACCCCATCCTGCAGAACGCGCTGCTCGACCACTGGATGTTCGGCTTCCCCGAGCTCGTGCTCGTCGTGGCCGGGCTGCTGATCTGGATCGGCGGCTACACGGGCTACCGGCTTTCCGAGCTGTTGCGCTTCCGCACGTTCGCGCCCGCGCGCGCGGGCGTCGGGGGAGGCGGCGCACCGTGAGCCTCTTCGCGTCGCCGCGCCGACTGCGCGAGCTCGGCGTGCTCGGCATGAACGAGCGCAACGTCCACTACACGCTCGCCGTCAACGACCGCGCGCGCTACCCGCTCGTCGACAACAAGCTCGCGACGAAGGCGCTGTGCGAGAAGGCCGGCATCCCGACGGCGAAGATCCTCGGCGTCGCGTCGGCGCAGGGCGACGTGCCGAAGCTCGTCGCGTCGCTGCTCGACGCCGCGGGCTTCGCGCTGAAGCCCGCGCGCGGCGCGATGGGCAACGGCATCCTGGTCGTGCGCGGACGCACCGAGGACGGCCGCTTCGTGCGCGCGGGCGGCGACGTGCTGACGCGCGACGACCTCGAGTTCCACGCGGCCGCGATCATCTCCGGCCTCTACGCGCTCGGCGGGCAGCCGGACGAGGCGTTCGCCGAGGAGCTGCTGCACGTCGACCCGTCGTTCGCGGCGATCGCGGTCGACGGCGTGCCCGACATCCGCGTCGTCGTCTACCGCGGCGTGCCGGCGATGGCGATGACGCGCCTGCCGACGCGCGCGTCGCGCGGGCGCGCGAACCTGCACCAGGGCGCGCTCGGCGCGGGCGTCGACCTGGCCACGGGCCGGCTCACGCGCGCCGTCCAGCACGGCCACCCGATCGATCGCCACCCCGACACGCTCGAGCCGATCGAGGGGCGCCGGCTGCCGCACTTCGCGAAGGTGCTCGAGATCGCGGTGCGCGCGGCGGACTGCACGGGCCTCGGCTACGTCGGCGCCGACGTGGTCGTCGACGCGTCGCACGGCCCGCTCGTGCTCGAGCTGAACGCGCGACCCGGCCTCGCCATCCAGCTCGCGAACGGAGCGGGCCTGTCGCGCCGGCTCGACGCCATCGACCTCGAGGCGAGGCCCGAGCTCGACTGGCGCGCGCGCATCGCGCTCGGCGTCGCGATCGCACGGCGCGCGGGCGCGGCGGGCGCGGCAGAGGACGCGAGCGAGCTTGGGGGGCGCGATGTGGCGTAGGGCATCGGAGCGCGCGATGCGCGGCGGACGGCGCGTCGCCGGCGCGCTGCTCGGAGCGGCGCTCGCCGTCGCGGTCGCCTCGGGCGCGCGCGCGGACGACGAAGGCGAGGCGGACGCGCACGCCGCCGACGCGAGCGCGATGGCCGAGGGCGCGCGTCCCGACGCGGGCGACGCCGAGGAAGCGACCGACGACGAGGCCGAGGCGACGCCCGCGACCTACGACCTGCGCGTCGACGCGCGCATCGTCGCCACCGAGCGCACCGCGCACGTGCGGCTCTCGCTCGGCGACGGCTCCGGCGCGGTCGAGAAGGTCGTCTTCCGCATCGACCCCGAGCGCCACCTCGACTTCAAGGGGAACGGCACCGTCGAGGTGAACGGCGACGAGGTCGCGTGGACGCCTCCGCGCTCGGGCGGCTCGCTCCGCTATCGCTTCCGCATCGAGCACCTGCGCAACCCGCGCACCTACGACGCCTGGTGCACGCGCAAGTGGGCGCTCTTCCGCGGCGACGACCTCGTTCCGCCGGCGAGCGTCACGACGAAGGGCCGGGAGACGTCCGAGACGCGGCTGCGCCTGCGGCTTCCCGAAGGCTGGGCCGCTGCGACGCCCTACGCGCAGACGGCGACGGGCGAGTACGTCGTCGACAACCCGCTGCGGCGCTTCGACCGACCGACCGGCTGGATCGCGATCGGCGACCTCGGCGTGCTGCGCGAGGACATCCTCGGCATGAAGGTCGCGATCGCCGCGCCGCGCTCGCAGCACATGCGGCGCAACGACATCCTCGCGCTCCTGCACTGGGCGGCGCCGTCGCTGCGCGACCTGCTCGGCGAGCTCCCGCCGCGCTACCTGATCGTCGGCGCGGGCGATCCGATGTGGCGCGGCGGCCTCTCGGGCCCGGGCTCCGCCTACCTCCACTCCGACCGCCCGCTGATCTCGGCCGACGGCACGAGCCCCGTCCTGCACGAGGTGCTGCACAGCACGCTCGCGGCGCGCGCCGACGCCGCGCACCAGTGGCTCGTCGAGGGGCTCGTCGAGTACTACTCGGTCGTGCTGCTGCACCGCTCGGGGACGATCTCGGAATCGCGCTACGAGGCGACGCTCGCGCGCCACCGCACGCTCGCGCGCCGGCAGCGCCGCAAGCGCGAGCTGCGCGCATCGGCGGGCATGGCGCTCTACGCGCGCCTCGACGCCGCCCTCCAGGAGCGCTCCGAGGGCGCGCACTCGCTCGACGACGTCGCGCGGGAGATCGCGCGCCGTCGCGTCCCGCTCACGCCCGACGCACTGGCCGAGATGGCGAAGGACGTCGCGGGCGTCGACGTCGCGGACGTGATCGCCGCGGGCGAGTGAGCGGGCATCCGCGCCGCGCGGCCGCTCCGCCTAGCGTCTGCGGCGCGAGCGGCGCCCGAGCCAGCCGCGGCGCCGGAAGTAGCCGAGCATCGCGATCGCGACCGCCGCCATCACGCCGAGCACCACGAAGTAGCCGCGGCGCGCGTGCAGCTCCGGCATGTGCTCGAAGTTCATGCCGTAGATGCCCGCGATGAACGTGAGCGGGATGAAGATGCTGCCGACGAGCGTGAGCAGCTTCATCACCTCGTTCTGGCGGTGCCCGAGCGTCGCGAGCGCCGCGTTCATCAGGTCGAGCGAGGCCTCGCGCGTCGACTCGAGGCGCCCGAGCACCTGCTGCGCCTGGTCGCGCGTGTCGCGCAGGTAGAGCCGCGTCGACTCGGTGACGAACGGCGAGGGCTCGATGGCGAGACGCGCGACCATCTCCGTCATCGGACGCGCGACGCGCCGCAGCACGAGCACGCGCCGCTGCAGCCGGTGCACGCGCGCGATCAACGCGGGCGTCGGGTCGGCGAGCACCTCCTCCTCGAGCTCGTCGAGCGCGTCGGCGAGCTCGTCGACGACCGGGAAGTAGTGGTCGACGAGCGCGTCGACGAGCGCGTACGCGAGGTAGCAGGGCCCGGAGCGCCGGATGGGGCCGCCGCCGCGGCGGATGCGCTCGCGCACCGCGTCGAAGAAGCCGAAGTAGCGCTCCTGGAAGCTCAGCACGTAGCCACGCCCGACGAGCAGGCACACCTGCGGCACGCGCGTCGCGCCGTCGACGGTGCGCCACGGCGCGCGCGCGACGACGAGCAGCTGGTCGGGGTACGACTCGATGCCGGCGCGCTGCGGCACGTTCACGGCATCGGAGATCGCGAGCGGGTGCAGACCGAAGATCTCGGCGATGCGCAGCAGCTTGCGCTCGTCGCCGAGGCCCTGGACGTCGATCCAGGTCGTCGTCTCCGTGTTCGCGTAGGGCACGAGCTCGTCGAGGTCGGCGACCTCGCGCTCCTCGAGGCCGGCCTCGTCGTACTGCATCAGCCGCACGACGGGCGGCGGCGAGCCCGGCGGAATGGCGAGCGCGCCGGGCCGCGCCCCCGCGGCGGGGCGGTGGATGGGGAAGTCGCTCACGCGCCGCCCCCGTCGTCCGCGCTCCCGCCTTCGCGCACGAGCCGCACGGCGAGCGGCGAGAGCGTGTCGAGGTGCACGTCGCGCTGCGGGAACGCGATCGTGATGCCCGCCTCGCGGAAGAGCTCGTCGATGCGGAAGCGCACCTCGCTCTCGATCGTGAGGCGGTCCATGAGCCGGCGGATCGCCGCCCAGAAGTGCACCTCGAAGGCGAGCGCGTTGTCGCCGAAGTCGGCGAACAGCACGGACGGCGCCGGGTGCGCGTGCACGCGCGGGTGCTCGTTCAGCGCCTGGAGCAGCAGCCGCTCGACGTCGCGCGTCGGCGAGCCGTAGGCCACGCCGACCTTCACGACGAGCCGGACGTTCGGGTCGTTGAGCGTCCAGTTCACGACCTGGTTCTCGAGGATCGACGCGTTCGGCACCACGATGTGGATGTTCGTGCCCGTGCGGATGCGCGTGCTGCGCAGACCGATCTGCTCGACGATGCCGTAGACGTCGCCGCCCACCTCGACGAGGTCGCCGATCTTCACCGGGCGCTCGGCCAGCAGGATCACGCCGCTGATGAAGTTGTTGACGATGTTCTGGCTGCCGAAGCCGACCCCGATCGCGAGTGCGCCGCCGACGAACGCGAAGGCCGTGAGCGGGATGCTCGCGAAGCGCAGCACGACGAGCACGAGCGCGACGAGGAAGGCGTAGAAGGCGAGCGACTCGAAGGCGCGCGCGCCGCCCTCGTCGAGCCCGAGCCGCGGGAAGACGTGGAGCCGCAGCGCACGCGCCACCCAGCGCACGCCGTAGAGCCCGACGAAGAAGACGAGCAGCGCCGAGACGAGCTTCCCGACCGTGATCGGGTTGTCCTCGGCCGACCAGACCTCGTACTCCCACACCGCTGCCGCCCGGCCGGCGAGCACCTCGAGCCGCTCGGCCAGGCCGAGGTCGCTCTCGTGCGCGCGGAGCTCGCCGGCGAAGCGATCGAGCAGGAAGCGGTGATCGGAGAGCCGCTGGACCTCGGTGCGATAGGCGGCGATGCGCCTGCGTAGCGAGTCGCGCACGACGGCCGCCTCGGGCGCGTCGGCGTCGAGCCCGCCGATCTCGGCCTGCAGCTCCTCGAGGCGGACGCGCGCGAGCGCGAGGCTGCGATCGACCTCGCCGATCGCGGCCGTCGTCTGGTCGAGCCACGCGGCGGCCTGCTCGACGTCGGCCTCGCCGCGCGCGAGCGCATAGCGTTGCTGCCACAGCTCCTTGCTCGCCTCGAGCCGCGCGCGGTGCTCGGAGAGCAGCGAGCCGATGCGCTGCTCGCCCGCCGCGACGACGCGGCGCGCCTCGACCGCTGCCGCGCCTTCGGCCGAGCCGTCGGAGCGCGAGCGGGCGCGCTCGAGCTGGCGCTCCGCCTCGTCCTCGGCGAAGCGCTGCTTCTGCTGCGCGCGCTCGAGATCGAAGAGCTGCTTGTCGATGCCGGACACGACGCTCGCGAGCTCGGAGGCGTCGGCGCTGCGCGCCGCCTCCTGCTCCGCGAGCGCGGTCTCGAGCGCCGCCGCGTCCTCGCCCGCAGCGGCGCGCTGGCGCTCCCAGTAACGGAGCTCGGCGCGGCGCAGCGACACCTCGGCGTCGGCGACACGGCTCGCGAGCTCCGCCTTGCGGAGCTTCGGCGCGCTCGACTCGCCGTTCGCGACCTGCTCCTTCAGCTGGCGGCGCGTGCGTTCGGCCTTCTCGCGGTCGCTGCGCGCGCGCTCGACGGAGGCCTTCGCGGCCTCGATCGCCTTCTCCGCGCGCTCTCCCGCGGCGTTCGCGTCGGCGAGCCGCCGCGCCGTCGCATCGACGTCGGCGAGCGCGAAGGGCGGGCCGGGCGGCGCCGGCAGCGGCGCCTCGGGCGGCGGACTCTGCATGCGTTCGAGCAGCGTCGCGTGCTCGGCGAGCATGTCGTCGAGGCGCTCGACGAGCGCGATCGAGCTGCGCGGCACGGGCTCCTCCGCGCGCAGCGCCGCGAGCTCGGTGGCGAGCGCCGCGCGCGCGGCGGCGATGTCGGCCGCGTCGGGCGGGCCGGACGCGGTGGCCGCGTCGCCGTTCGGCGCCGTCGCGCCGTTCGACCCGTTCGAGCCGTTCGCTCCGCTCGAGCCGTTCGCGGTGTCCGCGCCCGTCGCGCCGCGCGCGGCGTCGAGCAGGGAAGGCGCCTGCGCGCGCGCGTCGCGCGCGCCGCCGGCGAGCGTCGCGATCGCGGCCGCGAGCGCCGCGGCGGCGGCGAGAGCGGCGATCGCTGCGGAGCCGCGGCGACGCGACCTGGCCATGCGCGACCTCCTCTCCACGCCTAACGACCCGAGGCGCGGCCGATCGACAGCGCGGCGGCGTTCCTTCGCCCGCACCACGCGCACCAGCGCCAGCGCGGCGCCATCGGCCAGCGGCACGAGGGGCACGGCGGCAGCGACTCGACCTTCCACGGCCGCGCGACCTTCGTCTTGCACATCGGGCAGTAGCGCATGAACGGGCGCAGCTGCCCTTCGCAGCCCTTGCGGCGGCACGTGCGCGTCGCGCGCCGGTCGAGCGGCGGACGCCGGCCGTTGCTCTCGAGCCGCGCCGTGGCGCACCACGGGCACGCCTTCCATTCGGGGCGCACGCCGCGCTCGCAGTCGGGACACACGAGCGGGTAGCTCGTGACGTAGGTGAAGGCGTTGCGATCCGTGCCGCACCACGGGCAGCAGCGCATCGCCTCCGCGATCGGCCCGCCGCACTTGTGGCAGTCGAAGTCGGCGCGGAGCGCCTTGCCGAAGTGCCTGCGGAACCAGCGCGTCTCGAGCGCGAAGGGGTCGTTCGTCGCCGCGCGGTGCGACGGCGCCTTGCGCCGACGCGCGCCCTTCGCCGGCGCGCTCTCGCGCGACTCGTGGCGCGCGATCGCCGCGACGAGCGCCGCGTGCAGCTCGCCCGCGTCGCGCCAGCGCCGCTTCGGGTCGGGCTCGAGCGCGCGCCGGATCACCGCCTGCACGGGCGCGGGACAGCGGCGCTCGAAGCGCTCGTGGCCCTCGAGCGGCCACACGAACGGCCAGCCCGGGAGCACGCCGGCGAAGAGCTGGTAGGCCGTGAGCCCCCAGCTGAACACGTCGCTCGCGAAACGCGGGCGCCCGTAGGCCTGCTCGGGCGCCATGTAGCCGAACGTGCCGACCTCGGTCAGGACGCGCGTCGAGCGCGGCGCGAGGCGCGCGGTGCCGAAGTCCGTGAGCTTCGCCGTGCCGTCGCTCATCACCACGACGTTCTCGGGCTTCACGTCGCGGTGCAGCACGCCGCGCGAGTGCGCGTGCGCGAGGCCCGCCGCGACGTCGCGCACGATCGCGAGCGCCGCGCGCGCCGAGCGCCGCGCGCGCGGATAGTCGTCGAGGCTCGTCGTCGCGAGCTCGGTGACGATCACGAAGCGCCCGTCGATCCAGTCCGCGTTGCGGATCGCGACGATGTTCGGGTGCTCGAGGTGGGCGGCGATGCGCGCTTCGTGCTCGATCGCGTCGCGCCCGAACTCCGCGACGATCGCGGGATGCACGACCTTGAGCGCGACGCGCCGCCCCTCGATCGGGTCGCGCGCGCGCCAGACGTCGGCCGTCGCACCCGTCGCGATGCGGTGCTCGCACCGGTACTTGCCGAGCTTGCTCCCGCGGACGAGCCGACGGGTCACGCGGCGCCTCCCGGCCTGCGCGCGCGCGCGGCGCGGCGTGTGCGCGCGCGGGGCGAGCGCGTGCGGTAGAGCAGGAAGGTCGCGTCGTCGCAGTGCCCGGCGATCTCGCGGTCGCCGTGCTCCATCACCTCGGCGACGCGCTGCGCGAGCGCGTGCGCGGCGTCGCCGAGCGCGCCGCGCCGGATCAGCTCGACGAGGTCGCTCGGGCGCACGTTGTCGAGCACGCCGTCCGACGCGACGAGCAGCGTGTCGCGCTCCGCCATCTCGATCGGCGCGCCCACCTCGAGCCGCATGTCCTGCGAGCCCACGCAGTTCGAGATGAAGCTGCGCTCCTCGTGGTCCATCACCTTCTCGGGGTCGAGCATGCCGGACGCGACGCCGTAGCCGACCGGCGAGTGCGGGATCGTGTGCAGGCGCACGCGGCCGCGCTGCCCGACGACGAGCGCGACCGAGTCGCCCGCGTGATAGGTGCGCACGAAGTCGGCGCCGAGCTCGACGGCGACGAGCGTCGTGCCCGCCCCGATGCGCATGCCGAGCACGTCGGCGTTCGCCTCCTCGAAGCCGTCGAGGACGAACGGCCGCAGATCGCTCGCGCCCGTCTCGACGGCGCGCGCGAGGCAGGCGCCGAGCGCGTCGACCGCCATGCGCGACGCGCGCGCACCGCTCGGCGCGCCGCCGATGCCGTCGGCGACGGCGAGCACGGCGCCCACCTCGCCCACTTCCCAGATCGCCGCGCAATCCTCGTTGGGGCCCGTCTTGTCGGGCGCGCGGCGCGTGTAGGCCCAGGCCTCGCCGTGCGCGACGGGCAGGCTCCGCGGCCCGTCGAGCGGCTCTCCGGCGAGGATCTCGGCGTGCAGACCGGCGGCGGGCCGGCTCGCCGCGCCGCTCACAGGCCGATCTCCGCGAGCAGTGCGCGCAGGTCCGAGCGGCGCGCCTTGTGCATCGCGACGCCGGGCGGGAGCGCGCTCGCGAGCTTGCGGAAGTAGCCCTTGCTCGTCCGCCCCTCGACGACGACGACGATGCCGCGATCGGACTCGCTGCGGATCAGCCGGCCCGCCATCTGCTTCAGGTTCAGCAGCATCTTCCCGAGCGCGACGCGCTCGAACGGGTCGCCGCCCGCCTCGCGCACGCGCGCCTCGCGGCGCTTGAGGAGCTCGGTCGGCACCTCGAACGGGAGCTTCTCGATCACGACGGCCTGCAGGTCCTCGCCGGGGATGTCGAGCCCCTGCCAGAACGTGCGCGCGCCGAGCAGGATGGCGCCGCCCTTCGCGCGCGTGAAGCGCTCGACGAGTGCGGCCGGGTCGTCGCTCGCGCGCCGCGGCGCGAGGATCTCGAAGCCCTCGCCGCGCAGCTCGCGGTCGAGCAGCTCGGCCACCTGGTTCATGCGCGCGAGGCTCGTGAAGAGACCGAGCGTGCGGCCGCGCAGCGTGCGCGCGAGCTCGGCGACGACGGCCGCCGTCTCGTCGACGACCGCGGCCGTCGGCGTGTCGAGCGCGGCGACGCGCATGTGCTCGGCGTACGGGAACGGGCTCTCCACCGAGACGCGCCCGGTCGGGAGCAGCGCGCGCTCCTCGATCTCGAGCTCGCCGAGCGCGGCGAACGGGTCGCCGTTCACGAACAGGCTCGCCGACACGACGGTGAACGACTCGAGCTTCTGCAGGAACGCCTCGTGGAACGCGGGCGCGGGCGAGACGGCGCGGATCGCGAGCCGCCAGCGGTCGAACGGCGCCTCGAGGCGCTCGAACGAGGAGACGTTGTCGCCCGACTCGTCGGCGAACGCGAGGCGCAGGCCGCGCGCCGCGTCGCGGAGCTCGGCAGCCGTGCGCGCGACGGGGCTCGGCCCCTCGCCCTCGTCGCCGTCGTCGTCGAGCGAGAGCGCGTGGTCGGCGACCTGCTCGATGCGGCGCGCGGCCGTCTCGGCGAGCGCGGTGGCCTCCGGGAACTCGCGCTCGGGACGCGGCGGGAGCTGCACCTCGCCGTACTCGTTCGCGCGGTGCGCGAGCGCGCGGCCGAGCTCGGCGAGGTCGAGCGCCAGGCTGCGGCGCCACGCGAGCACGTCCTTCTCGGACGCGCGCGCACGCGCGCGCGCCACGAGCGTCGGCCGGCCGCGCTCGCCCGGGCGCCCGAACAGCTCGTCGACGAGCTCGAGCACCTCGTCGGGGCTCACGCTCGTCGCGTAGACCTCGTCGGCCACGCCCGCGAGCTGGTGGCCTTCGTCCGCGATCGCGTGCGTGAAGGCGGGGTAGTCGGGCGGCCAGCGCAGCAGCAGGTCGTGGTTCGCGACGACGAGGTGCGCCTTCGCGAGCGCGCCGCGCCGCCGTCCGAACGGGCACGCGCGCTGCTTGGCGCACTCCTCGCGCGAGCACTGCTGCGCGCGCGCGGCGACGCTGCGCCGGCGCAGCTCGCGCAGCGGCGGGTAGCGGCGCAGGAGCGCCGCGGGCAGCGTGCCGACCTCGCCGTGCGGACGCGTGCGCGCGCACGCCATCATCACCGCGTAGGCCATGCGATCCTGCTCGAAGATGCTCGGCTCGCGGCCCTCGGCGAGCACGGCCTCGAGCCGCCGCTCGCACACGTAGTTCGCGCGGCCCTTGATCGAGAGCGCGCGCAGCCCGGGGTGGCCGAGGAAGCGCGCGGCGGCCGCGATGTCCTTGTGCAGCAGCTGGTCCTGCAGGAGCTTCGTGCGCGTCGACACGACGACGGGCTCGTGCACGCCGCCCGCCGCGCGCTCCATCGCGAACGGGATCGCCGCGGCGAGATAGGCGAGCGACTTCCCGACGCCCGTTCCGCCCTCGACGAGCAGCGCGCCGCCCTCGCCGAGCGCGCGCACGAACTGCCGCGCGAGCTCGATCTGCTCCTTGCGCGCGCGGTAGCCGGGCAGGTAGCGCCGCCCGCGCTCCTCGTCCGCGAGCGCCGCGGCGATCGCGTCCTCGTCGAACGGCACGGGCTTCTCGCGCGATTCGCCGACGTGCACGAACTGGCCGGGCAGGTCGTCGTCGACGACGAGATCCTTGCCGAGCAGCGCGAGCCAGGGCGACCCGGGCGAGTAGCGGAGCAGCGCGCGGCGCGCAGTCAGGTAGCGCGGCTCGCCCGCGCGCGCGCCGGCGCCGACGCGCGACAGCACGCGCGCGGTGTCGAGCGCGTCGTCGAGCGCGCGGTGGTGCTCCTCGGTGCGCAGCAGCATGCGCGTGAACGACTCGAGCCGCAGGTCGGGCGCGTCGGGGTGCGTGAGCGCGAGCAGGTCCTGCGTGTCGAGATAGGCGGCGCCGTCGAGCGACGGGTCGACGCCGCGCGCGAGGAAGGTGCGCTCGAAGTCGGCGTTGTGCGCGATGATCGTGCGCCCGGCGAGCGCGGCGCGCGCCGCGGGCGCGACGTCGGCGAGGGCGGGCGCGTCGCGCACGTCGTCGTCGGTGAGGCCCGTCAGGCGCTGGATCAGCAGCGGGAGCGGCCGGCGCGGCCGCACGAGCGTCTGGAAGGTGGCGACGCGTCCGGGGTCGAGCTGCACGACGCCGAGCTCGAGGATCTCGGACGCGGGGTCGTCGGGGAGCCCCGTCGTCTCGAGGTCGACCACGGCGAGCGGGCCGAGCTGCGCGCACAGCTCGGCGAGCGCCTCGAGGTCGATGCCGAGCTCCTCCGCGCTTCGCTCGCGATCCCCACCCTGCGCGAAGCTCACCTCGACACCTCGAGCGTCCCGTTCCCCGCGGCGTCCGCCCTCGCGCCTGCGCGCGCGCGGCTAGACGTAGATGCCGCCCTTGTAGTCGCCGTCCTGGCGGATGATCACGTTGACGAGCGCGGGCTTGCCGCTCGCCGCCGCGCGCTCGAGCGCGGGACGGATCTCCTCGGCGCGCTCGCAGTGCTCGCCGTGGCCGCCGAGCGCCTCGACCACCTTGTCGTAGCGCGTGTAGTTCAGGAGCGTCGCGGCGAGGCGGTCCTTGCCGTAGATGCCGGCCTGCGGGCGCATCATCTGCCCCCACGCCGCGTCGTTGCCGACGATGCCGATGATCGGGAGCCCGAAGCGCACGGCCGTGTCGTACTCGAAGCCGTTGAGTCCGAACGAGCCGTCGCCGTAGACGATCACGACGGGGCGCTTCGGGTGCGCGAGCTTCGCGGCGAGCGCGAACGGCATGCCGACGCCGAGCGTGCCGAGCGGGCCCGGGTCCATCCACGCGCCCTCGCTCTTCACGGGCAGGATCTTCGCGGCGGTCGCGACGATGTCGCCGCCGTCGCCGATCACGATCGGGTCGTCGAGCGTCGCGAGCCAGTCGCGCACCTCGCGGCACATGCGCTGCGGGTCGATCGGCACCTCGTCGCTGTTCAGCTTCGCCTCGACCTTCGCCTCCTCGGCGTCCTCGATCGCGCGCAGCTCGTCGCGCCACGCGCTGAAGTCGAGGCGCACGCCCTGGTTCTTCATCTCCTCGAGCAGCATGTCGAAGCTGCACGCGAGGTTGCCGACGACCGGCACGTCCGTCTGGCGGTTCTGTCCCATCAGCGTGTTGTCGAGATCGAGCTGGATGATCTTCGCGTCGGCCGGGATGCTCTGGCCGAAGCGCATGCGGAAGTCGAGCAGCGTGCCCGCGAGCACGATGCAGTCGATGCGTTCGAGCGCGTGGCGCCGCGAGCGGTTGAGGAACTCCGGCGAGGAGGGATCCATGCAGCCGCGGCCCATGCCGTTCGTGTAGGTCGGGATGTGCGTCTCGGCCGCGAACTGCTGCATCTGCGCGCTCGCCTGCGACCACTTCACGCTCGTCCCCGCCATCAGCATCGGGCGCTGCGCCTTCGCGAGCAGCTCGATCGCCTGCCGCACGTAGTCGCGGTCGGGCTGGATGCGCGGCGGCTGCGTGCGGATCACCGGCACGCGCGCCTGCTCCCACTCGGCCTGGCCCATGAAGATGTCCATCGGGATCTCGAGGTACGCCGGGCCCGGGATGCCCGACACCGCGTGCCGGATCGCGAGCTCGATGTACTCGGGGATGCGATAGGTCTCGTAGCAGGCGTCCGCGTACTTGGTGATCGGACGCATCACGCCGATGTGGTCCATCTCCTGGAGCGAGCCGCGCCGCAGGTTGGCGAACGGGCCCTGGCCGCCGAAGACGAGGATCGGCGAGTTCGCGCGCCACGCGTTCGCGACGCCCGTGACGCCGTCCGTGACGCCGGGGCCCGCGGTGATCGCGGCGACGCCGATCTTGCCGGGGTTGCAGCGCGCCCACGCGTCGGCCGCGTGCACGGCCGCCTGCTCGTGGCGCACGTCGATGATCTTGATGCCCTCGTCGATGCAGCCGTCGTAGATGGGCATGATGTGGCCGCCGGAGAGCGTGAAGATGACCTCGACGCCGGCCTCCTTGAGCGCACGCGCCGCGAGCTTTCCACCGTGAACGGGCATGGGGGACTCCTTCTCGGGTGACGGGCCACGTTACCACGCTGCTCCGCTACGCGGGCCGCCCGTCCTAACAACGACGCGGGACGCGCGCGCGGAGAAAGCAAGAAGGCCCGCCGTCGACGACGGCGGGCCTTCGCAAGCCTCGAGCCTCGCGTGCGCGCTAGCGCGTGCGGAACTCGGCGCGGCGGTTCCACTGCCAGGCGCTCTCGCCCGAGCCCACGACCGCCGGCTTCGACTCGCCGTAGCTGATCGTGCGGAGCTGACCCGAGCCGACGCCGAGGTCGACGAGGTACGCCTTCACCGAGTTGGCGCGCCGCTCCCCGAGGGCCAGGTTGTACTCCTCGTCGCCGCGCTCGTCGCAGTGGCCCTCGATCGTCACGGCGTTGCCGGACGAGCGGAGCGCCTCCGCGTTCTTCTTGAGCACGTCGCGCGCGTCCGTGCGGATGCGCGAGCTGTCGAAGTCGAAGTAGACGGTGCCGAGGTCGGTCGCCATCGGCGGGGCCGCGCGCTCGACCGGCGCCTCCGTGGGCTGCTTGAACTCGTTGACGTTGTCGGGCGCTTCCTCTTTCTGCCCCGTCTGCTGGCAGGCCGACAGACCCATCACCAACACGGCTGCGAGCGCCGTGGTCGAGAACGAGAGCCGCTTCATTCCTTGTGATCTCCCTGTCGTCGCCTCGAAGCGCCGTCTCGAAGCGTCCGCGACCTCCGCGGCAGCCGTGACGTGCGATCGTCGTCGAGGCAGACGACGGCAAGAAGCGTGAAACGCGCCGGATTGTGAGGGTTCCCGCGGGCCATCGCAAGAACCCTAGTCGAAGCCTAGTCGGGCGGGCGCTGCGCTCGGAGCCGCTTCGGGCCGGCCAGCACCTCGACCGTGAGCTCGATCAACGCCTCGTCGGCGGGATGCGCCGCGAGCGCGGCGTCGAGCAGGCGCAGCGCCTCGTCCGCATCGCCGAGCGCGACGAGACGGCGCGCGAGCGCGAGGCTCGCCTCGGGATCGCCGGGCGTGAGCGCGAGCACACGCCGATGATGGGCGGAAGCCACGGCGGGGTGGGCGGCGTCCCGCGCGAGCCGGCGGTGTGCGTCGACCTCGAGCGCCGTGCGCGCGGCGGCCGGGCAGGGCGCGTACGCGGGCGACGTCGCGCGCAGGAGCGCGGCCGCGGGCGCGCCCGCGGCGAGCTCGGCGCGCGCCGCCCGCTCGACGAGCGCGCAGCGCGCCCGCGCGAGCGGCGCCGGGAGCGCGCCGTCCTGCTCGCCGAGCCGCGCCTCCAGCGCGAGCAGCGCGTCGAGCGCCGCGGCGTCCTCGCGCCGCGCGAGGCGCGTGCGCGCCAGCCCCTCGAGCGCCCGCGCGTCGTCCGGGGCGAGGGCGAGCGCGCGCTCGTAGTCGGCGAGCGCGCGCTCGAGCTCGCCGACGGCGAGCGCCGTCTCGCCCTCGCGGAGCGCCGCGGCGAGGGGCTCGCGCGCCGCGCCGCCCCCCGCGCACCCGGACGACCCGGAGAGTGCGGTGAGCGCGACCGTCGCGGCGAGCGCCGCGAGCCACGAGCGGCCGGCAGCGGCGCGGATGGGTGAGCGGCAAGCCATGCGGCCGGGCAGCATGCCGCACTGCGCCGGGCCGCCGCAGCCCGCGCGTCGGCGGGCGCGGCCCGCCGCGTGCGCCGACGCGGGGCCCGCCGCGGCGGCCTCGGGTAGGCTTGCCCGCGATGCGGCGGCGCGGGCGTTCCGCGCGGCGCGAGCCAGACTGCCGCCCCTCCCACCGCTGCCGCAGACCGACTGCTGCAGAGCGGCTCGCGCCGAGCGAGCGTCCACGCGCGCGGCCCGGACGGCCGCCCACCTCCGCGAGCCCCCTCCATGGCGACTCCGACCGAGAGCACCGGCTCGCTCGTCCTCGCGCGCTACAGCGGTGAGCTCACGACGAAGGCGCGCCCGACGCGCGCCTACTTCTCGAAGCGCCTCGCTGCGAACGTGAAGGACGGGCTGCGCGCGCTCGGCATCCGCTCGCGCATCGAGCGCGGCCACGACCGGCTGCGCATCCAGCTCGCGTCCACCGACGACGCGACGCGCGCGCTGCCCGTGCTGTCGCGCACGTTCGGCGTGCAGTCGGTCGTCGGTGCGATCGAGCTGCCGTGGTCGTCGACCGACGACATCGTGCGCGAGGGAGTGCGCCTGTTCGCCGACGCGGTCGCGGGCCGGCGCTTCGCCGTGCGCGCGCGGCGCGTCGGCGACCGCGCGCGCATCGCGGCCTCGTCGAGCGACGTCGCGCGCGCGCTCGGCGCCGCACTCGCTCCGCGCGCGGCGGGCGTCGACCTCGACGACCCCGAGGTCGCCGTCCACGTCGAGGTCGCGCCCGGGCGCGCGCACTTCTTCCGCGACGTGGCGCGCGGGCCGGGCGGGCTCCCGCTCGGCGTCGAAGGCCGCGCCGTCGCGCTCGTGTCGGGCGGCTTCGACTCCGCCGTCGCCGCCTGGCAGCTGCTGCGGCGCGGCGTCGCGCTCGACTACGTCTTCTGCAACCTCGGTGGGCGCACGCACGAGCTCGGCACCATGCGCGTCGCCAAGCATCTCGCCGACGCGTGGTCCTATGGCACGCGCCCGCAGCTCCACTCGGTCGACTTCGACAGCGTCTCCGCCGATCTCCAGCGCGCCTGCACGACGCGCTACTGGCAGGTGGTGCTCAAGCGCCGGATGCTGCGCGCGGCCGAGCTCGTCGCCGCCGAGCGCGGCGCGGCGGCGATCGCGACGGGCGAGGCGATCGGCCAGGTCTCGTCGCAGACGCTGCAGAACCTCGCCGTGATCTCGCGCGCCACCACCGTTCCCATCCTGCGGCCGCTCGTCGGCATGAACAAGGACGACATCCTCGCGTCCGCGCGCGCGATCGGAACGTTCGAGCTCTCGAAGGTCGTGGGCGAGTACTGCGCGCTCGTGCCGTCGAAGCCGGCGACGGCGGCGACGCTCGGCGCGATCGAGGCCGAGGAGACGAAGCTCGACGCGGGCCTGCTCGACGCCGCCGTCGCGGCCCGCAGCGTGTTCGACCTGCGCGCGCTCGACCTCGCGACGCTCGACGACCCGACGCTGCAGGTCGACGACGTCCCGGAAGGCGCGACGCTGCTCGACCTGCGCAGCAAGCCCGCCTATCAGACGTGGCACGCGCCCGGCGCGCTCTTCCTCGACTTCGCCGACGCGGTGCGCGCCTACGCCTCGTTCGACCGCGCACATCGCTATGCGCTCTACTGCGAGTTCGGGCTGAAGAGCGGACATCTGGCCGAGCTGATGCGCGCCGAGGGGATGCAGGCGGTGAGCATCCGCGGCGGCGCCGCCGCGCTGCGCAGGCGACTCGACGCCGCGCGCGCGCGCGACGTCGGGAGCGAATAGCGCTCGGGGCTTCGAGCGCGCGCTCCGCCGGCGGCACCGACGGCAGGCGGATGCAGCGACCGACCCGTCAGGCGGATGCGGCGCCGAACTCGTGGCCCGGAGGCGCCACGCCCTCGGCTGCGAACGCGCGGGCGGCGGCGACATCGCGCACCACCGCGACGTTCGGCATGCGATCACTCGCGAGCGTCTGGAACATGCGACCGATTCCGAACGCGAGGTCGCCCTCGGCGAGGATCGCGATCCGGATCGCGTGCACGCGCTCGTCGCGACAGTGCGGCGCGCGCGCGAGGCGACGCACCGTCTCGGACGAGAGGCCGCCGAGGTCGGTGCACGCGCGAAGGTCGTAGACCGCGTTGCACACCGCCGCGCGTTCGTCGGACAGGAGCCCCGTGGCGAGACGGTCGAGGTCGGCGTCGGCGACGGCGCCTTCCATGCGCACCCACATCACGGGAGCATCCGGCTCGAACACGACCTCGATCGGCATGGCGGACCCTTCTCGGCGGCGCGGGAGGGTCGGGACGATAGATCCTGCACGTCGAACTGCGAGTCGCGCGTCGCGCGTCGCGAATCAACGGTCGGCGGGCGGAGCGGAGCCGGCTTCCTCCGCGGTGGGGCCGAGCGCCTCGTCGAGCAGCTCGAGCCGTTCTTCCGGCGTCATGGCGCGGAGCCGTTCGAGCTGCGAGCGGAGGCGCTCGCGGTCGGCCTCGTCCATCGCCCGCCAGCGCTCCGCGTTGTCGCGGAAGCGCGCGCGCTCCTCGTCGCTTCGGCGCTGGAGTGCGCCCCATCGCTCGAGCAGCGCGTCGCGCTCCTCGGGCGCGAGCTCGCGCAGCCGGGCGACGCGCCGCAGCAGCTCGCGCCGCTCGCCCGGGCCCGCCTCGGTGAAGGCGCGGCGAAGCGCCGCACGCTCGTCCGGGTCGAGCCGCTCCACCGCGGCGCGCAGCTCGCGCCGCTCGTCGGGATCGAGATCGCGCAGGCCGCGCGCGAGGTCGCGCCGCGCGCGGAGCCCGTCCACCGCGCGCGCGCGCGCGCCCGGCGGAAGCGACCGCAGACGCTCGCGCATCCGTTCGCGCATCGCGTCCCGCTCGGCGGGGCTCGCGTCGCGCCAGCGCTCGCGCATCCGTTCGCGCATCTCGTCCCGCTCGGCGGGGCTCGCACCGCGCCAGCGCTCGCGCATCCGTTCGCGCAGCTCGTCCCGCTCGGCCGGGCTCGCGTCGCGCCAGCGCTCGCGCATCCGTTCGCGCATCGCGTCCCCGTCCCGCGCGGCAGGGCTCGCGCCGCGCGCGGGCTCGGCGCGCGCGGCCGGCGCGCGCGCGACCGCGAGCGCGAGCAGCGCGAGGGCGACGACCGCGAACGTTCGCCGAGTGGGCGCGCGCGGCGCGGCGCGGGCCGCGCGCGCGGCGACGTCCTCGCCGCGCGGGGTGCGGGGGCGCGGCCGGTCATCCGCTCGCGCCTCCGCTGTCGATCTGCGCGAGGAGCTCGAGCAGCTCGAGCTGGTCGATGACGTCGAAGTCGCGCAGGTCATCGAGGTCGCGCGCGAGCGCGAGCTCGGCATCGGTCGGCTCGGCGATCGAGCGCGCCGCCGCCGCGTCGCCCGCATCCGCCGCTCGCGCGGCGAGCGCGGTGGGGTCGACAGGCGATGGCGCGGGCGGCGCGCCATCGGGCACCACGTCGGGAGCGACATCGGGCGCCACATCGGGAACGGCATCGCGCGGCGGCGCGTCCTCGCGCGCGAGGCTCGCGTCGTCGCGCGCGCGGTCGACGGGCGCGCCGGGCGGCGCGAGCCGCGGCGCGCCTCCCACCGCGATCCACAGCGCGAGCGCGGCCGCGAGCGCGCCGCCCAGCACGAGGACGGTGCGCACGCGGCGCCGCGCCGCGCGCGCAGCGTCGAGCGCCACCACGGGCGCGCGCGCCGCGCCGGTGGGCGCGTCGGCCGCTTGCGCCGCGACGCCCGGCGCCGGCGCGTCGAGGTCCGCGATGCGGCGCGCGAGGCCCTCGCGGACGGCGGCGCGCACGGGCGGGAGCGGCACGGAACGCAGCGCGCCGTCGGCGGCGGCGAGCTCCGCCAGACGCGTCGCGAGCGCGGGCTCCGCGGCGATGCGCGCGCGCAGCGCCGCGCGCGGCCCGTCGTCGAGATCGCCGTCGAGGAGGCGCGACAGCAGCTCGTCGTCGTCGCCGGCGTCGCGTCGGTCGCGCTCAGTCATCGCCTTCTTCTCCCTCGCGCTCGCACGATGCGTCGCGCGCATCGAGTGCACGCACGAGCGCGGTCCGCGCGCGGTGCACGAGCGACTTGACCGAGCGCGTCGTGGTGCCGAGCGACTCGGCGATCTCCGCGTAGGCGAGGCCCTCGACGGCCGCGAGCCAGAGCGCCGCGCGCTGCCGCTCGGGCAGCGTCTCGAGCGCGCGCTCGACGCGCGCGCTCTCGCGGCGCGCGTGCACGACGTCGTCGGTGCGCGCCGCGCCCACGTCGCCGAGCTCGGCGGGCCCCGACGGCGCGCCGTCCGTGCTCGTGTGCGCGCGCGAACGGCGCGGCCGGCGCAGCTCGTTGAGCGCGAGGTTCGTCGCGATGTGGAAGAGCCAGGTCGAGAAGCGCGCGCTCGGCTCGTAGCGGTCGCGCGCGCGGTAGACGCGCAGGAAGGTCTCCTGCACCAGCTCCTCCGCCGTCGCCGTGTCGTGCACCATCCGCTCCAGGAAGCGCAGCAGCTTCGCCGCCCAGCGCTCGAACAGCCGGTCGAACGCCGCGGCCTCGCCGCGCGCGAACGCGAGCATGAGCCCGGCGTCCTCGTCGGGCTCGGAGCCGGGCGCACCCGCCGCGCCGGCTCCCGGCGCTCCCTCGCGCCGCGTCGTGTCGCTCCGCGTCGTCCCGGTCATCCCGCCCGCTTCGCGCTCACCGCATCACAGGGCTCGAACCCGGCGGCCGCGCGCAGGTTGCGCGACCGCGCGCGCATCAGACCCGGTCGAGGAACGCGAGGAGCGCGGCGTCGAACGCGGCCGGCCGCTCGATGTTGAGGATGTGGCCCGCGCCCTCGACGACGACCAGCTCGGCCGCCGGCAGCTTCGCCGCCATCACCTCGGCCGCGCGACGGAACGCGGCGTCCTCGGCGCCCACGATCACGAGCGCGGGGACGTCGACCGCGCCGAGCTCGTCGATCGCGGAGGGGGCGTCGGCCGTGACGCGGCGCCCGAAGGCGGCGAGCGCGGCCGGGGACTGCGCGACGATCGCGGCGGCCGCGCGCCGCGCCGCGGGCAGCTCGGGGTCGCGGCCGATGCAGGTGGCGCCGGCCTTGCCCGCGACGAACGCGGCGAGCCCGCGCTCCTCGAGGTAGCGGGCGGTGCGCTCGGTCTGCGCGCGCCAGCCCGCCGCGGCCTCGGGGTTCTTGAAGCCCGGCCCCGAGCCCGCGAGCACGAGCGCGCGCACGCGCGCGCGGTAGGCGGGCCGCAGCGCGAGGTGCAGCGAGACGAGGCCGCCGAACGACAGCCCCGCGAGCACGGCCGGCGCGTGCGGCGACACCGCGTCGACGACGCTCGCGAGGTCGTCGACGACGCGGTCGAACGCGTAGGCGCCGAGCTCGCCGGGCGCGGTCGGGGCCTGGGAGCGGCCGTGCCCGCGATGGTCCCAGAGCGCGACCTGGAAGCCCGCACCGACGACGGGCGCGACCTGCCCGCGCCAGTTCTCGAGCGTCGTCGTGTAGGCGCACGAGAAGACGACGCACGGCGCGCCCCGTTCGCCCGCGCGCACGACGCGCAGCCGCAGGCCGTCGCTCGAGGTGACCTCGAGCTCCTCCTCGCCGCCCGCGGCCTCGCTCATCCGCCGAGCACCGTGCGCAGCGCGCTCGTCATCTGTCGCATCTGGTCCTCGAGCGGCGCCTTGATCGCGAGCTCGGGCACGAGCGGCTTCGTCCTGCCCTCCATCGCGATCGAGACGCGCGAGCCGTCGCCGTCCTCCTCGACCTCGACGCTGCCGGTGAGCCGCTTCCAGATCTTGCCGTCGCACACCTTCTCGAAGCGCACGTTGCCGTCGAGCAGGAAGTCGAAGTGGAAGGTGGCCGTGCCCTCGCGGCCGAGCGCGCTGTAGCGCGTGCGCGTCGTGCGGCGGTCGCCCTTGCGGTCGACGATCTCGGTGTCGCCCGGCAGCAGCGCGACGAGCGTCGCGTCGTCGCAGAGGCGCTCGACGACGGCGTCGCGGTCGAGCGCGACGCGGAAGCTCTTGCGGGTCTCCATGGCGTGTCCTCCGGCTTCGCGCTCCCGCCGCGCGGGACGCCGCGCGCCTAACGAATCTCCACCCAGGCGGGCGGGACGAGCAACGGAGCGAGCGGCGGAGCGCTCGCGAGCGCTCGCTCGAGCGTCGCGAGCGGACCGGAGAGCGCGGGGAGGCCGACGCTCGCGCGCGCGGCCGCCGCGATGCGCGCGTTCAAGAGCTCGGCGAGCTCCTGCGCGAGCGGCTTCGGCGGCGGATAGGCGACGAGGATCGCGTCGGCGTCCTCGTCGATGCCGCGCAGGCGGTTCGCCTCGCGGACGGCCTCGTGCAGGCCGCCGAGGCGGTCGACGAGCCCGCGCTCGAGCGCCTGCTCGCCCGTCCACACGCGGCCCTGGCCGACGGCGTCGACCGCCTCGGTCGCGAGCGAGCGGCCGGTGCCGACGCGCTCGAGGAAGAGCCGGTAGATGTCGAGCACGACGCTCTGCAGCCGCTCGCGTGCGGCGGGCGAGGACGGGCGCGTCGACGAGAGGAAGTCGGCGTGCTCGCCGCGCGTGAGCAGCTCGGTGCGGACGCCGAGCTTGTCGAGCAGCCCGCCGAGCAACGGACGCAGCGAGAAGACGCCGATCGAGCCCGTGACGGTCGTTCCCGACGCGACGATCGAGTCGGCCGCCGACGCGACGTAGTAGCCGCCCGAGGCGGCGACGTCCGAGAACGACGCGACGACCGGCTTGCCCGACTCGCGCTTCGCCTCCGAGATCGCCCGCCACATGATCTCGGACGCGAGCGCCGAGCCGCCCGGGCTGTCGATGCGCACGATGATCGCATCGACGTCGTCGTCCTTCGCCGCCTTCTCGACGGCCTCGCGGATCGCGCCCGCCGCGAACACGGGCTCGCCGCGCGGCGTCGCCGACTCCTCGCCCGTCACGACGTTGCCGCTCCCGTACACGAGCGCGTAGGTCGCCACCGGGTCGAAGCCGACGCTCGCGGGGTCGATGCCGGCGTACTCCTCGCCCTTCACGACGGGGCCGCCGAGCTTCTCGAGCACCGCGTCGAGGTGGGCTTCGCCGTCGATCAGGTGCGCGTCGGCGAGCTCGCTCGCGAGGACGGGGGCGCGATCGATCGCCGCGCGCACGGCGTCGGGCTCGAGACCGCGCCCGCGCGCGATCCCGTCGACGAACTGGCGCTCCGTCGAGTCGAGCAGCGCGTTCGCCATCTCGCGCGAGGCGTCGGACATCGCGTTGCCGGCGATCGTCTCGACGGCGCTCTTGTAGCGGCCCGCCTTCGCGACCTCGAAATCGACGCCGAGCTTGTCGAACGCGTCGCCGAGGTAGAGGTACTCGGCCGCGAGGCCGACGAGCGGAACGCTGCCGCCCGGCACGACCCAGACCTCGTCGGCGGCGCTCGCGATCCAGTACTCGCGCTGCACGGCGAGGCCGTCGAGCTCGAGGTAGGCGACCGTCCTGCGGCCCGCCGCGCGCAGGCGACCGATGGCGTCGCGCAGCTCGGCGGCCTTCCCCCAGCCGAGCGAGGTGTCCTCGATCGCGAGCACGACGGCGTCGAGACGGTCGTCGCGGCGCGCCAGTGCGAGCTGCGAGAGCACGCGCGCGAACGGCGCGGGACCGCCGCCGAGCACGCGCGCGAGCAGCGTCGGCTCGGCGGCCTCGACGTAGTCGCCGCGCACGCGGACGACGAGCGTGCTCCCGGGCTCGACCTCGAGCCGCGCACCGCCGCGCGCGCACAGCATCCCGACGAGCAGCACGAGCGATGCGAGCGAGATCCACAGCCAGCGAGTTCGCGCCATTCCGTCGGGTCTCCTCGCCGTGCGCCGCGGCGCGGGGCCGTCGCCCGGGCGGTCGCGCGAGCCTACCACCGCCGCACCGGCGTCGTACCGCCGCCCGCCGCCGTCGTTATCATGCGCGCCCATGCCGCGCGAGGTCTACGTCGCCTCGGTCGGGCTCACGAAGGTCGACCTCACCGGCAGGATCTTCGAGAGCGTCTTCGACCTCTTCGCCCAGGCCTATCGCGAGGCGCTCGCGCGCTCGTCCGTGCGCGCGTTCGACGCGCTCCAGATCGGCATCATGGACAGCGAGGAGTTCGAGAACCGCGCCAACATCGCGGCGAAGATCGCCGACCGGATCGGCCTCACCGGCATCCCCGCGATCCGCAGCGAGACGGCGTCGTCGACGGGCGCCGCGGCCTTCCACGAGGCCTACTACAAGGTGGCGTCGGGCGAGTTCGACAGCGTGCTCGTGCTCGCGGGCGAGCGCATGAAGATGGTCACGACGGACGTCGCGACCGCGATCATGTCGAAGACGGTCGACCCGGTGGAGCGGCGCTTCGGCTTCACGATGCCGGGGCTCATCGCGCTCGTGACGCAGGCGTGGGTGCAGGAGCGCAACCTGCCGAGCGAGCGCGTCGCCCGGGTGCTCGCGCGCCTCATGCACCGCGCGCACGCGCTCGGCGCCGAGAACCCGCTCGCCGCGTTCCACGGCCGGCCGGAGCCCGTCGAGGCCTACTTCGACACGGCGCGGAACCTGCCGGTCGCGCTTCCGCTCATGCGCAAGGACTGCTCGCCCATCTGCGACGGCGCGGCGGCCGTCATCCTGACCGCGAAGCCGCAGGGCGTGCGCGTCGCCGGCCTCGGCTCGGCGACCGAGACGTCGTCGATCCTCGATCGCCAGCGGCTCTCCGGCCTCGACGCGACGACGCGCGCGGCGCAGGTGGCCTACTGGCGCGCGGGCATCGCCGACCCGCGCGCGCTCGAGGGGCTCGTCGTCGAGGCGCACGACGCGTTCAACAGCCTGCTCCCGATCGGGCTCGTCGACCTCGGCCTGCTCGACGCGGAGCACGCGGTGACGGCGCTCGTCGGCGACCTCGACGCCGCGCCCGGCGACCCGATCGCGCACCCCGTCACCGGCGCGCGCGGCACGCTGCCGACGAACCTGTCGGGCGGGCTCAAGGCGCGCGGCCACCCGGTGGGCGGAACGGGCCTGTTCCAGATCGCCGAGGCCTATCTGCAGATCGCGGGCGACTTCCCGAACCCGCGCGCGCAGGTGCCGAACGCGAAGCTCGGGCTGTGCCACTCGATCGGGGGGCCGGGCAACAACGTGTACGTGACGCTGCTCGAGGCGACGGACAGCGCGCGCGCGCGCGAGCCCGTGCCGTCGCCCGCGCTGCGCTTCGCGTCGCTCGCACCCGATCGCGCGCGCGCGGGCGAGGGCTCGCCGCTCGCCGACGGCGAGGCGGTCGTCGAGGCGGCGACCACGATCCACGTGACGGCGCCCGGCGTGCCGGCGCCCGTGCACGTCGCGCTGCTGTCGATCGGGGGCCGACGCGTCTTCGCGCGCCTCGACCGCGCTCCCGAGGAGGGCGCGCCTGCCGAGGAGGTGCTCGCCGGCCAGCGCGTGCGGTTGCTCGTCAAGGACGACGGCGACCAGTACTTCCAGATCCCGCGCCCGCGCGGCCGCGCCGCGCTCGAGGGGCTCGACCTCGGCCGCTGGGTGAGCGCGATCCGCCGGCGGGTCTCGGGGTAGGGCGACGGCGCGGCGGGCGCGGCGGCGGAGCCGCCGGCCGGCACCGAGGCCCGAAAAGAGTCGCGCGCGGTGGCAACCTGCCTACCGCGCGCGGGCCCAGAATCCTGGGAAGGAGATTTCTGTCGGGCCTGAAAACTCTGGGATCACCACCCCGCGGTGATGATCAGGAGGCCGGCGTTCGCCGCCGCTGCGATCGCGACGACCGCGACGGCGGTGTTCCGCCAGATCCGACGACCGTGCAGGAAGGACCAGAAGTCGCTCGCGCGACCGGGAACACCGGCTTCGGAGATCACGATCTCCCTCCGCTCGTACCCGACTGCCGCTTCGCTCATGGCCCTGGCCTCCGTGGTGGGAAGTGGCGCCGAGAGGGGCGGACGTGTCAGAAAAAGTTCGCAGAAGCGCGCGCGGCATCGGTCGCGGGCCGGCGAACCTTGACGGCGCCTCCACACCTCCCAAACGGGTGTAGCCGCGGGTGTAGTCTGCGTGGGTGGACCCCCGGGAACGACGCTTCGCCCTCGCCGTGCTGTGCGTCGTCGCGCTGCTCGTGGAGGGGATGTCGTATGCGACCGGGCGCGTGCTCGAGCGCCGCGGCGTGCTCTATCGCCCCGCCGCCCTGGCCGACTACGCCGGCTACCTCGCGGCCCGGGACCCGGTGCTCGGGTGGCCGCCGCCGGGCGACCCGTCGCTCGGCGCCGACGGGGCGCGGCCCGAGCCGGGGGACGGAGCGGCCCCTCCGTGCGGGGCGGCGTACGGAGACTCGTTCACGTACGGGGCGGCGGTCGGACCGGCGGACACCTGGCCCGCGCGCCTGTCGGCGCACCTCGGGTGCCGCGTCGCCAACTTCGGCGTGTCCGGATACGGCTCCGACCAGGCGCTGCTCCGCTTTCGCGGGCGGGCGACCGGTGGCGAGCGCTTCGCCGTGCTCGCGCACCTCACCGAGAACGCGATGCGCAACGTGAACCAGTTCCGCGGTCTGCTCTACGCGGGCTCGCCGTTCGGCTTCAAGCCGCGCTTCGAAGTCGGGAAGAAGGGCGGGCTCTCACTCGTCCCGCTGCCGGCCATTCCGGTCGCCCGGTACGGCGAGTTCGTCGCGGCCCCCGAGCGCTTCCTCGACCACGAGTACTTCGCCCCGGGCGGGCCGTCGGGCCTCGCGAAGCTCGAGCCGCCGTACTCGATCGCCATCCTGCGCGCGTTCCGACACTTCCACGTGCGCGCCGCGCTCCGCAGCGAGCCGTGGTACCTCGCGTTCTACGACCGCGACCACCCGTCGAACGCGCTGCGCGTCACGACCGCCATCCTGCGCGCGTTCGCCGAGGAGGCCGAGGCGCGCGGCGTCGCGGGCGTGCCCGCCATCCTGCCGACCGAGCTCGATCTCGAGTACTTCGCGGCGTCGGGACGCTGGACGCACCGGCCGCTCGTCGACGCGCTCGCGGCCGAGGGTGTCGACGTGCTCGACGTGGCGCCGGCCTTCGCGGAGCGGCTCGGCTCGCGGCCCGCGGCCGAGCTCTTCGCAGGCGCGCACCCGACGGCCGAGGCGAACGAGTGGATCGCGGAGATCGTCGCGCGCGAGCTCGAGCGGCGCGGGCTCGCGACGGCCGGGGCCGACGCGCGCGCGCCTAACGAGCGGCGTTCGCGGCGGGCGGCGGCGCCGCGGCGGAGTCCGCTGCGTCGGGCGCGGGCGTCGCGGACGCGTCCGCGGCGATCGGCGTCCCGTCCGGCGCGAGCTCCCGCAGCGTGAGGTCGAACTGCTGGCGCGCCTCGCCCCCGTTCATGTCGCTCACGACGATCTCGACGGAGTGCTTCCCGGGCTTCGCATGGCTCGCGTCCCAGACGAGCTCGCCGCCGAGCAGGTCGATCTCCATGTCGGGCGGGTGCGCGCCGAGGCGATAGCGGAAGCGCCGGTCGCCGTCGGGGTCCTCGACCTCCACCTGGTACACGAAGCGCAGGCTGTCCATGCGCGCGGGCTGCGAGACGATCTTCGGGTCGCGATTGGCGATCTCGACGACGGCGGAGCGCTGCGCGATCTCCTCGCTTCCGTCGGAGAGCACGACCTCGGCGAGCACCTCGTCCCCGCGCGAGAGCCCGTCGGTCGCGAAGGTCGGCTCGCCGCGTCCCTGCATCTGCCCGTTCACGATCCAGTAGTACTCGAAGAGCAGCGCGTCCTCGTCGGGGTCGTCCGCGACGGGCGTGACGCGCAGCTCGGTTCCGGGAACCACGCGTGCCGTCGGCTCGATCGCCAACGAGATCCAGCGCGGCGGGCGGTTTCCGATCCGCGCGTGCGCGAACTCGCGCCGGCTGCGCCGCTCGCCCTCGGCGACGACGACCGACAGCTCGAGCACCTGGCCCTTCCGCGCATCGTCGGGGAGCACGATCGTCGGCGAGTTGCCCGAGAGGATGCGCCGATCGAGCTTCCAGACGTACGCGTACTCGGGGTCGGCGAGCTCGGCGGTGCGCACCTTCGCCTGCACGATCGCGCCGGGCACGAGCTCCTCGTACTGCAGGTCGACGCCGCGGATCATCGAAGGGTCGCCGTGCTCGTCGGCCGCGTCGCCGCGGCGTTCGGACGCGGGCGTCGCAGCGGCCTGCTCGGCCGCGAGATCGACCGCGTCGGGCGTCGTCGAGATCGCGGCGTCGTCGCCGCCGCACGCGAGTGCGAGGCTCGCGAGCGCGAGCGCTGCGAGCGCACGCAGTGCCGGTGTCATCGAACCCCTCCCCCTCGCGCCGGACATCGCCGTGGCCGTCAGTTGCCGTTGAAGCGCTGCGCGGCGATCTCGATGCGCGCGGTCGTGCCGCCCGGCTCGGTGCCCTGCACCTGGATGCGCCACGTCTGCAGGTTGAACTTGGCCGCGCCGCCCTGGCCGATCGAGAGGTTCATGCCCTCGGAGCCGGCGGCGCCGATCGGCGCGATCGGGTTCGCGACGGTCGGGTCGACCGCATAGCTCGGCGTCCCGTACGGGTAGAGCGTCGTGTCGCCCATGTTGCCGCCGCCGACCGACGGCGTGCCCGTCGTCTCGAGGCTGTCGAGCGCCTCGGCGACGGCGGCCTCGGCGGCGTAGAACGCGATGCGCTTGCGGTTCTGGAAGCCGGCCACCTGGCGATCGAGCGCGACCGTGTCGAGTGCGTAGATGCCGACGAAGCTCATCAGCAGCAGCAGGAACATCGCCACCACGAGCGCGGCGCCGCGCTCGCTCTTCCCGTTGCGCCGAGCCGCCTCGTAGCGTCGCCGGAGCTTCGTCGTCATCGTCCGTACCTCACTCGCTCGACCGAGGGTCGCCGTGCGCGCGTCCGCCCGCGCCGCGCTATCGCATCACGAGGTTGCGCAGCAGCTCGCGGCTCGTGTAGACGCGCCGGCGGAAGCCGTCGTTGCCGGCGACCGGGTTGCGGTTGAGCGTCGTCTGGAACTGGCCGTCCGTGAAGTCGAGGTCCTGCACGCGCGTGCGGAGCACGAGGTTCACGAGGATCTCGCGCCCCTGGCTCATGTCGACGTTCCCGGAGACGTAGTCGGGGCCGACGCCGTCGCCGAACGTCTCGTTCGGCTGCTCGACGTTGTCGTCGTTCAGATCCACGAAGTAGGCGACCTGCAGGTCGTCGACGTCGCGCGCGATCTCGAGCCCGTCGCGGGTGAGCACCCCGGCCGCGTCGACGAAGTAGCGATGCGCGGGAACGACCGCGATGTCGGTCGCGCCGGCGGCAGGGCCGAGGCCCGCGCTGTCGATCGACGCCTGGACGTTGCTCGCCCCGATCGCCAGCACCTCGCCGCAGGCCGTGCCGCGGCTCGCGTCGTTGCGGTCGAAGACGATGATCCCGCCGCCGATCTGGAAGTCGGAATCGGCCGCGCCGTTGCCGTCGGTGTCGTAGGTGGCGGCGCCGTCGAGCACCGTCGACGTCAGGCCGCCGAAGTTCTGGGTTCCCGTTCCCGTGCCGTTGTTGGTCGTGCCGACCGCGTTGTCGACGCTCGTGCGGTTGCCCGGGTCGACGACGCTCGCGTCGCTCACGTAGAGGACGTCGCTCGCGTTCTGGTTGTCGAGGCCGCACGCCGCGCCCGCGGCCTGCACCATGAAGCCCGCGTGCCGCAGGTCGCGCTCGATCAGGTCCGCGACGGCGCGCATGTTCTGCTGTGTCTCGGAGACCTGCTCGACGACCTGGTACGCGTCCTGGTTGGTCGAGAACGTCTCCATCGCGTAGATCATCACGATGCCCATCACGAGCATCGCGATGACGAGCTCGATGAGCGAGAAGCCCGCTCGCCGTCGGGCGCGACGCGGGCGCGGTGCCGGAGAGTGCGCGTGTCGCCGCATGTCAGAGGTTCTCGTAGTTGTACCGGACGCTCGAGACCGCATAGCTCCGGTTGGGTCGGTTCGGATCGTTCCAGGTGACGCGCACGTCGATCGACCGGCGCTGCCCCACGACGAGGTCGGTGACGCGCCACGACAGCGCGTAGGTCTGCTCGATCATGTTGACGGGCGCTTCGACGACCTGGTTGACGACGATCGGCGCCGTCCAGCCGCCGGGGTTGAGCGAGGGGTCGTTCCAGCTGACGCGCTGGAGCTGCTCCATCTGGCTCTGCGCGATCGACGCGGCCATCGTCTGGTGACGGCCCGTCGTGCTTCCGCGCAGCGCGTGGATCTGCGCCGCGGCGACCGTGAGCAGCCCGAACGCCAGCACCGTCAGCGCCACCATGAGCTCGATCAGCGTCACGCCGCCGCGGCGGCGATCCGCCGCGCGCGCGGGCGTCGCGGCGAGACGGCGCGAGGTCGTCAGTTCGTCCATGTGTTCGTCCCGGAGTCCCACGTGTGGACGCGAACGCCGCCCATTGGCGCGAGCGTCGTGGCGTAGTCGCGCTTGCCATCGGTCACGTAGATCGACCCGCTCCCGCTGCCCGTGGTCCCGATCGTTCCGCAGCCCGTGACGGCGCTGCCCGTGAACGCGACGGGCACGCCGTCGCCCGCGCGGAAGAGCACGAACGGGATCGGCGTCGCCGGGTTCGCGGGGCTCGCGAAGGTGGAGCCCGTTCCGAGCGCGACGGCGCCCGTGTCGTTGGGCGCGCGCACGGTCGCGGTCGAGACGTCCCAGTTGATGTTGGGCTTGGCGGGGAAGGGAACGGTGGTCTCGCCCGGGTCGATCGAGCAGTTGCCGTTCGCGTCGTTGACGACGACGATCGGCGCCATCTCGCCGGGGTCGTTCTGGAGTGGCGTGCCGAGCGGGTCGACCGGGAGGCCGGCGCCGTCGACGCCGGTGAGCGCCGTGATGCCGAACAGCACGACGTGCGGGTTGCCCGTGCGGATCGCCTCGGTGCGCGCGAGCGTGAAGGCGTCGGCGATGTCGCGCGCGGCGCCCCGCGCGTGCTGCGCGTCGATCCAGCCGTTGAAGCGCGCGAAGCCCATGCTCGCGATGATTCCGATGATCGCGAGCCCGATGACGATCTCGACGAGCGTGATGCCGCGCTGCGAACGCCGCGCGACACGACGCTCGTCGCGAGCGCCGTGCGGATCGCGCCGCCAACGGACCCGGGCTCCCCCCGACTTCACATCCAGGACCTCCGCGCGGTCGATCGCGCGCGTGGTGCCGTCGAAGCGCCGACGCGCGCGAGATGGACGAAGGCGCGCCGACCGCGCGCCACGACGGCTCCCTAGCGGCGGGCTCGCGTGAATTCTTGAGGCGAGGCCCCGAGTTGCCGGCTGCTCGCGACGGGCGCTCGCGAGCGGCGGCGCGCCGCGCGCAGCCGTCGTGCACGGCGCGCGCTGGTGTAGGCTGCGCGGCCATGTCGCTCGCCGAGGACGCGCTCTTCTTCCCCGCGATCGCCGCGCCGGATGCGATCGACGGGCCCGTCCAGTGGTTCGTGTTCCGCAAGCGCGAGCTGCTCGTCACGGCTGCCGGCGCGCTGCCGCCCGAGCCCGAGATCCGTCGCCACCGTTTCGGGCCCGAGCGAACGCTCTACCTCGGCGCGTTCGGCGAGGTGCACTGCTTCGCGGCCCAGGTGCCGGACGCGTCGACCCCGCCGCCCGGGATGACCTACCGCGACCTCATGTCGCTCTACGCGAGCCTGCCGGTCGCGCACCACCAGGTCGCGGGCCGCGCCGCCCAGCTCATCGACTGGGATCGCACGCACCAGTTCTGCGGCGCGTGCGGCGGCCCGACGGACCCGTCGCCGACCGACCGCTCCCGCGTCTGCCGCGACTGCGGCCTCGGGCAGTTCCCGCGCCTCGCG
This sequence comes from Myxococcota bacterium, assembly GCA_041389495.1. Taxonomy (NCBI): domain Bacteria; kingdom Pseudomonadati; phylum Myxococcota; species Myxococcota bacterium. The sequence goes on along the minus strand of JAWKRT010000007.1, from coordinate 47,091 downwards.
CCGGCGATCATCGCGACCGTCGAGCGCGACGACGAGATCCTCCTCGCCCGCTCGCCGCACTTCCCGAAGGGCCTCTACAGCACGATCGCGGGCTTCGTGGAGCCCGGCGAGAGCCTCGAGGAGTGCGTGGCGCGCGAGATCCGCGAGGAGGTCGGCGTCGAGGTCGAGGACGTGCGCTACTTCGGCAGCCAGCCCTGGCCGTTCCCGAACTCGCTCATGCTGGGCTTCACGACGCGCTGGCGGGCGGGAGACGTGCGCGTCGACCCGAGCGAGATCGAGGACGCGCGCTGGTTCCACTGCGACGAGATGCCGGTGCGGTTTCCCGGCAACGTCAGCATCTCGCAGTGGCTGCTCGACGACTTCCTGCGCCGCCGCCGCGGCGCGGGCGCCGCCTAGCGCTCGAGCTTCGCGAAGGCCTCGCGCACCTCGGCGGGCGCCTGCACGAGCTCGACGAGCACGCCCTCGGCGCCGATCGGCGACTCGGCGTTGCCCTTCGGGTGGATGAAGCAGACGTCGTGGCCGGCCGCGCCCTTGCGGATGCCGCCGGGCGTGAAGCGCACGCCCTGCGCCTCGAGCCACGCGACGGCCGCGTGCAGGTCGTCGATCCACAGCCCCACGTGGTTGAGCGCCGGGTCGTGCACCTTCGGCCGGCCTTCGGGATCGATCGGCTGCATCAGGTCGACCTCGACCTTGAACGCCCCGGCGCCCGCCGTCGCGATGTCCTCGTCGACGTTCTCCTTCTCGCTCCGGTAGGTGCCGGTCGGCGTCAGCCCGAGGACGTCGATCCAGAAATGGCGCAGCCGCTGCTTGTCGGGGCCGCCGACGGCGATCTGCTGGATGCCGAGGACCTTGAACGGGCGATCGGACACGGGATGGCTCCTTCGGGGCGGGGGTGGCGCGGGCGCGCAGTCTAGGCGCTCAGCCGCGGAAGTCCGCGGCGAGCAGGTAGCGCTCGGTGCTGCCCTTGCGGGTCGCCTCCGTCTTCACGGTCTTCGCGCGCGCGAAACGCGAACGGATTCGCTTGTCGATCGCCTGCGCCTCGGGACCCTCGAGGATCTTGACGAGCAGGCGCCCGCCCGGCCGCAGGAGCTCGCCGAGCAGCCGCTCGACGGCCTCGAGCAGGCGCTCCTCGTGGGCGCGGTCGACGTCGCGGATGCCCGTCAGCTTGGGCGCCGCGTCCGAGAGCAGGACGTCGCAGCGCTCGCGCCCGAGCGCCGCGCGCAGGACGCCGGCGAGCGCCGGGTCCTCGAGGTCGCCCGTCAATGCGACCGCGTTCCCGATCTCGAGCGGCGGCTCGATCGCGGCGAGGTCGACGCCGACGACGCGACCCTCGCGGCCGACCGCGGCCGCCGCGCACTGCAGCCACCCGCCCGGCCAGCAGCCGAGGTCGACGACGGCGTCGCCGCGCCGCAGCACGCGATGCGCGCGCTGCAGCTCCTCGAGCTTGTAGAAGGCGCGCGACGCGACGCCCTCGCGCTTGGCGCGCTGGTGGAAGTGATCCTTGCGGTCGTAGCGGGCGCGCGAGGCGACGGCGCTAGCGCGGCGCGATCGCCGCGCGCACGCGGACGATCGCGTTGCGGTGGCCGGGAACGCCGCCGCGCACGAAGAGCAGGTTGCGCTCCGGGTCGACCTTCACGACGACCAGGTTGCGCAGCGTCGTGCGCTCGTTGCCCATGCGGCCCGCCATCGGCAGGCCCTTCACGACGCGCGCCGGAAACGCGCCGGCGCCGATCGAGCCGGTGTGCCGCCGGTTCTCGTGCGTGCCGTGCGTCTTGCGCTTGACGACGAAGTTGTGGCGCTTCACGACGCCCGCCGTGCCGCGGCCCTTCGAGGTGCCGACGACGTCGATCTTCTGACCCGCCTCGAAGACGTCGCAGCGGACCTCGGCGCCCGGCTCGAGGCCGGCGGCCTCGTCGGCCGTGAGGCGGCTCTCCTTCAGGTGGCGTCGCGGCGCGACGCCCGCCTTCTCGAAGTGCCCGAGCTCGGCCTTGTTGAAGAGGCTGCGGCGTCGATCGCCGTAGCCGAGCTGGACGGCCGTGTAGCCGTCGCTCTCCTCGGTCTTCTTCTGGACGACGACGTTCGGCTCGGCGGCGAGCACGGTGACGGGGATGCACTCGCCCGCGTCGTCGAAGATCTGCGTCATGCCGACCTTGCGGCACATCAGCTCGATGGACATGTTCCGGGTCTCCGTAAAGGCCATGGCGGGTGCGCTCGAAACGGAGCGCGCCTTCCCTGCGCCATCGTCGTGCGGCGCGTGCCAGCGGGCCGGGGCTCGAGCCGCAGGGCTCGAGGGCGGCGCAATATAGGAGGGGGCCCAGGCCATGTCCACGTCGGGGGGGAAGAGGGCGATCGAGGCGGTGCTGATCCCGGGCGACGGGATCGGCCCCGAGGTCAGCGAGGCCGCGGTCGCCGTCGTCGAGGCCGCCGGCGTCGACGTGCGCTGGCAGCGGTTCGAGGCGGGCGCGTCCCAGCTCGCCGTCCACGGCACGCCCCTCCCGAAGGAGGTGCTGGTCGCGATCCACGCGGTCGGGCTCGCGCTCAAGGGTCCGATCGCCACGCCCATCGGCACCGGCTTCCGCAGCGCGAACGTGACGCTCCGCCAGTCGCTCGACCTGTACGCGTGCGTGCGCCCGGTCAAGATCATCCCGACGCTCGCCGGCCCCTACGCCGACCGCGCGATCGACCTCGTGATCGTCCGCGAGAACACCGAGGACCTGTACGCCGGCCTCGAGCACCGCGTCGCCCCGGGCGTGTGCGAGTCGATCAAGGTCGTGACCGAGGCGGCGTCGCTGCGGATCGCGCGCTTCGCGTTCGAGCTCGCCCAGCGCCAGGGCCGCCGCACGGTCACGGTCGTGCACAAGGCCAACATCATGAAGCTCACGGACGGGCTCTTCCTCGACTGCGCCCGCCGCACCGCGCGCGACTTCGCCGACGTCGAGCTGCGCGAGATGATCATCGACAACTGCGCCATGCAGCTCGTGCTGCGGCCCGAGCAGTTCGACGTGCTGCTGCTCCCGAACCTCTACGGCGACATCGTCTCCGACCTCGCGGCCGGGCTCGTCGGCGGGCTCGGACTCGTGCCGGGCGCCAACGTCGGCGCGTCGTGCGCCGTGTTCGAGGCCGTGCACGGGAGCGCGCCCGACATCGCGGGGAAGGGCGTCGCGAACCCGTCGGCCATCGTACTCTCGGCCGCGGAGATGGTGCGCCACGTCGGCGAGGACGCGATCGCCGACCGCATCGTGCGCGCCGTGCACACGGCGCTCGCCGACCCCGTCAACCGCACGCGGGACCTCGGCGGCGACGCGACGACCGCGTCGCTCACGCGCGCCATCATCGCGGCGCTCGGGTCCGGTCGTTAGGTAGTCTCCCGCGCGTGACCGACGCGCCGCCGCTCCGCCCCTCACTCGTGCTCGCACTCGACGGCGCGACCTTCTCGGTGATCGAGCCGATGGTCGCGCGGGGGGAGCTGCCGCACCTCGCGCGCGCGCTGCGCGAGGGGCGCGCCGCGCCGCTGCCGAGCGTGATCCCGCCCGTCACGTTCCCCGCCTGGTCGTCGTTCGCGACGGGCCTCGAGCCCGGCGACCACGGCGTCTTCGACTTCACGCAGAAGGTGCCGGGCGCCTATCGACTCCGCTTCGCGAACGCGAGCGATCGCGCGGGCACGTCGCTCTTCCGGCGCGTCTGCGACGCGGGCGGCCGCGTGCTCGTGCTCGGGATGCCCGCCGCGTTCCCGCCCGAGCCGCTCGACGGCCTGCTCGTGTGCGGCTTCGACGCCCCCGTCTCGACCGGGACCGACGAGCGGAGCGCGAGCGACCCTGCTCTCTACCGCCGCATCGCGAGCGCAGTGGGGCCGTGGATGCGCCCAGACATCGACGAGAGCGCGCGCGACGCCGGCTTCCACGAGCGCGCCGTCGAGACGCTGCTCGCGCGCGTCGAGCGCAAGGAGCGCTTCGCGCTCGAGGCGCTGCGGGTCGTCGCCGAGCAGGGCCCGCCCGCGCTCGCGATGGTCGTGTGGAGCGAGAGCGACACCGTCGGGCACCACTACTGGCGCGACCACGACGCGCACTCGCCGCGCCACGACCCTCGCGCGAGCGCGGCGCGCAAGGGCGCGATCGAGGCGGTGTACGCGCGGCTCGACGCGGCGTGCGGCGCGTTGCGCGCGGCCTTCGAGCAGCTCCACGAAGGACGCGACCCGGCGTGCTTCGTGCTCTCCGACCACGGGATGGGCGGCGCCGCGCGCTTCGTCGTGCACGTGAACGCGCGCCTCGCCGAGGCGGGCCTGCTCGCGCGCGCGCCACGCGGGGGCGGGCCTCGATCCGCGCCGCGCGCGCGCGCGCGACGCCGCCCTGCGCGCGCCCCCCGCGCCCGTCGCGCAGGCGCTCTTCCGCCGCGCGCGCGCGGCCGCCGCGCGGGTCGAGAGCGCGGCGCGCATGGGCGGCTTCGACTGGGCGCGCACGCGCGCGTGGAGCGAAGAGGCGAACACGAGCCCCGGCGTCTGGATCAACCTGCGCGGCCGCGAGGCGAAGGGCTGCGTCGCCCCCGCCGACTACGAGGCCACGCGCGACGCGGTGATCGAGGCGCTCGCGAGCTGGCGCCTTCCCGGCCCGGGCGGCGCGCCCGTCGTCCGGCGCGCGCTGCGGCGCGAGGAGGTCTACCGCGGCCGCTTCGTCGAGCGCGCGCCCGACGTCGTCGTCGAGCTCGCGCTCGTGGACGGCTACGGCCTGTCGCTCGTCCCGACGCCGTGGGGCGACACCCCTGCGAGTGCGCGCGCGCTGTCCCCTGAAGAATGGGGAGGCGGCCGCGGCCGCGGCATGAACGGCACCCACCGGCGCGACGGCATCTGGATCGACGCCACCGCCGCACTCGACGCCGCCCCGGCCGGCCTCGCCGACGCGGCCCCGGCCATCGCGCGCGCGATGCGCGTCGCGTGGCATTCCGACCCGCACGCGCGTGGCGAAGCCGAGCGCGCGCGGCGAGACTACGACGCCGACGAGGACGCCATCGTGGCGGAGCGTCTTCGCGCACTGGGGTATCTCGAGTGAGCGCCGACGCCGCCGTCGCGCAGCTGCCCGCGCGGGCGCTGTCGCTCGTCTTCCCGGTGTTCGACGAGGCCGAGAATCTCGGCGAGCTCGTCGACACCGCGCTCGAGATCGCCACCCGCCTCGCACTCGACTTCGAGATCGTGCTCGTCGACGACGGCTCGCGCGACGGCAGCGACGCGCTGATCGACGCCTACTGCGCCGCGAACCCGCGCATCCGGTCCGTGCGCCATGCGAGCAACGTGGGCTACGGCGCCGCGCTGCGCGCGGGCCTGCGCGAGGCGCGCGGCGAGCACGTGTTCTTCAGCGACGCGGATCTGCAGTTCGACCTCGCGGAGATCGAGAAGCTGCTCGCGCACGCGGGCGACTTCGACATCGTCGCCGGCTACCGCAGCCCGCGCCGCGACCCGTGGCCGCGCCGCGCGCTCGCGTTCGGATGGGGCGCGCTCGTGCGCGCGCTCTTCGGTCTGCGCGTGCGCGACATCGACTGCGCCTTCAAGCTGTTCCACCGGCGCGTCGTCGACGCGATCCCGATCGCGTCGATCGGCGCGTTCGTGAACACCGAGATCCTCGTGCGCGCACGCGGGGCGGGCTTCCGCGTCCACCAGGTTCCGGTGTCGCACCGCCGGCGGCGGCGCGGCGTGCAGTCGGGCGCGCACCCGCGCGTGATCGCGCGCGCGCTCTGGGAGCTCGTCGCCCTCGCGCGCGAGCTGCGCGCGCCCACCGCTTCCCGCGCGGCTCGCGGGCCGGTCGCCGCGCCGGTCGCGCGCGAACGCTAGGCGTGCCTCCGGGCCCGCGCGGACGGCGCATCCTCGCGATCGGCGCCTTCCCGTTCCCGTATCCACAAGGGTCGCAGGTCTTCGCGGGCGAGCAGGCGCAGGCGCTCGCCCGCGCCGGCGCGCAGGTCGCGTTCGCGTGCTACGGCGCGAGCGTCGGGCGCGCGCCGGAGGGCGTCGCGCTCGTGCGCTCGTCGCAGCGCATCGCCCCGCGCACCGGCCGCTCGGGGCCGTCGCTCGCGAAGCTCGCCGCCGATCCGGCCCTCGTCGCGACCGTCGTGCGCGCGCAGCGCGCGCGGCGCTTCGACCTGGCGCTCGCGCACAACGCCGAGGCCGCGCTCGTGGCGATGGCCGCGCGCGCGTGCACGGGGCTTCGCTTCGTGTACGTCGCGCACACGCTGCTCGAGCGCGAGCTGTCGGCCTACGCGCCGTCGTCGCTCGCGCCGGCCGCCGACGCGGCGGGACGCGCGCTCGACCGCCTCGTCGCGGGCGCCGCGGACGGCGTCGTCGCGCTCGCGCGGCAGAGCGAGCGCGTGCTCGCGCGCGCGGCGCGCGGGCCGCTCGCGCGCATTCCGCCCGGCCTCGCCCCGAGCGCGCCGCCGTCCGAAGCCGCGCAGCGCGCGGCGTGCGCGCGACACGGCCTCGCTCCGCGCGGCTTCTTCCTCTACGCCGGCAACCTCGACGGCTACCAGGAGCTCGCGCTCCTCGACGCGTCCGCGCGCGAGCTCGGCCGCGACGCGCCTCCGGTCGTCGTCGCCACGCACGACGCCTCGGGAGCCGACCGCTTTCCGAACCTCCGCGTCGTCGAGCTCGACGACTTCGCGCAGGTCCGCGAGCTCGCGTTCGCGGCGACGGCGCTCGTTCTCGCCCGACGTCGCGCGGGCGGCTTCCCGATCAAGCTCCTCAACTACATGGAGGCCGCGCGTCCCATCGTCGCGTTCGCGGACGTCGCGGACGGGCTCGTCGACGGCGAGACCGCACTGCTGCTCGGATCGCGCGACGGGCCGCGCGAGCTCGCCGCGGCGCTCCGCGCCGCCGCCGCCGACCCCGCGCGCGCGCGCTCGCTCGGGAGCGCGGCGCACGAGCACCTGCGGGCCGCGCACGACTGGCCCGCGCTCGCCGCGCGCACCCTCGACCTCGTCGACCGCGCACTCGACACCCGGCCGACCGCGCGCGGGTCTGCGCCCGTCGGCGCGCACACGCGCGGCGCCGCCGGAGGAGACCCGACTCGCGACGCCTAACGAGCGGGGCGCGCCGCGCGCGCCGCGATGGCGGGCAGCAGGAGGAAGAGCGCGAGCGCCGAGACGGCGAACTGCGCCGCCGTCACCTCGGGCGGCTCGGTCCACGCCGATGCCAGCTGCACGAGTGCCATCGCACCCGCGAGGCCGAGCACGGGGGCGCGGCGGTGCGCGAGCGCGGCGCCCGGCGCGCAGCACCACACCGCCGCAGCGACGAGCAGTCCGAGCTCGAGCGCGAGGGCCGCCGCCGGCGCGTCCCACAGCGAGAGGCCGAGCTTCGGGGCGAGCCACCCGCCCGCGAGCGTCATGTCGGGCCGGTGGACGAGCACGTCGGCGAGCCAGTGCGAGGCGGCCGCGCCCGCCGCCGCCCAGGCCGCCGCCGCGCCGCGCGCCGGCGCCGCGATGCGCACCGCGGCGAACGCGAGTGCCGACCACAGCGCGGTTCCGAGCAGGCTGTGCGTGTACGGCATCCAGTCGAGGACGAGCGGGTTGGAGGGCAACGAGCGGTCGAACGCCACCGTCTCGACGCCCGCCAGCACGAGCGCCGCGAACGCGATGTCGACGAGCTGCACCGCGAGGAACGCGGCCCACAGCGGAAGCGCCGGTGCGACGCGCGACGCGGCGAACGCCGCGGCGTAGTGGCCCATCATCACGGCGACGCCCTCCGCCGCGCGCGTCCGGCGCGCAGGCCCCCCGCGCGCGGAGAGCACGCAGGCGCGCGCGCGAGCCGCGCGCGCGACGTGTCATCCTATCGCGAACGCAACGCGACCCGCGCGGCGGCCGCGCCGCAGGGAGCCGCCGACGCGTGTGCCGCGAGCCCGCGACCCGCGGCGAACGGCGCGCGCTCCGCGCAGGCCCGGAGGAACCCCGTGTCCCGTCGCTCCCCGCTCGTCACACCGCCCGGATCGCCGCGCGCCGCAAGGCGCTCGCACCTCGCCGCCGCGCTCGCCTGCACCGCGCTCACCGCCGCAGCCTGCGCCGTCGCGGCGTGCGCGACGGGCACGCAGCCCGCCGTCCTCGACGCCCTCACCGCACACGCGCGCACGACGACCGAGCTCCGCGCGCTCGCGCGTCGGATGGAGCTTCCGCCCGGCGCCGCGGCGCGCGTCCTCGAGCTCGCCCGCGACGCCGACACGAGCCAGCACCTCGTCGCCGTGCGCGACCGCGAGGAGCTCCACCGCCACGATCGCCACGCGATCACGGTGGTGCTGCTCGCGGGGCACGGCCGCATGCACATCGCGGGCGAGGAGCGCGCGGTCGGCGAGGGCTCGATCGTGCACGTGCCGCGCGGCGTCGTGCACGCGTTCATCAACGAGAGCCCCGAGCCGGCCGTCGCCTTCGTCGTCTACGCGCCGCCCTACGACGGAAACGACCGCGTCCCGGCGACCGAGCGCGCGTCCGCGCGCTGACGCGCCGCGCGGGCGGCTACACTGCGCGGCCGCCGCAGCGGGTGCGGCGCTCGTCTCGCCTCCGCACGCACCGGGCGCACCCCGGCGCGCGCGCGAGGTCGGGGCGTTCGTGCGCTCGCACGCCGCGCCAGCGCCGCGACGGCACGCGGAACACGGTGCGACGACGCGCGCACTCGCGCGCGACGAGGAGCAGACGCGGGAGACGTGAGGACGCTCGAGGACATCGCGCGCGAGGCCGCGAGGCGCGAGCGCCCGCTGCGCATCACCGGGCTGCGCGGCGGCGCGCGCACCGCGGCGCTCGCCGAGCTCGTGCGCGCGCACGGCGACCGGCCCGTGCTCGTCGTCGAGGCGAGCTCCAAGGCCTGCGACCGCGCGATCGAGGACCTCCGCTGCGCGCTCGGCGGCGAAGCCGCACCGCGCGTCTGCGCGTTCCCGCGCCACGACACGCTCCCGTACGAGCGCTTCTCGCCGCAGCCGTTCGTCGTCGCGCAGCGGATGGACCTGCTCTACCGCTGGCTCGCCGACCCGGGGCGCGCGGGCAGCGCGCGGCGCGAGCCGCCGCCGGTCGCGGTCGCGCCGTGGAGCGCGCTCGCGCTCCGCGTTCCCGCGCGCGACGTCGTGCGCGGTGCGACCGTGCACCTCGAGGTCGGCCGCGCGATCGACCGCGACGCGCTCGTCGAGCTGCTCGTCGCGGCCGGCTACGCGCGCATGGCGATCGTCGAAGAGCGCGGCGAAGTGGCCGTGCGCGGCGGCATCGTCGACGTGTTCCCGCCGCAGCGCGCGCTGCCGCTGCGCATCGAGCTGCTCGGCGACGAGATCGAGTCGCTGCGCGAGTTCGACCCGGCGAGCCAGCGGTCGCAGGAGAAGCTCGACCGCGCCGCCGTGCCGCCGCCGCGCGAGCTGCTGCTCACGCGCGAGCGCGCGATCGCGATCCAGGACGACCTCCGCCTGCGCGCGCTCGAGCAGGGCGCGCCCGAGAAGGCGGCGGACGAGCTCGTCGAGGCGCTCGTGCGCGGCCACCTGCCTCCCGGCATCGAGGCCCTCGCCGGCCTCCTGCAGCCCGCGCAGGAGACCGTCTTCGACTACCTGCCCGACGACGCGCTCGTCGTGCTCGACGACCCGGATGCGGCGGGCGAGCGGCTCGCGCAGTACGTCGCCGACGCCGAGTTCAACTACGAGACGGCGCGCGAGGCGGGCCGCATCTGCTCGCCGCCCGCCGAGCTCCTGCTCGACGCCGATGCGACGCGCGCGCGCACGCAGGAGCGCGCGCCGGTCGCGCTCGAACGGCTCGACGTGCAGGACGACGCGGGCCCGCACCGCATCGCGGTCGCAACGCGCGGCCACGACGAGCTCCGCCGCGCGCTCGCGCGCTCGCGCACCCACGAGCGCGCGCTGACGCCACTCGCCGACCAGCTCGGCCTATGGCAGACCGAGCGCTACCGCGTGACGGTCGCGTGCCACGCGCTCTCGACCGCCGAGCGCCTCGTCGCGCTGCTGCGCGCCTACGGCCTCGAGCCGCGGCTCGCGAACGACGCGCGCCCCGTGTGGAAGTGGTCGGCCCCCGGCCGCATCGAGGTGCGCGTCGCGCTGCTCGGCGAGGGCTTCGAGCTCCCCGACGAAGCGCGCGCCGTCGTGACCGAGGAGGAGGTCTTCGGCCAGCGCGAGCGCTCGCGCCGCGCCGCGGTGCGCGAGAGCTGGCAGGAGGGCATGGCCGTCGAGGGGCTCGGCCAGCTCGCCCCCGGCGACTTCCTCGTGCACGAGGAACACGGCATCGGGACGTATCGCGGGCTCGTCGAGGTGAAGGTGCGCCACCTCGCGAACGAGATGCTGCGCATCGACTACGCGGGCGGCGACCGGCTCTTCCTCCCGGTGCACCGGCTCAACCTCGTGCAGCGCTACGGCGCGGCCGACGGCGTGCAGCCGCGGCTCGACCGGCTCGGCGGCGCCACGTGGGAGCGCGCGAAGGCGAAGGTGAAGCAGTCGCTGCGCAACATGGCGCAGGAGCTGCTCTCCGTGCACGCCGCGCGCGAGCTCGCGGCCGGCTACTCGTTCTCGCCGCGCGACGCCTACTTCGAGGAGTTCGAGGCGGCCTTCCCGTACGAGGAGACGGTCGACCAGCACGCCGCGATCGAGGACGTGCTCGCCGACATGCAGAGCGGCCGCCCGATGGACCGCCTCGTGTGCGGCGACGTCGGGTACGGGAAGACGGAGGTCGCGGCGCGCGCGGCGTTCCGCGCGGCGATGGACGGCAAGCAGGTGGCCTTCCTGGTGCCGACGACCGTGCTCTGCCTGCAGCACTACGAGACGCTGTGCAAACGCTATGCGGGCTACCCGATCCGCGTCGCGATGCTCTCGCGCTTCAGCTCGCCGAAGGACGCGCGCGCGACGCTCGAAGGGCTCGCCGACGGTTCGGTCGACATCGTCGTCGGCACGCACCGTCTGCTGCAGAAGCGCGTCGTGTTCCGCGACCTCGGGCTCCTCGTCGTCGACGAGGAGCACCGCTTCGGCGTCGGCCACAAGGAGCGCATCAAGCAGCTCAAGAAGACGGTCGACGTGCTCACGCTCACGGCGACGCCGATCCCGCGCACGCTGCAGCTCGCGTTCACGGGCGTGCGCGAGCTCTCGGTCATCAACACGCCGCCGGCCGATCGGCTCGCCGTGCGCACGCAGGTGTCGCGCTTCGGCGAGCCGCTCGTCCGCGAGGCCATCCTGCGCGAGGTGCGGCGCGGCGGGCAGGTGTTCTACGTGCACAACCGCGTCGGCTCGATCGGCGCGGTGGCGGACATGCTCGCGCGCGTCGTGCCCGAGGTCCGCGTGATCGTCGCGCACGGGCAGATGAAGGAGAGCGAGCTCGAGGACAGGATGCACGCGTTCGCGCGCGGCGACGCGGACGTGCTCCTGTGCACGACGATCATCGAGAGCGGCATCGACATCCCGCGCGCGAACACGATCCTGATCGACCGCGCCGACGCGCTCGGGCTCGCGCAGCTCTACCAGCTGCGCGGCCGCGTCGGGCGCAGCGACCACCGCGCCTACGCGTACCTGCTGATCCCGATCCAGCAGGACGCGCTGCCGCCCGACGCACAGCGCCGCCTCGAGGCCATCCAGGACCTGTCGGAGCTCGGCTCGGGCTTCCGGCTCGCGAACATGGACCTCGAGATCCGCGGCGCGGGCAACATGCTCGGCGCCGAGCAGTCGGGAAACCTCGCGGCCGTCGGCTACGAGACCTACATGGAGCTGCTCGAGGAGACGGTCGAGGAGCTGCGCGGCACGCTGCGCGAGCACGAGATCGACCCCGAGATCCGCCTGCCCGTGCAGGCGCGACTCCCCGAGGACTACGTCGCCGACGTCTCGCAGCGGCTCGTGCTCTACAAGCGCCTGTCGAGCGCGCGCGAGGAGGACGACATCGCGCGCATCCGCGACGAGATCCTCGACCGCTACGGGCCGCTGCCGCCCGACGGCGAGCACCTCGTCGACGTCATCCGCATCAAGGCGCTCGCCGCGCGGCTCGGCGTCGTCGCGGTCGATCTCGCGCGCGGCGAGCTCGTGCTCACCGTCGGCCCGAGCGCGAAGATCGACCCGCAGCGGCTCGTGAACCTGCTTACCGGCGGGAGCAACGAGCTGCGCGTCAGCCCGGACCACAGGATCTACGCACCCGCACCGCTCCACGGCGGTGCGCCCGCACTGCTCGACGCGGCGAAGAGCGTGCTCGCCAGGCTCGCGGGCGCGTCGTAGAGTGCGCGGCCCCGCTCGCGGCCCTCACGGCCGCGACACGACGAGCCGAGGAGCGCGCATGAGCACGACGGAAGAGACCCGCAAGATCGTCTTCGAATACCTCGGAGCGCAGGCGCAGGGCGACGGCGCGAAGATGGCCGCGCTGCTCGCCGACGACGTCCAGTGGACGCCGCCCGCCGCCGCCGGCCTCGGCGCGCCGAAGGGCCGCGACGCCGTGCTCGCCGCGATGGGCGGAGCGGGCGCGAAGTTCTTCGACCTCGCGACCATGAAGGTCGACGTGAAGTGGATCGTCGCCGACGGCGACCGCGTCGTGATGCGCACGCACAACGCCTGCAAGGCCGCGAACGGGCGCGACTACTCGAACGAGTACGTCTGGGTCTACCGCGTCGCGGACGGCCGGATCGTCGAGATCGAGGAGCACGTCGACTCGCAGCGCTTCAAGGAGATCGTGCTCGACTAGCGTCGCCTAGCGAGCTCCGGCGTCCTGCGAGCGGATGGCGTCGTCTCCCGCCGAGGCGTCGTCGGCGCGCAGCGGCCCGCGCGCGAGGAACGCCGCGAGGTCGGCCGCGTCCTGCGGCGCGAGGCCGAGTGCGGCCGCGCTCGGCATCAGGTCCGACGTGGGCGCGAGCATGCGCGCGAGGATCTCGCGGCGGGAGAGCCGCGCGCCGACCTCGCCGAGGTCGGGCCCGATCGCACCGCCCTCGCCGCCCACCGCGTGGCACGCGCGGCAGGGCGCTGCGCCGCGCGCGAAGAGGTCCGCGCCGCGCGCGGCGTCGGCGGGGCGGGCCGCGAGCTCCTCGGCGCTCCCGAGTGCGCGCGCGGCACGCGCGCGCTCCTCCTCTCCCGCGTCCGCGAGCGCGCGGAAGTCCACGTAGAGCGCCGGGTCGTACTGCGGCTCGAGGTCGTGGCCGACGCCGAACGCGAGCCCGTGCGTCGTGGCGTTGCGATCGAGCCACCAGGCGGCGCGTCGCGCGAGCGCCGCGTCGGCGATGCGGGTCGCGTCGCGGAGCGCGAGCGCGGCCTCCCGCGCGGGCGTGAACGCGAGGGCGTCGAGCGCGCGCTCGCGGGCGGCCGCGTCGAGTGCGGGGGAGAGCGCGCGAACGCGCAGCGCGGGCACGGCTTCGGGCGGGTGGAGGCGCCAGGCGAGCGCCGCCATGGCCGCGCTCCACGCCGTGGCATCGGCCGGCTCGCGCGCGGCGGCGGCCGCGTAGAGCTCGCGCTCCTTCCCGTCCGCACCGGCGCCGAGGGCTTCGAGCTCGGTGCGGTCGTCGGCGTCGAGGCGCGCGACCAGCTCGAGCAGCACCTCGCGCGCCTCGCTCCACGGGCGCGCGCGCATCGCGAGCGCGGCCTCGCGTCGCGCGGCGGCGTCGCCGCTGCGCGCCATCGCGAGCGCGTCGCCCGTGGTCGCTTCTCCGGCGCGCCGGAGCGCGCGGTACGCCGCGACGCGGAGCGCAGCGTCCTCGTGCACGAGTGCGCGTGCGCGCGCCGCGAGGCCCGCGGACGGCAGCAGCCACACGGCGCGCGCGCGCACGAACGGGTCGGGGTCGTCGAGCAGCGCGCGCACCACAGGCGCCGCGCGCGCGCCCTCCCGGCGGAGCGCGTCGAAGCCCAGCGCGCGCACGTGCACGGCCGGGCTGCGAAGCGCGCGCACGGCGCCGTCGATCGCGCCGACGTCCGGCGGCGCGGGGCGCGGGAGCGGCTCGCCGCGACGCGCGATGCGGTAGACGGCGCCGAGCCGCTGCGCGTCCGCCATCGTGCTGCCGCCGACGTACGCGTCGAGCCAGTCGGCGACGTAGAGCGCACCGTCGGGCCCGATCGCGACGTCGGACGGCCGGAAGCGCACCGGGTCGGCGCCGGCGGGAGCGACATAGCGTCGGTCGAGGCCGAGCGCGCGGAAGATCGGCTCGAACCACGCCTCCTGCGCGCCGCGGCCACGCGCCTCCATCGCCTTGCGCACGAAGTAGCCGGCGAGCCCCGTCGCGCGCTCGCCGCGCGAGACGTCGGTGCCCGCGAGCTCGCGCGTCGGGTTCGTCGTGACGAGGTCGAAGCGCGTCGACGCCAGCTCGAAGCCCGCGCCGCGCGCGACGGGTCGATAGGCGAGCAGCGTCTCGAGCGCGGCGTCGGCGGAGATCACGGCTCCGCGGTAGCGAGGGCCGAGCCCGTCGCCCTCGTTGACGACGATCCCGGTCGGTGCGCCGGAGCCGTAGACGTCGCCCGCCGGCGCGATGCCGGGGTCGCGCTGGCGCCAGTGCGCGGATGCCACCGGCTCGTCGGGACGGCGGTCGAGCACCCACGTGCGCGTGCCGTCGTTCGAGGCGAAGCCCGCGTTGGCGTGCTCCATCACCCACGTCGTGCGCGACGCGTCGCCGTCGTCGTTGTCGTTCTGGAAGAGCTCGCCCGCGCTCGTGAAGGCCTGCTCGTAGGAGTTGCGGAGGTTGTGTGCGACGACTTCGAACGCGCGCGCGCGCTGCTCGCGCCCGGGCGACGGGTCGAACCGGAAGGACGCGCCGCCGACGTAGACGCGCCCGTCGTCGCTCGCGGGTGCGAGCGCGTCCGGCGCGTCGCCGCGGCCCTTGAACCGGAAGCGGCGCCCGTCGCCGTCGACGACGTCCGCGCCGTCGTTGCCGAAGCTTCCGTACCACGCGCCGTCGGGGCCGACGACGACCGCGTGCAGCGCGTGGTCGCTGTCGTGGCCGGCGAAGCCGTCGAGCAGCACGCGCCGCCGGTCGACGCGCGGGTCGAACCGCAGGTCGCCGTCGACGTCCGTGTACTCGACGAGCGCGGGCGCCATGGACACGAGGACCCGGTTGCCGACGACCGCGATGCCGAGCGGCGCGTCGAGCGACGGATCCTGCACGAAGACGTGCGACGCGTCGGCGGCGCCGTCGCCGTCGCGATCCTCGAGCACGACGATGCGGTCGCCCGCCGCGCGCGCCCCGGGCGCGCCGCGGTAGTTCCAGCCCTCCGCCACCCAGACCCGGCCGCTCGCGTCGACGTCGATGTTGGTCGGGTTGTAGAGCAGGGGGCTCTCGGCGAAGACGCGGATCTCGAGGTCGTCGGGAAGGTGGAAGCGCTCGAGTGGCACGTGCGACGGCGCGGCGACCGCGAGGCCGAAGCGCTCGCGGACCGCGTCCGCGTCGAACCCCCACGGCTCGCGCTCGTCCTGCCCGGCGCGGAGCTCGTCGAAGGTCGGCGTTCGCGACGCGACGCCATCTCGCGGGACGTCGCGACCCGCGACCCACACGATCGCGTTCAGCAGCAGCGTGCGGAACGCGTCGTTCCCGAGATTCCAGTGGTAGTGGCCGCCGGTGAACCCGAGGCCGCGGCCGCCGTCCGGGCGCTCGAGCGACCAGACGAGCGTCTCGCGCCGTCCGCTCTCCCGTGCGACGCCGTCGGGCGGTGCCGCCCACGGCCAGAACGCGCTGACGCGCGCGCGGTCGTCGTCGGTCGGCACCGCCGTCGCGATCGCGCGCAGGCGACCCGGGCCGGCGCTCTCGCTCGCGCCTCGCGGCGGCTCGGGGAACCGGATGCGGAAGTACCACTCGTCGTGGATGCGGACCGGGCCGTGGACGCCTCGCGCGACCGGGTGGGCGGGATCGAGCGCGAGCTCCGCGTCCCACTTCGGATTCGTCGAGTAGCCGGTCTCGTAGTAGCCGCCGATCCAGCGCTCGAAGGCGCGGCCGGCCTCGCCGCGCGGCACGTGGACGGCCCAGTGAAGCGCCAGGATGCCCGCGCCGCGCCGCGCGAGCGCATCGAGCTCGTCGAGGTGGTCGAGCGCGAGGTGCGCGCCGCGCCCGTCCATCGAGAGCACGACGGCCGCGGCGCCCTCGAGCGCGTGCGGGTCCTCGGGCCAGCCCTCGTAGACCTCCGCGTCGAGCCCGAGCCCCGCCTCCTCGACGGCGGTGGCGAGCAGGCGCGCCCCGGCCCGGTACTCGTGCTCGCCGTACCCGTGGCTCCGCCCGCCCGCGATGAAGACGACGCGCTCCGTGGCGAGCGAGGACGCGGCTTCGGCCGCGGCGGCCGCGGCGACGAGGTGGATGACGCAGGCGGCCAGGCAGGCGAGCTGGATCGCGACGCGCGTCATGGCGGGCGGTATGACGCGCGTCGCGGAAGCTGCGTCAGGCGCGTCGAACCTCGCGTCGCGGCTCCCTGCACCGGCGGGAGCGCGCCGCGGCGCGCGCCGACCGCCCCGACGCGTCACCCCGGCCTCCGCGCGCCGGCGGCCAGCGGGTGCAGCGCGGCGAGCGTCCTCGCGAGCGCCTCGCGATCCGCGCGGCGCGGATCCTCGAGCCACCAGATCAGCGTGCCACTCGCCATGGCCCACCACGCGCGCGCGGCGATCTCGGCGTCGAGCTCGGCGTCGAGCTCACCCGCCTCGCGGCTCGCCGCCAGCCGCCGCGCGAGTGGACGGGTCGAGAGCTGGAGAGCCGGGCGGCCGGGCCTCGACGAGGGCGGCCGCCCGAATGCGGCGCGGAAGCGTTCGGGCGATGCGGCCGCGAAATCGACGATGACGCGCGTCATGGAGCTCGCGTCAGAAGGTGCGTCGAGAAGAGCGGATCCGAGCTGCTCCCAGGCCGAGAACGTGACCGCGTCGGCCAGCGCGTGCTTGTCGGGGAAGAGCCCGTAGAAGGTGCCGACGCCGATGCCCGCGGTGCGCGCGACCTCGTTCGTGTTCACGCCCTCGATGCCGCGCTCCGCGAGGAGCCGCTGGGCGACCTCGATCACGCGCGCGCGAATCGTCTCGCGAGGCTGCTTCACGATCGTGATGATGACACAGATATCGATATCGAGAATGGGAATTCTCGATCTGCTCGTGTCGAGTGCTCGGAGGTATCAATCGGCGAGATCGATGCGCCCGTCGTTTCCGCTCGCGACTTCGCGCTGGCGGGCCGCGCCGCGCGCGAGCGGGACCGCGGCCGCGAACTCCTCACTCGCCGCTCGCCGGGCGCGCGCTGCACCCCGACCATCGCGAGTGGGCCGCAGGCGCCCCCTCGTCCGGGTCGGCGGCCCGCCGGTCCGTGGGAGTTCGACGAGGCGTCGCGAAGGACGCGCCTTGCGTCATCGCCCCGGGGCTCCGTGAATCGATCGGCGTCATCGCCAGCGAGCGGCGCCGAGGTGGGAGGGAGTCCGCGCGGTCGGGGCCTCGCCGACGACCGGGTGCAGGCGCGGCGCCCGATGCGCGGCGCTTCCGCGCGCGACGACGGCGCGGGAACGAGTCGGGCCGTGCGGGGTCGCTAGACTCCGCCGCTCGCGTCCGTCCTCGGCGCCCTGCGCCGCTTCCGGTCGACGAGCGTCGGTCGTCGTCCGCGCGCCCACGCGGGTGTCCGGGTCCGGGGCCGGGTCCAGAACGGGTCGACCGGGCCCTTCGCCGCGCGCGCGTTCGCGCTCGCCCGTCGCGCCGAGGGCCGGTGCCGCGCCGAGGCTGCTTCCGCATCGGGGGGTCCATGCACATCGCCAAGCGCGCAGCGCTCCTGCTCGCACTCGTCATCGCCCCGCTCGCCGCCGGCTCGCGCGCGTCGGCGCGCGAGCTCGTCGACGGCATCGCCGCACAGGTGGGCGACGAGATCGTCCTGATCTCCGAGGTCGAGGCGATGATCCGGCCCTACGAGAAGCGCATGCGCGACCAGGGCGCGACCGACGCCGACATCCAGGTGATGCGCGGCGAAGTGCTCGAGCGCCTGATCGAGCAGCGGCTCGTCTCGACGATGGTGAAGCGCCTCGAGCTCTCCGCCACCGACCCGGAGGTCGACGAGGCCATCGCGAGCATCGCGCGCGACGCCGGCATCAGCGTTCCGCAGCTCGTCCGCAGCGTCACGAGCCACGGGCTCTCCGTCGCCGAGTACCGCGAGAAGCTCCGCAGCGAGATCGAGCGCTCGAAGGTGATCAACGGAATGGTCCGCTCGCGCGTCAAGGTGGGCGAGGGCGAGCTCCGCGCGCTCTACGCCGAGCGGCACGCGAGCCAGCCGAGCGGCGGCGAGGAGGTGTACCTGCGGCACATCCTCGTGGCATCGGGAACGGATTCGCTGCGCGATCAGGACACGGCGTGCGCGATCGCGGCCGAGGGGCGCGAGCGCATCGCGCGCGGCGAGATCTCGTTCCCTGCACTCGCGCGCGAGATCTCGGACGTGAACGGCGAGCGCGGCGGCGACATGGGCTGGATCCACACGAGCGAGATCGCGGCCTGGATGGCGCCCGTCGTGCGCGGCATCGGCGACCGCGGCGTCAGCGACGTCGTCGTGATGCCCTTCGGATGCAACCTGCTCGAGGTGGTCGAGCGCCGCTCGTTCCGGCCCGTCTCGTTCGAGGACGCGCGCCCCGAGCTCGAGCAGGAGATCGGGTCGCGCAAGACGGAGCAGGAGTACGTGAAGTGGATCGAGAGCGTGCGCGCCGAGACGTACATCGAGCGCAAGGGCGTCTACGCGGAGGGGGCGCGCGTCCTGCAGATGCAGGGCGGGCGCCGCTGAGGCGAGCGTGACGTCCGGCGCAGCGCGCGGCGACGCGCGCGCACGTGCGGCGGGCTCGCTGCTGCGGCTTCCGCCGCGTCCCGCTCCCGACGCCATCTCGATCCGCGGCGCGCGCGAGCACAACCTGCGCGACGTCGACCTCGACATCCCGCGCGGGAAGCTCGTCGTCGTCACGGGGCTCTCCGGCTCGGGCAAGTCGTCGCTCGCGTTCGACACGCTCTACGCCGAGGGACAGCGACGCTATGTCGAGTCGCTGTCCGCCTACGCGCGCCAGTTCCTCGACCAGATGAGCAAGCCCGACGTCGACGCGATCGACGGGCTCTCGCCCGCGATCGCGATCGAGCAGAAGACGGCGAGCCGCAGCCCGCGCTCGACCGTCGGCACGGTGACCGAGATCCTCGACTACCTGCGCGTGCTCTACGCGCGGGCCGGCGAGCCGCACTGCTGGGAGTGCGGCAACCCGATCTCGAGCCAGACGCCGGCGCAGATGGCCGAGCGCGTGCTCCGCCTTCCGGAGGGCACGCGCGCGTGGGTGCTCGCGCCGGTCGTGCGCGGGCGCAAGGGCTCCTACAAGAAGGAGCTCGAGCAGCTGCGCAAGCAGGGCTTCGTGCGCGCGCGCATCGACGGCGCGATGCGCGACCTCGACGACGACGTCGCGATCGAGCGCACGAAGCGCCACGACATCGACGTCGTCGTCGATCGCATCGCGGTCAAGGCGTCGGTGGGCGCGCGCCTGCGCGACTCGATCGAGCAGGCGCTGCGCCTCGGCGACGGCCTCGTGCGCATCGCGATCGGCGATGCGGGCGCGGCGGCGGGCGGCCACGGCCACGGCGACGCGCGAGCCGCGAGTGCCGGCGCCGGCGCGCAGGAGTGGACGCTCAGCGCGTCGTCCTCGTGCGCGGACTGCGGCACGTCGTTCCCCGAGATCGCGCCGCGCCTGTTCTCGTTCAACGCGCCTTCGGGCGCGTGCCCGGACTGCAACGGCCTCGGCGTCCGCCACGTGCTCGACCCGGCGCGCATCGTCCCCGACCCGACGCTTCCCCTCGCGCGCGCGATCGCGCCGTGGCGCGCCGGGCGCGGGCGCGTCGGGCTGTACTACGAGCGTCTCCTCGAAGGGCTCGCCGCGCACTTCGGCGTCGAGCTCGCGACGCCGTGGGGCGAGCTGCCGGCGCGCGTGCGCGACGGCATCCTGTTCGGGACGGGCGACGCGGCGATCGAGCTCGCGCTCGAGACGCGCAAGCGCGCGCGCAAGCGGAGCGTCGCGCGCACCTGGGAGGGCGTCGTCGACGAGCTCGAGCGGCGCGAGGCGACGGCGCGCGAGGACGGCGCGATCGACGGCGCGGAGGAGCGCGAGCTCGAGCGCTACCGCAGCCCCGTCGCGTGCGAGGCGTGCGAGGGCGCGCGCCTGCGCCCCGAAGCGCGCAGCGTGACGCTGCTCGGGCGCGGCATCCACGACGTCGCGCGCCTCCCGATCGCGTCGCTGCCCGCGTTCGTCGACGAGCTCGAGGCCTCGCTCACCGGCACGCGCGCCGCCGTCGCGCAGCGCGTGCTCGGCGAGATCCGCGATCGCGCGCGCTTCCTGTGCGACGTCGGCCTCGCCTATCTCACGCTCGACCGGCCGGCCGCGACGCTGTCGGGCGGCGAGGCGCAGCGCATCCGGCTCGCGACGCAGATCGGGTCGCGCCTCATGGGCGTGCTCTACATCCTCGACGAGCCGTCGATCGGCCTGCACGCGCGCGACTGCGGGCGGCTGCTCGCGAGCCTCGAGCAGCTGCGCGACATCGGCAACAGCGTCGTCGTCGTCGAGCACGACGAGGAGACGATCCGGCGCGCGGACTGGGTCGTGGACATGGGGCCCGGGGCTGGCGTGCACGGAGGCCACGTGGTCGCGTGCGGAACGCCGGCCGAGATCGAGGCCGACGCCGCATCGCCCACGGGCGCCTACCTCGCGGGACGCGAGCGCATCGCCGCACCCCGCACGCGGCGCGCGGGCTCGGGCCGCGCGCTCGTGCTCGGCGGCTGCCGCGAGCACAACCTCAAGGATGTGACGCTGCGGATCCCGCTCGGCACGCTCACGGTCGTGACGGGCGTGTCGGGCTCGGGCAAGTCGTCGCTCGTGCGCGACACGCTGCACCGCGCGCTCGCCGCCCGCCTCCACGGCGCGCGCGAGACGCCCGGTGCGTTCGCGACGCTCGCCGGCCTCGAACACGTCGACAAGGTCACGTCCGTCGACCAGTCGCCGATCGGACGCACGCCGCGCAGCAACCCGGCGACCTACGTCGGCGCGTTCGACGGCATCCGCCGCGTCTTCAGCCAGGTGCCCGAGGCGCGCGTGCGCGGCTTCGGGCCGGGTCGCTTCTCGTTCAACGTGAAGGGCGGGCGCTGCGAGGCGTGCCAGGGCGACGGCCTCCTGCGCATCGAGATGCACTTCCTGCCGGACTCGTTCGTGACGTGCCAGACGTGCGGCGGCCGTCGCTACGACCGCGAGACCCTGGCCGTGAAGTACAAGGGCGCGAGCATCGCCGACGTGCTCGAGATGACGGTCGAGGAGGCGGCGACGCTGTTCGAGAACGCGGGCGCAGTGGCGCGGCCGCTGCGCATGCTCGAGGAGGTCGGGCTCGGCTATCTCGCGCTCGGCCAGCCCGCGACCACGCTGTCGGGCGGCGAGGCGCAGCGCATCAAGCTCGCGCGCGAGCTCGGCAAGCGATCGACCGGGCGCACGCTCTACCTGCTCGACGAGCCGACCACCGGCCTGCACTTCGCGGACGTCGCGAAGCTGCTCGAGCTGCTGCAGCGTCTCGTCGAGCTCGGCAACACCGTCGTCGTCGTCGAGCACCACGTCGACGTGATCCTGGCCGCCGATCACGTCGTCGACCTCGGTCCGGAAGGAGGCGAGGACGGAGGCGAGATCGTGGTAGAAGGCACTCCCGAGGACGTCGCGCGTTGCGCGCGCAGCCACACCGGCCGCGCGCTGGCAGAGCGCCTTCGCCGCGCTGCGCGCTGAGGCTCCGTCTCGATGCAGAGGCCGCACTTCCCGAGCCCGCTCGTGGGCGCCGCGCTGGTCGGCATCGCGTGGGTGCTCGCCCTCTTCCTGTTCACGCTGCAGCTCGACCCGAGTCACGTCGAGCGGAGCTTCGACATCGGCGTGGTCGGGATCGCGATGACGCTCGCGTTCGGGCTCGTCGCGACGCTCGCCGCGCGCCGCGTTCCCGAGCCGCAGGCGCCGCGGCTCGGGCTCGTCGGGTTCGACGCGCGCCTCGCTCCCGCGCTCGCGCTGCTGCTGCCGTACGTGATCGTCGCGAGCGAGGTCGACAACTGGATCGCACACCTGATCCCGCCGGCCGATCCGCAGGCGGTTCGCGACGCCATCGAGGCCGCGCGGGAGAGCGACACGACGCTCGCCGTCGTGCAGCGCGCGCTCTTCCTCGTCGGGATCCAGCCGGTCGTCGTCGAGTGGCTGCTGCGCGGCGTCGTGCAGCAGGGTGCGATCGCCTACCTCGGCCGCGCCGCCGGCGTGATCTTCACGGCGATCGTCGGCATCGGCACGATCAACGCGGGCGGGACGACACCGCTGTCGTGGGCGCTGCTGTCGGTGGGCTCGGGCGCGCTGCTCGGCGTCGTGCGCGTCGCGAGCGGCTCGCTGCTCGCGCCGATCCTGCTCCACATGGGATGGAACGCGATCGGCGTCGCGGCGATCTCGCTCGGCGACGCGCTGCCGATCCCCGGCTTCAACCAGCTCGACCAGAGCTTCACACCGCCGCTGCTCCTGCTCGCGTGCACGGCGAGCGCGGGGCTCGGCTTCGTCCTCGTGGCGCGGCGGCTCGCCGCGCAGCCGGTCGTCCTCCCGATCGAGCCCGACCGCCCGCGCGACGACGACTGAGCGCCGCGCGGCGCGCGCTCACGGGAGGCGCGCGGCGGGCGGCGTCCCGGCGACGCCGGGAAGGCGCTCCTCGAAGGCGCGCAGCGCGAGAGCGGCGACGGCGTCCTCGTCGCCCGTCGCGTCGATGCGCGCGAACGCGGGGCACGCGGCCGCGAGGGCTTCGAAGATGGCGGCCACGCGCTCGAGGAAGTCGGCGCGCTCGAAGGCGGGCTCGGGCGGGCCGCCGCGCGCGCGCACGCGCGCGAGCGCCGCGCGCACGTCGATCGCGAAGTAGAGCACGAGGTCCGGCGACGGGAACTCGCGCTCGCTGTCGGCGAGCAGCTGCCACGGGTCGAAGCCGCGCGCGCCCTGGTAGGCGACGGTCGAGTGGAAGTAGCGGTCGCAGAGCACGACGGCGCCGCGCGCGAGGGCGGGCTCGATCTCGTCGCGCACGTGCGCGCGGCGATCCTCGACGAACCAGGCGAGCTCTTCCTCGCGCGCGACCGGGGCGCCGCTGCGCGCCATCGAGCGGATGCGCCGACCGAACGGCCCGTCCGTGGGCTCGCGCGTCTGCACCACGTCGACGCCGCGCGCGCCGAGCGCCCGAGCGAGCCGCTCGCACTGCGTCGACTTCCCGCAGCCGTCGATGCCCTCGAACGCGACGAGTGAACCGCGCTTCACGCGCGGCCCGTGAACGCGCGGACCCGGACGTGCGGCGCGCGCTCCGGTGCGCGCGCCGAGCGCGCGCGAATCCGCGCGGTTGCGCGCATGCGCGCCGCGCACGCGCGCGGGCACGCTGCTTGCTCTCTTCGCGGGGTGACGCCGTTGGGCGTCGCCCGTCCTACCCCTTCATCGGGACCGGGGGTCGACGGGTCCGGAGGCGCTGGGTGGCGGCCTCGGTATGGAGCGGGGTCGTAACGGGGTGAACCCCGCTCCTGGTCGCCACCCAGCGTCTCCCTCGACGGCGCGATGCCGTCGAGGGAGACGCGCGAGCGGGGACCGCGGCGCACGCGCCGGGTGCGCCCGGCGCGAACGATCAGACCTTGCCCTGCAGGAGGAACGCGATCACGAGGCCGTAGATCGCGATCGACTCGATGAGGACCATCGCGAGGATGAAGTTCGTGAACATCGAGCCCGCCGCGCCGGGGTTGCGCGCGATGCCGGCCGTCGTGTTCGCGGCCGTGATGCCCTGGCCGAGGCCGCAGCCGAGGGCCGAGAGGCCGATCGCGATGCCGGCGCCGAGGCCCGCGCCGAGCGCGCCGCTGCCGCTGCCGTCCTCGGCCATCGCGGCGGCCGGCAGGACCGTCGCAACCAGGGTCCACAGGACCAGCTTCGCAAACTTACGCATGACGAGATCTCCTTTGTGAGGTGCGTCGTTCTGGTTAGTGCGCTTCTTCGAGCGCAGATCCGATGTAGATCATCGTGAGGAGGGCGAACACGAAGGCCTGCAGGAACGCGACGAGCGTCCCGAGGCCCATGAAGATCGCGGGCACCGCGATGGGCACCATGCTGATCCACACGCCGACGACCGTGTGGTCGGCGAACATGTTGGCGAGGAGGCGGACCGTGAGCGTGAGGATGCGCGCACCGTGGAGCAGCAGCTCGAGCGGAAGGAAGAGCGGCGCCAGCGCACGCACGTGGAACTTCCTGCCGCCGACGTGGAGGTCGAGCAGCGACGGCCCCATGAACTGGTAGACGTACTTCCACCCGTGCGTCTTGATGCCGACGAAGTTGTAGACGAGGAACGCGATGATGGCCCAGGCGCACGCCGCTTCGACGTAGCTCGTCGCGCCGCCGACGAGCGGCACGAGTCCCATCAGGTTCGCGATCAGGATGAAGAAGAAGATGGAGCACACGACGCCGAGGTACTTGCGCCCCTCGTGGCCCATCGTCGCGTCCGCCATGTCGAGCAGGTACTCGACGATCGCCTCGAAGACGTTGCGCAGCGTGATGCCCCGGTCGGGCACGACACCGCCGGCCTCGATCTTGCGCTTCACCGAGAGGCCGGCGAGCACGAGCAGCGCGGCGGCGAGCAGCGACGCCGAGTAGACGACGGGGAGATGGCCGGGAACGAGGTCGTAGATGCTCATGGGATGATCTGCATTCCTCTGTCGTCGCGCTCTTCGTCGGTCGGCGGCTCGACCTCGGTGGCGCGCCAGATGCTCCAGTTGTCCCAGCTCGGGTCGTCGGGCTCGAGGGGTGCGGCGAGCTCGTGCGCGACGACCGGCGGCCGGTTGCGCCACGCCCAGACCACGACCGCGGGCATCGCGAGCGAGAGTCCGAGGAGCAGGCCGGCGGGATCGGTACCAAAATGCAGCGCCGCGATCACGGCCGCGGCCGTCAGACCGAAGCGGAACCCGAAGCCGCCGATCCACGGGCCGGCACCCTGCTCGGCGTCGGCGCTCGCGCGGAAGAAGTGGCGCGCCGCGCGCACCTGCGCGCGCAGGTTGAGCGCCTCGATCGCCGCGCCGATCGCGAGACCGTCGGCGAACGGCGCGGGCGCGAGCGCGTACGCGGCGCCGACGGCGCCGGCGCTCAGGGCGAGGCTCATGCCCTCGATGTCGTCGCGGATCCTCACGTCGCCTGCATCCTGCGGTGGCCGGCTCCACCCGACCCGCGCTCGCCCTGACTCGACGCGCCGTCAGCGGGGCGGGCCGGGCCCGTCGTCGCTCCCGTCGCTCGCGCCAGCTTCCTCGCCGGTCTCCCGTTCACCCGGTGTCCCGGCGCGCGGCGCATCCACGAGCTCGAGCTCGCGCCCGAGCCGGAACAATCGAAGCACCATCGCCGCGAAGCCGATCGCGACGCCGACGAGCAGCCCCCACGGCGTGCTGCCGAGCTTCGCGTCGGCGCCATATCCGAGCAGCGCCGCGATGATGACGGCCGCGACGGCTTCGAAGGCGCCTTCATAGGCCTTGGCCTGCCGACGCCTTCCGGACTCGGGAGGCTTCGGCAATCGAGGACGCGGAAAGCCCAACGCGGAAGCCCTCCACGCGGTCCGAGGGCCGGCGGATGCTAGCCGCTCGCCCCCGGGGCCTCAACGGTCTGCAGCGACTCGTTGCATCGCTTCGCGCGCCGCCTCGAGCGTCTTGCGGACGTCGCGCCCGGTGTGCGCGAGCGACACGAAGCCCGCCTCGAACGGCGACGGCGCGAGATAGATGCCGCGGTCGAGCATCGCCGCGAAGAAGCGCCGGAAGCGATCGGCGTCGGCGCGCTTCGCGTCGGCGAAGCTCCGGATCGGTCCCTGCTGGCCCTCGGACAGGAAGAAGAAGCCGAACATCCCGCCCGCGCAGCCCGCGTGCACGGCGACGCCCGCCGACTCGCCCGCCTCGACGAGCCCGCGCGCGAGGCTCTCGGCGCGCCGCTCGAGCTTCTCGTAGACGCCGGGCTTCGCGAGCCTTCGCAGCGTCGCGAGCCCCGCGGCGACCGCGAGCGGGTTCCCGGAGAGCGTGCCGGCCTGGTAGACGTCGCCGGCCGGCGCGATGCGCTCCATCAGCTCCGCGCGGCCGCCGTAGGCCGCCGCGGGCAGGCCGCCGCCGATCACCTTGCCGAGCGTCGTGAGGTCGGGCTTCACGTCGTAGAGACGCTGCGCGCCGCCGTGCGCGACGCGGAAGCCCGTCATCACCTCGTCGAAGATCAGCAGCGCGCCGAACTGGTCGCACAGGCGGCGCAGGCCGGGCAGGAAGCCCGGCACCGGCGGCACGAAGCCCATGTTGCCCGCGATCGGCTCGACGATGACGCAGGCGATGTCGTCGCCCCAGCGCTCGAAGGCCTCGAACGTCGCGTCGAGGTCGTTGTACGGCGCCTGCACCGTGAGGCGCGTCATGGCCTTCGGAACGCCGGGCGAGCCCGGGATGCCGAGCGTCGCGACGCCGCTCCCGGCCCCGACGAGCAGCCCGTCGCTGTGGCCGTGGTAGCAGCCCTCGAACTTGAGCACGCGCTCGCGCCCCGTCGCGGCGCGCGCGAGGCGGATGGCGCTCATCGTCGCCTCCGTCCCCGAGCTCACCATGCGCATCATCTCGATGGACGGCAGCGCGCGGCGCACGGCGTCGGCCAGGTCGATCTCGCGCGCCGTCGGCGCGCCGAACGTGGTGCCGCTCTTCGCCGCGCGCTCGATCGCGCGCAGCACCTCGCGGTCGGCGTGGCCGAGGATGAGCGGCCCCCACGAGCCCACGTAGTCGACGTACTCGTTGCCGTCGACGTCGACGATGCGGCTCCCCTTGCCCCGCGCGATGAAGGGTGGCGGCGAGATGCCGACCGAGCCGAATGCGCGCACGGGCGAGTTCACGCCGCCCGGGATGCGCCGCTTCGCGCGCCGGAAGAGCTGGCTCGACTTCGTCGTCTTGCGGGAAGGCACGGGGCTCGCGCGCTCCTCGGTGCTAGGCGGTGCCGGCCTCGCCGTCTCCCTCGGAGACGTCGCCCTCCGCGAGCCGCGCGATGGCGACGAGCGTCTCGCCTTCCTCGAGGTCCATGACGCGCACGCCCTGCGTGTTGCGGCCCATCGTCGAGATGCCGGAGACGCGGCAGCGGAGGACCTTGCCGCCGTCGGTGATGAGCATGAGATCGTCGTCGTCGACCACCTGGGCGACGCCGACGACCGAGCCGTTCCGCTCGTTGGCGCGGATCGTGATGATGCCCTGGCCGCCGCGGCGCTGGACGCGGTAGTCCTCGAGCGGGGTGCGCTTGCCGTAGCCGCGCTCGGTCACGGTGAGCACCGTGGCGCCGGGCGACAGGATCTCCATGCCGACGATCTCGTCGCCCGCGGCGAGCGTCATGCCGCGCACGCCGCCGGCCGCGCGGCCCATCGGGCGCACCTGGCTCTCGTCGAAGCGGATCGACTTGCCCGTGCGCGAAGCGAGGATCACCTCGTTGCCGGAGCGCGTGCGGCCCGCCGAGATGAGCTCGTCGTCCTCGGACAGGTTGATCGCGATGATGCCGCCGCGGCGGGGGTTCGAGAACGCGTCGAGCGTCGTCTTCTTCACGACGCCCGCGCGCGTCACGAGCAGCACGCAGTCGCCCTCGACGTCGTCGAAGCTGCGCACCGCGAGCATCGTCTGGACGCGCTCGTCCTTCTGCAGCTGCAGCAGGTTCACGAGCGGCTTGCCCTTCGCCGCGCGCCCGAGCTGCGGCAGCTCGTGCACCTTGAGCCAGTGCACGCGGCCGCGGTTCGTGAAGAACAGCAGGTACGCGTGCGTGCTCGCGACGAACAGGTGGCGGACGAAGTCCTCCTCGCGCGTCTGCATGCCGCGAGCGCCCTTGCCGCCGCGGCGCTGCGCGCGGTACTGCGTGAGCGGGTTGCGCTTGATGTACCCCGAGTGGGACAGGGTGACGACCATGTCCTCCTCGACGATCAGGTCCTCGGCGTGGAAGTCCTCGACGGCGCCCGTGATCTCGCTGCGGCGGTCGTCGCCGAACGCGGTGGCGACCTCCTGCACCTCCTCGATCACGACGTCGAGCACGCGCGCGTCGCTCGCGAGCAGGTCCTCGAGGTCGGCGATGCGCGCGCGAAGCTCGGCGAGCTCGTCGAGCACGCGCTGTCGCTCGAGCGCGGTGAGCGCGCGCAGGCGCATGTCGAGGATGGCCTGCGCCTGGCGCTCCGACAGGCCGAAGCGCGCCATCAGCTGCTCGCGCGCGTTGGCCGTGTCCGAGGCGGCGCGGATGATCGCGATCACCTCGTCGAGGTGGTCGAGCGCGATCTCGAAGCCCTCGAGGATGTGGGCGCGCGCGCGCGCCTGCTCGAGGTCGTAGACCGCGCGTCGGATCACGACCTCGCGGCGGAAGTCGATGAAGTGGCGCAGGCACTGCTTCACCGAGAGCGTCTGCGGGCGCCCGTTCACGAGCGCGACCAGGTTCACGCCGAACGTCTGCTGCAGCGGCGTGAGCTTGTAGAGCTGGTTCAGGATCACCTCGTCGGGCGCATCCTTGCGCAGCTCGATCACGACGCGCATGCCCTCGCGATTGCTCTCGTCGCGGAGGTCGGTGATGCCCTCGATGCGCCCCTCGCGCACGAGCTCGGCCATGCGCTCGAGCATCGCGGCCTTGTTCACCTGGTACGGAATCTCGGTGACGACGATGCGCGGCGTGCCCTTCTTCGTCTCCTCGATCTGCGCGCGGCCGCGCAGCGTGAGGTGGCCGCGGCCCGTCATGTAGTAGCTGCGGATTCCCTCGCGCCCGCAGATCAGCCCGGCCGTCGGGAAGTCGGGCCCGGGCATCTTCTCGAGCAGGTCGTCGACGGTGCAGTCGGGGTTGCGCGCTTCGAGCACGATGGCCTCGGTGAGCTCGCGCAGGTTGTGAGGCGGGATGTTGGTCGCCATGCCGACCGCGATGCCGGACGAGCCGTTCGCGAGCAGGTTCGCGACGCGCGTCGGCAGGACGACGGGCTCCTGCATCGAGCCGTCGAAGTTCGGCGCGAAGCCGACCGTGTCGCGGTCGATGTCGCGCAGCATCTCCTCGGCGAGCCGGTTGAGGCGGGCCTCGGTGTAGCGGTAGGCGGCGGCCGGGTCGCCGTCGATCGAGCCGAAGTTCCCCTGGCCGTCGACGAGCGGGTACCGGAGCGAGAAGTCCTGCGCCATGCGCACCATGGCGTCGTAGACGGCCGAGTCGCCGTGCGGGTGGTAGTGCTTGAGCACCTCGCCGACGACGCCCGCGCTCTTGCTGTACGCGCGGTTGGAGAGCAGGCCCTCCTGGTTCATCGCGTAGAGGATGCGGCGGTGGACGGGCTTCAGACCGTCGCGCACGTCGGGCAGCGCGCGGGAGATGATGACGGACATCGAGTACGCGAGGAACGACGAGCGGACCTCGTCCTCGATCGCGATCGGCTGGGAGCTCGACGCGCCGCCGGGCGGCGTCGCCCCGCCGCCGTCGGCTCCGTTGCCGCCGGCACCGCCGGACGACGATGCGGCGGTCGCCGCCGCGTCGTCCTGCGGCGCGTCCGGCTGACCGGGCTGGTTCGGCTCGTCCGCCACGTCCCTCTCCGCGCGCTAGATGTCGAGGTTCTCGACGTTCAGCGCGTTCTCCTCGATGAAGGCCCGCCGCGGCTCGACGTCGTCGCCCATGAGCGTCGCGAACACGTCGTCCGATGCGATCGCGTCCTCGATGCGCACCTGGAGCAGCGTGCGCCGATCCTTGTTCATCGTGGTGTCGGCGAGCTGGTCGGGGTTCATCTCGCCGAGGCCCTTGTAGCGCTGGATCGAGATGCCCTTGCGCCCGATGTCGAGCACCGCCTCGAGCAGCCGCACCGCGCCGGGAATCGCCAGCGCCTCGTCGTCGCCCTGGCGCAGCGCGTAGGGCGGCGCGCCGACCTCGCGGATCGCCGCCTGCAGCTGCTGGAGCCGCTGGAAGTCCGGCGAGCGCAGGAAGGGCGTGTCGAAGACGGTGCGCTGCGTGGCGCCCGCGCGGCGCGTCGTCGCGACGAGGCGGTGCGCGCCGTGCTCGGTGTCCGGCTCGACGCTCCACTGCACGCCGTCGCTTTCGGGATCGATGCGCGCGAGCTCGGCTTCGAGCCGGTCGGCGACCGGGCCGCGCAGGCGCTCGGCGTCGGCGAGATCCTGCTCGCTCGGCGTGCCCGAGACGACGGCCGCGCGCACGACGCGCTCGTCGATCTTCCGCAGCGCGAGCAGGTCGAGCAGCCGCTTCGCGGCGCTCGCGTGGCGCAGCAGCTCGCGCAACGCCGGCTCGGCGAGCGGCGAGGCCTGTCCTTCGGCCGTGACGCTCAGGTTGCCGAGCGCGTTGTCGAGCAGGTGCGTCTCGAGCGCCGCCTCGTCCTTGATGTAGCGCTCGCTGCGTCCGCGCTTGACCTTGAACAGCGGCGGCTGTGCGATGTAGAGGTAGCCGGCCTCGACGAGCGGGCGCATCTGGCGGTAGAAGAACGTCAGCAGCAGCGTGCGGATGTGCGAGCCGTCCACATCCGCGTCCGTCATGATGATGATCTTGTGGTAGCGCGCCTTCGCGAGCTCGAAGTCGGGGCCGATGCCGCATCCGATCGCCGCCGTGATCGCCTGGATCTCCGCGCTCGCGAGCATGCGATCGAGGCGCGCGCGCTCGACGTTGAGGATCTTTCCGCGGATCGGCAGGATGGCCTGCGTCTCGCGCGAGCGTCCCTGCTTGGCCGTGCCGCCGGCCGAGTCGCCCTCGACGATGAACAGCTCGCACAACGTCGGGTCGCGCTCCTGGCAGTCGGCGAGCTTGCCGGGAAGGCTGAAGTCGGAGAGCGCGCCCTTGCGCCGCGCGAGGTCGCGCGCCTTGCGGGCCGCCTCGCGCGCCTTCATCGCCTCGACGACCTTCGCGACGATCGGCTTCGCGACGTTGGGGTTCTCTTCGAGGAACGCGCCGAGCTGGTCGTAGACGATCTGCTCGACGATGCCGCGCACGTCGCTCGTGCCGAGCTTCGCCTTGGTCTGCCCTTCGAACTCGGGCTGCGGGAGCTTCACGGAGACCACGGCCGTCAGCCCCTCGCGCAGGTCGTCGCCCGAGACGTTCTCGGCCTTCGACTTCGCGTCCTTGCCGCCCTGCGAGGTCTGGATGTAGCGGTTGAGCGTGCGCGTGAGTGCGGTGCGGAAGCCGACGAGATGCGTTCCGCCCTCGACGGTGTTGATGTTGTTCGCGAACGAGTAGACGGCCTCGTTGTACGAGTCGTTGTACTGGAGGGCGATGTCGACGGTGACGGGCACCTCGCGGCCGTGATCCGAGAAGGTGCGCTCGCCCGCGATGTAGACGGGCTCGGGGTGCAGCGGCGCGCGGTTCTTGTTGAGGTGCTCGACGAACGAGCGGATGCCGCCCTCGTAGCAGAAGTCGTGGCTCTTCTTGGTGCGCTCGTCCGAGATCTGGATGCGCACTCCCGCGTTCAGGAACGAGAGCTCGCGCAGACGCTGCGAGAGCGTGTCGAACGAGTACTCGGTGATGGGGAAGATGTCGGGGTCGGGATGGAAGGTGACGCGCGTGCCCGTCTTGTCCGTCGTCCCGATGGCCTCGAGCGCGCTCGTCGGGACACCGCGCTCGTAGGTCTGCCGCCAGACCTTGCCCTCGCGGCGGATCTCGAGCTCGAGACGGCTCGACAGCGCGTTCACGCACGAGACGCCGACGCCGTGCAGGCCGCCCGAGACCTTGTAGCTGTTCTCGTTGAACTTCCCGCCGGCGTGGAGGGTCGTCATCACGACCTCGGCGGCGGACCGCTTCTCGGTGGGATGCTCGTCGACCGGAATGCCGCGTCCGTCGTCGACGACGGTGACGCTGTTGTCGGCGTGGATCGTGACGCCGACCTCCTTGCAGTAGCCGGCGAGCGCCTCGTCGATCGAGTTGTCGACGACCTCGTAGACGAGATGGTGGAGGCCGTCCGGGCCGGTCGTCCCGATGTACATCGCCGGTCGCTTGCGGACCGGCTCGAGGCCTTCGAGGACCTCGATCGAACTCGCGTCGTAGCTCACAGGTGCTCGATCCCGTCGATCCTCGAGCCGACATCGCGCCAGCTCGTCAAGGCAGCGCAGCCTGCGGGTCGCTGCACTGCTGCAGGTCGAGCGTGGATCGGCGAGCAAACGCCGTCCGGCTCGTCAGCGTCGGCCAAGTCCTGTCCAGTCCCGTCGTCGCCTCGGGTCACGCGCCACGAAGGCCGGCAGTCACGTGCTGCGCCCGGTCGGGGGTGACCTCCGTCCGCCTTCGGGAGTCGCGGCTCCACCGCAGGTGGTGGAGCCGCCCTCTAAGGATGGGACGGGGCGAGCGCGAGGGCGAGCGTAGTCGAAGGGTAAGTGCGCGTAAAGGCTCCGAGTTCGCCTTTTCGCGCCCACTCGCGACGCGGAGCGCGCCCGCTCGTGCGAGCGCGTTCGCAAAGCCCCCGCGCCGGCTAGATCCGCATGGGCATGACGACCGCGAGGGTGTCCTCGTCGTCGGTCGGTGCGAGCTTCGCCGGTGACAGCTCGTCCTGGAACCCGAGCGTCACCTCCTTGGTGCGGAGCGCTCCGAGCACGTCGAGCAGGTATCGCGCGTTGAAGCCGATCGCGAGCGGCTCGCCGTCGTAGTCGATGTCGAGCTCCTCGCGGGCATCGCCGAGGTCGGGGTTGCTCGACGAGACGGCGAGCTTGTGGTCGCCGATCTCGAGCTTGACCGCGCGGCTCCGCTCCGAGGAGAGCAGGGCGACGCGGCGCAGCGCGTGGGCGAGGTTCTCGGCGGGGAGCGTGACCCGCCGTGTCACGTTCTTCGGGACGACCTGCCCGTAGTTCGGGAACTCGCCCTCGATCAGGCGCATGACGAGCGTGACGGCGCCCTTGCGCGCGAGACCGCTGTTGCCCTCGAAAGCGAGCTCGATCTCGTCGGCGTCGTCCTCGTCGACGAGCCGCTTCAGCTCGCCCAGCCCCTTGCGGGGAATGATCACGCCGCTGGCGAGCGCGCTCACGTCGTCGCCGAAGCTGCGGTCGACGCTCGCGAGGCGGTGGCCGTCCGTCGCCACCATGCGCAGCTTGCCGCTGTCCGCGAGCACCTCGAGGTGCACGCCGTTGAGGTTGTACCGGGTCTCGTCGAGCGAGGCCGCGTACATCGTCCGCTCGATCATCGCAGCGAGCACGGCCGCGGGGACCACGACGGTCTTCTCGGGCGCGAAGCTCGGGAGCGTCGGGTACTCCTCCGGCGCCGTGCCGGCGAGCGTGAAGCTGACTCGCGCACAGCGGATCGAGAGGAACGAGTTCTTGGTCGCCTCGAGCTCGATGGGCTCGTCGGGGAGCTCGCGCACGATCTCGTAGAGCTTCTTCGCGGAGACGGTGAGGCCGCCGTCCTTCTTGACCTCCGCCCGATGGACGTCCTGGATGCCCACCTCGAGGTCGGTCGCGGCGAGGCGGAGCGAGCCCTCCTCGCCCTTGCCCTGGGCCTCGAGGAGGACGTTCGCGAGGATCGGCATCGAGTTGCGCTTCTCGACGATGGCCTGGATCCGGTTCAGGCCCCTCTGCAGCTCACTCTTCGCAATCACGAGCTTCATGGCCGCATGATCTCCTTGCGGTTCTTCTGGATCACGTTCGCCTCTCCTCTCTTTCCGACTCTCTCGAAGGAAGGAGGAAGTCGTAGGAGAAGGCGTCGGATCGGATCGACAGAACCCACGTATCTCCGCGATCGGAGGAAGGTTCTTCTCGGTGCGCTCGGTGCGCGGGACCGACCGGGTGGCGACTTCCCGACGCCTGCCCGGCAGGGCTCGGAGCCAGAGGGGTTCGCGGCGGCGATACTACCACGACCGCGGCGTCGGCACGTCGTCGCGAACGCGATTGGAAGGCGCCGACCGGCGGCGGATTCGGGTGGCGACACGCCGCGCCGCCGGTATCCTCCGCGGGCTCTCGAGCGCACCCGTTCCGAGCGCTCGGCCGCGGCTCCATCGCCGCGCGCCATCCACACAGCGAGACCACGCCGACCGATCCCCTCGACCTCGGGGATCCGGGAAAGACGCGAGACCATGAAGCGAACGTATCAGCCGAGCCGAATCCGCCGCCGTCGAACGCACGGCTTCCGCGCCCGAATGAAGACCGCAGGTGGTCGCAACGTTCTGAAGCGGCGCCGCGCAAAGGGTCGCAAGCGGCTGGCCGCGACCACGCCGTCCAAATAGCAATGAGCTCGGGTACCGGCCGTTTCCGGCGGTCGGATCGCCTCCGTTCGTCGCGTGACTACCGACGGGTGTCCGCGAACTCGGAGCGCATGAGCTCGCGCGAGTTCGTCGTGCTGCTGTCGCCACCGGGGCCACGAGCGACCGGTCGCGCGCGTCTCGGCATCACGGCGAGTCGAAGGGTCGGAAACGCGGTCGCGCGAAATCGCGTGAAGCGCGCCGTTCGCACGTGGTTCCGCACCTGTGCGTCTGCACTTCCGGTGCCCGAAGCGGGTCTCGACATCGTCGTGATCGCGAGGCGGGAGGCGGCGGAGCTCCGCCCCGACGTCGTCGGCGAGCGGCTCAGCGCGATGTTCCGGCGCCGCGCGCGGGCGCAGTCGTGAGCGCGGCGGGGGGACGTCTCGGCGACGCTGTCGTTCGAACGGCGTGCGCATCGATCGGCGTCTATCAGCGCTTCGTCTCGCCGTTCTTCGGGCCGCGCTGCCGCTTCCACCCGAGCTGCTCGTCCTACGCGTCGCAGGCGCTGCAGGTGCACGGCGTCGTGCGCGGCAGCCGACTCGCCGCGACTCGAATCGCTCGGTGTCATCCGCTCTGCGAGGGCGGATTCGATCCCGTACCTCCCGCGCGTCCGTCGGCGCGCCGAGCGAGCTAGGAGCGTCAGGCCTTGGATCGGAACTTCCTGCTCGCCGTGGTGCTGTCGCTGCTCGTCGTCACGCTGTGGACGAGCCAGCAGTCGCGCACACCGGAAGGTGCGGACGCCGAGAAGGTCGAACAGGGCGCGTCCCCGGGCGTCGCGTCCGAGGCGAACGCCGCGGCGGCGCAAGCGGACCCGCGCACCGTCGCGGAGTCGCCGGCGCTCGAAGCGAGCGCGCCGCCGGCGCTTCCCGATGCACCGGAGGAGCGGATCGAGATCCGCGGCGACGACTACCGCGCCGTCCTGAGCAGTCGCGGCGCCGTGCTCGTCTCGTACGAGATCACGGACTACGTGAGCTGGGACCCGCCGGGCGAGGCGCCGATCGATCTGCTCCTGGCGCCCGAGACGGCGCCGGTGCGCGTGGGAGCGACGCCCTTCGAGGAGCTCGGGCTCGGCGATCTGCGCGCCGCGTCCTTCGCCGTCGAAGAGCGGAGCGAGCACGGAGCGTCGTTCGTGCTCACGCGGCGCGGCGTCACCGTTCGGAAGACGTTCCGGTTCGAGCCGGACGGTCACGCGTTCGAGTTCTCGGTGTCGGTCGAGAACGCGTCGGGCGAGCTGCTCTCGCCGCGGTTCGCGGTCGAGTGGCCCGCGAACCAGGTGCACGGAAACGACTATCGACAGCTCTCGCTCGTGACGTTGCACGACGGCTCGGTGCGTCGCGTGGCCGTCGAGAGCGTGGGTTCGAGCGGCTTCCTCGGGCTCGGCGGCGACAAGGGCGAGCCGAACGAGGCGGGCGAAGGCGGCCTCGAGTGGTTCGGCGTCGATACGAAGTACTTCATCGGCGTGCTCGCACCGCGTCGCACGGCCGGTGCAGCGACGATCTACGCGCGGACTTCAGTGGGCACGCCCGCGCGCGACGGACTGTTCGGAGCGTCGGCGGTCAACGTGTTCCGCTATGCGCCGATCGCGTTGCCGTCGGGCAACCGCATCACGCAGGAGTTCGAGGGCTACGTCGGGCCGAAGCTCGAAAACGAGCTGCTCGCGTTCGGCGCGAACCTGCAGCGGTCGATCGACCTCGGCTATCGCTGGCTCGAGCCGCTCACGCACTTCTTCCTCTGGCTGCTGCGCGCGCTGTACAGCATCGTGCCGAACTATGGCGTCGCGATCATCGCGCTGACGCTGCTCGTGCGCGTCGCGACGCTTCCCATCCTCCAGAAGCAGATGAAGTCGATGGAGAAGATGCGGAAGCTGCAGCCGCAGATGAAGGAGATCCAGGAGAAGTACGGAGACGACCGCGAGAAGCAGTCGCAGGCGATGATGTCGCTCTACCGCGAGAGCGGCGTCAACCCGCTCGGTGGGTGTCTGCCGCTGCTCCTGCAGATGCCGGTGTTCATCGGGCTCTTCTACGCGCTGCAGAGCTCGATCGAGCTGCGGCACGCGCCGTTCGTGCTCTGGATGACAGATCTGTCAGCTCCGGAATCCCTGTTCACGATTCCGGGGGTCGGCCTCCCGTTCCGCGTGCTCCCGATCCTGATGTCGGTGAGCATGGCGGTGCAGGCGAAGTTCCAGCCCGCCGGCCCCGATCCCGCGCAGCAGCGCATGATGATGGTGATGATGCCCATCATGATGCTGGTGCTCTTCTACCAGTTTCCGTCCGGCCTGGTGCTCTACTACATGCTGAGCAACTTCCTCGGCATCGCGCACCAGTGGTGGATCGGGCGGAACATGAAGCCGGCGGGCGCCTGAGAGACGGCGCATAGCGGCATCCGACGAGGGAGAGTCATCGATGTACGACCACAAGAGAGAGCCCAGGGAGTTCGTCGCCGAGACGCGCGAGGACGCGGTCGCGGAGGCCGCCCGATACTTCGGCGTCGAGGCCGCGGAGCTGCGGATCGCGACGCTCGACGTGCTGTCCGTCCACGGACTGGCCGGCCGCGCGCTGGTCGTGGCGGCGCCGGCGTCTGCGCCGCGCGTACCGGCGGGAGGCGGCGCCTCCGACGATCGCGGAGATCGCGGCGACAGGGGCGGCCGGCGCGACCGCGGCGGGCGCGGAGAGCGAGGGGACCGCGGTGATCGCGAGCGCGGCCGCGGGAGAGACCGGGACGGTCGGAGGGATCGCGACGGGGGCCGCGACCGCGACGGAGGCCGCGATCGCGACGGCGATCGGGACCGCGACGGCGGTCGTGGTCGCGACCGTGCGCGAGCGCGAGCGGCCGAAGACGACGAGCCCGGGCCCGCGCCCTCCGCTCCGATCGGCGAGTCGAAGGGAACCGTTCGCGGCGAGCTGAGTGATGCGGGGCGCTTCCTGGTCGGGGCCATCGAGCGCATGGTGCTCGGTGGGTTCGAGATCGAGCAGAGCGCCGAGGGGGACTTCACGATCTTCCAGATCCGAGGCGAAGCAGTCGAGCGCCTGAGTGCGGGTGATGGGCGCGCGATCGACGCGCTCCAGATGCTTGCGAACCAGGCGGCGCTGCAGCTCGACGCCGATGCGCCCCGCGTGATCGTGGATGCGGATGGGCGATCGGAGAAGCGAGAGGAGTTCCTCGGCCGGCTCGCGGACCGCGCCGCGAAGCGCGCCGCGGACTCCGGGCGGACCGTTGCACTCGACCCCATGAGTCCGAAGGACCGCCGCATCATCCACGTCGCGCTGCGCGACGCGGAGGGAATCGCGACGTTGAGCGAGGGCTCCGGCCGCTATCGCCAGGTGCTCGTGGTCCCGGAGGGAGCGCCCGAGTACGAGGACGCCGTTCGCAGCTCGGAGAAGTCCGGCAACGGGGGGTGATGGGTCCGATCCGGAGATTCCGGGTTCCACGTGGAACGCGGGATTCCGGAGGTTCCGCGCAGCTCTGCGCGAGCGGCTGCGCAAGAATGAGGGGCCGGCGGGCGATGGTGCCCGCCGGCCCTTTCTCATTCGGGGCGTATCGAGAGCTGCAGGGGGCGCGCCCGACCTGCTCTGGAGCGTTCCACGGGGAACGCAAGCGTCCCGGGCGCGGGACGACGCCGACGAGGACTCGCCGTGGCTCGGGATCTCGACCGGATCGATGCGCGAATCGAAGCGTCGCTCGAGTCGCTCGCAATCGCGGTCGACGCCGGAGCGCGACGCCGGCTTGCCGCTCTGTCGCTGCTGGTCGCCCAGTGGAATGAGCGAATGAACCTCACCGGGCACCGCGAGCCGGAGCGCATTGCCGATCGGCTTGCGGTCCCGGCCGTCTGCCTCGCCGAGGCCCTCCCCGATTTCGGCTCGCTTGCAGACCTCGGGTCGGGCGCCGGCTTCCCGGGCCTCCCCATCGCCATCCTGCGGCCCGAGGCCCGAATCACGCTCGTCGAGTCGCGCGAGCGGCGCCACCACTTCCAGCGGGCTGCAATCCGCGAGATCGAGATCGCGAACGCCACGCCGCTTCGAGGCCGGATCGAGGAGATCGAGGCGATCCCGCACGACGTGGCCCTGGCCCAGGCAGTGGGCCCACCGAGCGAGGTGCTCGCCATGATTCGCGGCTGGGTTCGGCCCGGCGGCCTGCTCGGCATTCCGGCGTCCGGCCACGCCACTCCTCCCACGAGTGCGGCGGGCACGTCAGCGATCGAAGTGCGTCGCTACCGGACACCCGATCCCGATGCGCCTGGCCGCTTCGAGGAGCGCGCCGTCTGGCTGTCGCGCGCGACCTGATGCGGCTCGCCCTGCGCGCATCCGGCGCCTGTGGTACCTACGCTGCCATCCCCCCGACCGCGAATCCCGAGCGCCCAGGTTCCGCCGATGCCGCCTCGCAGCCGAGTCATCGCGATCGTCAACCAGAAGGGTGGGGTGGGAAAAACCACAACCGCGGTCAACCTCGCTGCGAGCTTCGCGGTCTCCGAGCACCCGACCCTCCTGATCGATCTGGACCCCCAAGGGAACGCATCGAGCGCGTACGGCGTCCGCGACCCGGAGACCCAGGTCTATGACGCGCTGATCGGCGCGTGCGTCATGAAGGACGCGACCTGCGCGACCGCGCTCGAGCACCTGCACCTGGTCCCGTCGGGCCCCGATCTGGTCGGCGCCGAGATCGAGCTCGTCACGGCCGAAGCGCGCGAGCGCTGCCTCGAGCGCGCACTCGCCGACGTCCGCGACCTCTACGACCTGATCCTGATCGATTGTCCGCCCTCGCTCGGCATCCTCACGCTCAACGCGCTGACCGCGGCCGACAGCGTGCTGATCCCGCTCCAGTGCGAGTACTACGCGCTCGAGGGCCTCGCGCGGCTCACCGAGACCGTCGAGCTCGTGCGCTCTGGTCTCAACCCCGCGCTCGAGCTCGATGGCATCGTCCTCACGATGTTCGATCGCCGGAACAACCTCGCGCGCCAGGTCGAGACCGAGGTGCGCGCCCACTTCGGCGATCGCGTCCTGCAGACGACGATCCCGCGCAACGTGCGCCTCTCGGAAGCGCCGAGCCACGGCAAGCCCATCCTGCTCTACGACCTGCAGTCGAAGGGCGCGCTCGCGTATCTCGAGCTCGCCGACGAGCTGCTCGCGCGCCTCGACGTGCCGGCGGGCGGCAGCGCGCCACCTCCCCTCGCGGCGGGGGCGCGCGCGAGCGGAAGCGCGAGTGCGAGCGGCTTCGCGCTGCCGTCGCGCGCGCACGACGCAGAGAGCGACGCCGAGGACGAGGGAGACGAAGCATGACCGCGAAGCGAAGCGCGCTCGGCCGCGGGCTCGGCGCTCTCATCCCGACTGCGAGGACGCCGGACGCCGCTGCGCCCGCGCCGCGCCCGCCCGCTGCTCCCGGCGCCGCCGCCGCGCCGGCGCTACCGGCGCCCGGCCCGCTCGAGCTTCCCGTCGACGCGATCCGCCCGAACCCCGACCAGCCGCGCCGCGTGTTCGACCCCGAGCACCTGAAGGAGCTCGCGGAATCGATCGCACGCCACGGCGTCCTGCAGCCCGTCGTCGTGCGCAGCGCGGGCGACGGGCACTACGAGCTCGTGGTCGGCGAGCGCCGCTGGCGCGCATCGCGCGCGGCGGGTCGCGAGACGATTCCGGCCGTCGTCGCCGACGTCGAGCCGCGCGACCGCCTCGAGCTCGCGATCGTCGAGAACGTGCAGCGCCACGACCTGAACCCGATCGAGCTCGCGCACGCCTATCGTGCGCTCGCGGCGACCGGCGCGACCCAGGACGACATCGGCGCGCGCGTCGGGCTCGACCGCTCGAGCGTCGCGAACCACCTGCGCCTGCTCGAGCTGCCGCGCGAGATGCAGGAGGACGTCGAGGCCGGCCGCCTAACGATGGGGCACGCGAAGGCACTGCTGCAGGTGACGAGCCCCGAGCGCCAGCGCCTGCTCCGCGAGCGCATCCTGCGCGACGCGCTCTCGGTCCGCGCGAGCGAGGCGCTCGCGCGCGACTACGCAGGCCCCGATCGACCCCGCAAGCGCGCGCGCGCCGACGCGGCCGATGCGCCGCCCGCGTCCGATGGCGACGCGCGCGCGGTGAACCGTGCGCTCGAGCCCGTCGCCGAGCAGCTTCGCCAGCGCCTCCAGACGCGTGTCCGCATCACCGGCGAGGTCGAGCGAGGCCGGATCGAGATCGAGTTCTTCGGCGACGAGGACCTGGAGCGGATCACCGATCTCCTGCTGGGCGGGCGCTGAAGCGATCCGCACCCGCGGCGCGAGCACGCGCGCCGCGGGCGGTCGCGTGCGACGATCGCGAGAGCGCGCGCCGCGATGCGCGCGATCGGCCCCGAGCGAGGCCACGAGCGAAACCGAGGTGACAGCCATGCAGACGCACCCGATCGAGCGAGCCGCCCACTCCGCGACCCCCGATCGCGCAGCGGCGGATCGCGCGGCGCGCGAGCCGGTCGCGGCGCCGCAACGAACTGCTGCACCCCGCCTCGCCGACGCGCAGCGCGACGAAGCGCCGGTCGCCGTGCCGCGCGGTGGACGCTTCGTCGGGCTCCTCGTCTTCCGCGGGCGGGCGAGCGTGCTCGGCGAGCTGTGCGGGGACGTCGTCGCCGACGGCGCGCTGCGCGTCGGACCCGAGGCGCGCGTCGCGGGTCGCATCGACGTCGACGATCTGCGCGTCGAGGGCGCGGTAGAGGGCGACATCGTCGCGCGCGGTCGCGTGGAGCTCGCCGCCACCGCGACCGTCGTGGGAGCGATCGACGCGCCGCGCGTCGTGTTCCGCGAGGGATGCCGCGTGCGCGGGCGGCTTCGCATGCCGAGCGGGAACGAACGCCTCGAACTGCCCGAACTCCCCGCCGCCGCGCCGGATTCGCTCCCCGCTGTGCCTTGAATCTCGGCGCGCCTGTGCAAGAATCGCCGCCGCCTCGCCAGGGCGCGGAGAGCGGCTTCGCTCTCGACACCGCACGCGTTGGCCAGGTGCTCGCGCACGTTCCCGAAGAGTCGTTCGCTGCCGCCGATCGCGCCGACGCGATCGCGCCTCCGACCCGGCTCGACGTTAGGCGGCCCGCTGCCGGCGAGCGAGAGCGAACGGACCGACGAGGACCGACGAGAGACCGAGCGCGCGGCGAACGCCGACCCGGCCGAGGCTCCGAGCGGAGCGCGCCGGGCTTCGCCCCGCCGACAGGAGTCATCCGCAAGTGACGACACGCAGACGGTTCGTTCGCCGCGCGGGCTCGGGTGCGTGGCTCGCCGGCGCTGCGACGGCGCTCGCCGCACCGGCCGCGCACGCGGCGGGCCAGCTCAAGCTGATCCCCGACGACTGGAACGTCGTCATCGTGCTGGTCGTCGGCTTCGCGCTCCTCATCCCCGTCGTGAACGCGCTCATCGTGCAGCCCGTGCTCAAGGTCGTCGACGAGCGCGAGGACAAGATCGCCGGCGCGCGCCGCCGCGCCGAGAAGCTCGAGCGCGACGCGGACGCCGTGCTCGCGCGCTACGAGGAGGCGGTGCGCGAGACGCGCGAAGCGTGCGACCGCGATCGCCGCGCGCACCTCGACGCCGCGCGCGCGCAGCAGACCGAGATCGCGAGCGAGGCGCGCAGCGAGGCGGAGCGCGAGATCGCGCAGAGCCGCCGCGAGCTCGATGCGTCGCTCGCCGACGCGCGCGCGAGCCTGCGCGGTGCGGCCGAGCAGCTCGCCCGCCAGGCCGCGGAGCGCATCCTCGGAAGGACGGTGGCATGAGCCGCGCGACCCGCGCCTCCCGATTCGGTCGCGTCGCCCCCGTCGTGCGTCGCGTCGCCGCGCTGCTGCTGGCTGCGCTTCCCGCGCTCGCCTCCGGCGGCGAGGGCGAGCACGGCCACGGCGAAGCCGCCCTGCCGACGTCGGAGATCGTCAACTTCGCGATCCTCGTCGTCGCGCTCGTGTACTTCGGGCGCGGGCCGCTGCGCGAGATGTTCGGCGCGCGCCACGC
Source organism: Myxococcota bacterium (assembly GCA_041389495.1). Classification (NCBI taxonomy): domain Bacteria; kingdom Pseudomonadati; phylum Myxococcota; species Myxococcota bacterium. Next base: position 5,036 of record JAWKRT010000007.1, on the reverse strand, counting down.
GCGCATCACGGGCGACATCAAGTCGGCGAGCGAGCTGCTCTCGCAGGCCGAGCACCGCAACGCGGAGTGGCAGCGGCGCCTCGCCGACCTCGACCGCGAGCTCGACGACATCCGCGCGAGCGCGCGTCGCCGCGCGGAGGAGGAGCGGGAGCGCATCCTCGCGGAGGCGGCCGACGCCGCGGAGCGCATCCGCCGCGACGCCGTGGCCTCCGTCGAGCAGGAGCTGCGCCGCGCGCAGTCCGCGCTTCGCGAGGAGGCCGCGAACCTCTCGATCGAGCTCGCGGCGGGGATCCTCTCGCGCGAGGTCGGGTCGGGCGACCGCGACCGTCTGATGGACGAGTTCATCGCGCGCGTCGAGCAGGCCGACGGCGCGACCGGCGCCCGAGGGAGGGCCTAGGCCATGCGCGGCTCCGCATCTTCGCGCCGCTACGCACGCGCTCTCTTCCAGCTCGCGCGCGAGACGAACGCGACGACCGAGGTCCGTCGCGAGCTCGGCGAGCTCGCGAGCCTGTTCGCCGAGAACAAGCCGCTGCGCGACGCGCTGCTCACGCCGCGCTTCCGCGCGTCGGAGCGCAAGTCGGTGCTGACGGCGATCGCGCGGCAGGGAGGGCTCTCCCAGACGGTCGCGCACTTCCTGCAGTTCCTGATCGACCAGCGCCGGCTCGTGCACTTCGAGGCCATCCACGAGGAGTTCGAGCGGCTCGCGAACGAGGCGTCCGGGCTCGTCACCGCGCACGTGCGCGCGGCGAGCGAGCTCGACGAGCGCAAGCAGGATCGCTTGCGCCGCGCGCTCTCGCAGCGCACGGGCCGCGAGGTCCGTCTCGACATCCGGGTCGACCCGAGCCTCGTCGGCGGCGCGATCGCCACGGTGGGCGACATGGTCTTCGACGGCAGCGTTCGCACGCAGCTCGGACGGCTGCGCAGCACTCTCACGAAGGGATCCTGAGCGATGGACATCAAGCCCGGCGAGATCACCGACATCCTGAAGCGCGAGATCCGCGACTACGACCGCGAGATCGACGTCGCCGAGACCGGCACCGTGCTCAACGCGGGCGACGGCATCGCGCGCGTGTACGGCCTCGAGCGCGCGCTCGCGGGCGAGCTCGTCGAGTTCGCGAACGGCGTGAACGGGATGGTGCTGAACCTCGAAGAGGACAACGTCGGCATCGCCGTGATGGGCGAGTCGCACGCCATCCGCGAGGGCGACCTCGTTCGCCGCACGGGGCGCATCGTGCAGGTGCCGGTCGGCGAGGCGCTGCTCGGGCGCGTGGTCGACGCGCTCGGCCAGCCGATCGACGGCAAGGGCCCGATCCAGACGGCGGAGCAGCGCCGCATCGAGCTGAAGGCGCCGGGCATCGTCACGCGCAAGTCGGTGAACGAGCCGCTCATGACGGGCATCAAGGCGATCGACGCGATGACGCCGGTCGGCCGCGGCCAGCGCGAGCTGATCATCGGCGACCGCCAGACCGGCAAGACGGCGATCGCGATCGACACGATCATCAACCAGAAGGACACGGACGTCTTCTGCATCTACGTGGCGACCGGGCAGAAGCAGTCGACCGTCGCGCAGGTGGTCGACAAGCTCACGCAGCACGGCGCGATGGACTACACGATCGTCGTCGCGGCCACCGCGTCCGATCCCGCGCCGCTGCAGTTCCTCTCACCCTACACCGGCTGCACGATGGGCGAGTGGTTCCGCGACAACGGCAAGCACGCGCTCATCATCTACGACGATCTCTCGAAGCAGGCCGTCGCGTACCGCCAGCTGTCGCTGCTGCTCCGCCGCCCGCCGGGCCGCGAGGCGTACCCGGGCGACGTCTTCTACCTGCACTCGCGGCTGCTCGAGCGCGCGGCCAAGCTCAACGACGAGCTCGGCGGCGGCTCGCTCACCGCGCTGCCGATCATCGAGACGCAGGCCGGCGACGTGTCGGCCTACATCCCGACCAACGTCATCTCGATCACCGACGGCCAGATCTTCCTCGAGACGGATCTGTTCAACTCGGGCGTGCGCCCGGCGGTGAACGTCGGCCTCTCCGTGTCGCGCGTGGGTGGCGCGGCGCAGACGAAGGCGATGAAGTCGGTGGCGGGCACGCTCAAGCTGAATCTCGCGCAGTACCGCGAGATGGCGGCCTTCTCGCAGTTCGGCTCCGACCTCGACAAGGCGACGCAGGAGCAGCTCGCGAACGGCGTGCGGCAGACGGAGATCCTGAAGCAGCCGCAGTACTCGCCGCTCAAGATGGAGGAGCAGGTCGTCTCCATCTACGCGTCGACGCCGCAGAAGTCGCGCGAGTCGTGGATCCGCGGGCTCGAGCTCGACGACATCGGGCGCTACGAGCGCGAGATGCTCGAGTTCCTGCGCGCCGAGCACGCGGCCGTGCTGGCGGACATCCGCGAGACGAAGGTGCTCTCGGACGCCACGAAGGCGAAGCTCGACGCGGCGCTCGACGCGTTCGCGAACGTCTTCCAGCCGAGCCGCGCGCCCGCCTCGAGCGAGGCCGCCTGACGGTGCCGAGCCTCAAGGACATCAAGCGCCGGATCGGCAGCGTCCAGAAGACGCAGCAGATCACGTCGGCGATGCGCATGGTCGCGGCGGCGAAGCTGCGGCGCGCGGAGCAGGCGATCAAGAAGGCGCGTCCCTACGCCGAGCGCATGCGGCAGACGGTCGCGGAGGTCGCGGCGGCGGGGACGGACGTCGAGCACCCGCTGCTCGCGGCGCGCAACGAGATCCACAACGTCGAGCTCGTCGTGCTCACGTCGGATCGCGGCCTCGCCGGCGCGTTCAACGCCGGCGCGGCGAAGCGCGCCGACGCCTGGATCGCCGAGCGGCGCCACGGCATCGACGCGCTGTCGATCACGGCGATCGGCCGCAAGGGGGCGGACCACGTGCGCCGGCGCCACGCGAGCGCGCTGCGCGAGGCCATCGAGGTCGGCACGGGCTGGGTCGAGTACGAGTGGGCGGCCGCGATCGGCCGCAAGCTCGCCGCGCGCTACGCGAGCGGCGAGGTCGACCAGGTCGTGCTCGTCTACAACGAGTTCAAGACCGTCATGACGCAGACGCCGGTCGCCGTGCAGCTGCTCCCCTTCGCGACGCCGGAGCAGGCCGAGGGCGCGGGCGCCGCGCTCCCGTACGAGTTCGAGCCGAACGCCGAGAAGCTCCTGACGACGCTCGTGCCGCGCGCGATCGAGGTCGAGGTCTTCCGCGCGGCGCTCGAGAACCAGGCGGGCGAGCACGCCGCGCGCATGACGGCGATGGAGAGCGCCACGCGCAACACGAAGGACCTGATCGAGTCCCTGACGCTGCAGTACAACCGCGCGCGCCAGGCCGCGATCACCAAGGAACTCGTCGAGATCGTCAGCGGCGCGCAGGCGCTCGACTAACGCGCCCCGGGCGCGGCGCCGCACGCCCGCGCACCGGAGGCCACGGAGAACAGGCATGTCGCAGAATGGCAAGATCGTGCAGGTGATGGGTCCCGTCGTGGACGTGGAGTTCCCGCCCGGCGCGCTGCCCGAGGTGAACACCGCGCTTCGCACGACGAACGCGGCGATCGACGACCGGCCGGACAACCTCGTCGTCGAGGTCGCCCAGCACCTCGGCGAGAACACGGTGCGCTGCATCGCGATGGACGGCACCGACGGCCTGATGCGCGGCCAGGAAGTGAAGAACACCGGGTCGCCGATCAAGGTGCCGGTGGGCCCGAAGACGCTCGGACGCATCATCAACGTGATCGGCGAGCCGGTGGACGAGCGCGGCCCCGTCGGCGCCGACGCGGAGCACCCGATCCACCGCGCCGCACCGGAGTACGTCGACCAGGCGACCTCGGTCGAGGCCTTCGAGACGGGCATCAAGGTCGTCGACCTGATCGCGCCCTACCAGAAGGGCGGGAAGATCGGCCTGTTCGGCGGCGCCGGCGTCGGCAAGACGGTCGTCATCATGGAGCTCATCAACAACATCGCGAAGGAGCACTCGGGCTACTCCGTGTTCGGCGGGGTCGGCGAGCGCACGCGCGAGGGCAACGACCTCTGGCACGAGATGGAGGACTCGGTGCTCTCCGACGGCACCACCGTGCTCCAGAAGGCCGCGCTCGTGTACGGGCAGATGAACGAGCCGCCGGGCGCCCGCGCCCGCGTCGCGCTCTCGGCGCTCACCGTCGCCGAGTACTTCCGCGACGTCGAGGGCAAGGACGTGCTCCTGTTCATCGACAACATCTTCCGCTTCACGCAGGCGGGCTCGGAGGTGTCGGCGCTGCTCGGCCGCATCCCGTCCGCGGTGGGCTACCAGCCGACGTTGTCGACGGACATGGGCGAGCTGCAGGAGCGCATCACGTCGACGAAGAAGGGGTCGATCACGTCGGTGCAGGCGATCTACGTGCCCGCCGACGACCTGACCGACCCGGCCCCGGCGACGGCGTTCACGCACCTCGACGCGACGACGGTGCTCTCGCGCCGCATCTCGGAGCTCGGCATCTACCCCGCGGTCGATCCGCTCGACTCGACGAGCCGCATCCTCGACCCGCAGGTCGTCGGCCACGAGCACTACACGGTCGCGCGGCAGGTGCAGGCGACGCTGCAGAAGTACAAGGACCTGCAGGACATCATCGCCATCCTCGGCATGGACGAGCTCAGCGAGGAGGACAAGCTGACGGTCGCCCGCGCGCGCCGGATCGAGCGCTTCTTCTCGCAGCCCTTCCACGTCGCGGAGCAGTTCACGGGAACGCCCGGTGTCTACGTGCGGCTCGAGGACACGATCCGCGGCTTCAAGGAGATCCTCGAGGGCAAGCACGACGCGCTGCCCGAGCAGGCCTTCTACATGGTCGGAACGATCGAGGACGCCATCAAGAAGGCGGAGGGCATGGCGTAGGCCATGGGTCTGCACCTCACCGTCGTGACGCCGACCGGCCAGGCCTTCGACGGCGCCGTCGAGCAGGTCGTGCTCCCGGGTACCGAAGGCGACTTCGGCGTGCTCGAGCAGCACGAGCGGTTCCTCTCGGCGCTGCGGCCGGGCCCGGTCGAGATCAAGACCGCCGCCGGCTCGCAGT
>JAWKRT010000006.1 GCA_041389495.1 Myxococcota bacterium | reverse complement strand
CAGTGGGCCGCGATCTCGGACGGCTTCGCCGACGTCTCGGCCGAGGCCGTGACCGTGCTCGTCAGCCGCTGCGACCTCGCCGCGAAGCTCGACCGCGCCGCCGCGCAGACCGAGGTCGGCGACCTCGAGGCACGACTCGCCGCGCTCCCCGCGCCCGGCGCCGACGCGAGCGCGGAAGGCGCGAGCCTCGAGCGCGCCGAGCTCGAGCGCGAGCTCGAGGCCGCGCGCGTGCGGCTCGACGTGGCGGGGCGGTAGCGACGTCGGTCGGTCGCCGTCGCGTGCGAGCGGGAACCTCGCGATGAGCGCACGCCGCTACCGGGTGGGTGTCGTCGCGCGCCATCCGATCCAGTACCAGGCCGGCATCTGGCGCGCGCTGGCAGCGCATCCGCGCATCGACGCCAACGTCATCTTCCTCGACACGATCGGCGTCGACGGAACGATCGATCCCACGCTCAACGCCGCGATGGCGTGGGACGTTCCGATGCTCGAGGGATATCCGCACGAGTTCGTGCGCAACCTCTCTCCCGCGCGGTTCACGGCGGTCGTGGACCGGATCAACCCGGGAGTCGGGGTGGCGATCCGGCGCGGGGGCTACGACGCCGTGATCCTGCACGGCTACCTGTCGATCTCGAACTGGCTCGCACTCGTCGCATCGCGAAGGGCCGGGGCGAAGATCGTCTATCGCGGCGAAGGCTCGGTGCGCGGGCGAACGCTTCACGACGGGCGGGCCGCCACGGCGATCAAGCACCCGCTCAATCGCTGGTTCCTCGATCACTGCGATGCGGTCGCGTACAGCTCGACGGACAACCGCGACTACCAGATCTCGCGCGGTGCTCGCGAGGAGCAGCTCTTCGCGTTCCCCTGCGCCGTCGACAACGACGAGCTCGCTCGGCTGCGCGACGCCGCCGAGACGCGCGCCGGCTTCCGGGAGCGCGTCGGCATTCCACACGAAGCGACGCTCGTTCTCAACGTGGGGAGGTTCACCGACCACAAGTGCACCGGCGACTGCATCGCGGCGCTCGCGGCGCCCGCGCTCGCGCGGCGCCCGGACGTCCACCTCGCGCTCGCCGGCGACGGCCCATTGCGCGCGGATCTCGAAGCGCTCGCACGCTCGCGCCGCGTCGCCGATCGCGTCCACTTCCTGGGTTTCCTCGGACAGGCGCAGATCGCGAGCGCAATGCGGGCCGCCGATCTCTTCGTCCTCCCCTCGAATCGCGACCCGTCGCCCAAGGCCCTCTCTGAGGCGCTCTACTTCGGGTTGCCGGCCGTGTGCTCGGATGCGATCGGAACGGCGCCCGATCTGGTGCTCCCGGGCGAGAACGGCGCGATCTTCCCGCTGAACGACGTGCGCACGTTCGCCGAGGCGATCGCGGACGTCGCTGCGTCGCCCGCGCGCCTGCGCTCGTTCGGGGCGCGCTCCCACGAGATCGCTCTCGCGAACGACTTCGCCGCCGGGATCCGTTCGCTCGTCGCGAAGCTCGACACGCTCTTCGAAGGAGGTTCCAGAGACGAATGAGCGCGCGGAGTCGGCACTGTCCCGTCGTCTTCTCGACCCACGGGCCCGGCCACCACTTCTTCGGCTACTACGACAAGTCGCCATTCGATCGCGAGGAGCGCCGCATGCTCTCGCACCGTGCCGACCACGACTGGAAGCGGCTCGCGACGGCAGGCGACACCGTCGCGATCGGCATCTGGGAGCTCGCGACCGGCGCCTACCGCGAGCTCGCCACGACGCGGGCCTACAACTGGCAGCAGGGCTCGATGCTTCAGTGGCTCGGTCCCGACCACACGCGGCGCATCGTCTTCAACGACCGCGAGGGCGACCACTTCGTCGCGCGCATCGTCGACGTCGACTCGGGAGCCACGCGCACCCTCCCGCTGCCCGTGTACACCGTGAGTCCGAGCGGGCGCTCCGCGATCTGCGTCAACTTCGAGCGTCTCTATTTTCCGCGCCCCGGCTACCGCTACGAGGGTGTCGTCGACGAGCGCTGGAACCAGCCACTTCCGAAGGAAGACGGCCTGTCCTGGCTCGATCTCGAGACGGGCGAGCACCGCCTCGTCGTGTCGACCGAGGACATGACGCGCATCGCGCCCAAGTCCTCGATGAACGGCGCGACGCACTACCTCGAGCACGCGATGTACGCGCCCGACGGCGCGCGCTTCAGCTTCTTCCACTGCTGGCGGCTCCCCGACGGCGCGATCTACTCGCGGCTCATGAGCGCGAACGAGGATGGGAGCGGCGTGCGCAACCTCGTCGACACGGGGATGGTGTCGCACCAGGGATGGCGCACCGCGAGCGAGATGAGCCTGTGGGGGAGACCCGCGTCGGCGGTGGCGAGCCTGCGCAAGAGCAAGAACCTCACGCGCTATTTCGTGAAGCCTCTTCTGCCCGTGTACCACTGGCTCTGGCGCGCGCTCTCGCTGCCGCGCGGGAGTCTCGTCGGCGACACCTACCTGCTCGTGGACGATGCGAGTGGCCGCGTCGAGAAGCTCGCGCCGCAGATCGTGTTCCCCGACAACGGGCACTGCACGTGGCGACCGGGCGACCCGCGGTGGATGCTCACCGACTCGTACGAGGACGAGGCGTACCACCGCCACCTCTTCCTCTACGACCACGCGCAGGGCGAACTCGTCGAGATCGGGAGCTTCTACTCGGTGCCGGAGACCTGCGAAACGGGCTTCCGCTGCGATCTGCATCCGCGATGGGGGCACAGCGGCGACTACGTGTGCATCGATTCGACGCACGAGCGCGGCGAGCGACAGATGTACGTGGTCGACGTGCGCTCGGTCGTGGCCGAGCGCGCCGCGCCCTCTCGGGACTAACGACGCGCGGCGGCCTTGAGCTTGACCTTGCCGTCCTTGACGACGACGCGGAAGTCGACGTCGTCGCAGCCGAGCTTCTTCTGCAGCGCCGTGCGCTGCTGCTCCACGACGCGCTCCAGCTTCTCGGGCGTGAGGGCGGAGACGTCCTGGCCGCAGCTGCGCGCCGCCTCGCGATAGGCGTCGAAGAGGCGGTCGCCGCCGGGCTTCGCGTCCTCGGGCGCGCCTCCGCTCGCGCCGCGGCGCGCCGCGCCGGGCGCGTCGATCCCGCGCGCGCGGTCGTGCAGGTTGGCCTTGAAGACGTGGCGCTGGTAGGTGCCGGCGTCGATCTCGCGCAGCGTCTGGTCCCACTGACGCTTGAACGCCTGGAAGCGCGAGTTGATGCCGTTGAAGCGGAAGCGCAGCGCCGTGTTGCGGATGGGCTGCTGCGAGTGGATGACGATCGCCTTCTGGATCTCGCGCCGCAGCTGCTGGGGCTCGCGCGGGCGGGCGCCCAGGAAGTACTGCTCGTAGTCGAGCTTGAGCTGCTTCAGCTTGGTGTCGAGGAGGCGCAGCTCCTCATCGAGCGACTCGACTGCCATTGCGCCCCCTGACCGGGGGCTCTTCGACGCACGCGTCGGACGCCTTGAGCCGCGCGATCGACCGGCGCGCGTTGCGCGCGCGTCGCGCGCGGGCTGCGCGTCGCGACGTCAGTCCGGCCGCACGACCTCGTCGCGCAGCAGCCGGTCGCCGCCGCCGGGGATGCGGAACTCGCCCGCGTCCGCGTCGCCGCTCGCGTACATCGGGTTGCCGTCGATCTCGAAGCCGGCCTCTCGGATCATGCGGTACGTCTCGTTCACCGAGTCGCCGCGCGTCGTGAGGTAGCCCTCGACGAAGAGCGAGTTCGCCGGGTAGAGCGCGAGCGCCTGCAGCGAGCGCAGGTGGCCCTCGCGGCCGGCCGCGACGCGGATCTCGGCCGTCGGGTTCACGAGCCGCATCAGGCAGAGCGTGCGCAGGCAGTGCTCGGGCGTGAGCGAGCCGTCGCGCGTGACCTGGTTGCCCTCGATCGGGATCAGGAAGTTCACGGGGATCGACGGCACCTCGAGCTCGCGCAGGCGGAAGGCGACCTCGATCAGGTCGACCGGCCGCTCGCCCATGCCGACGATCAGGCCGCTGCACGGCTCGATGCCGCACTTCTTCGCGGCGCGCAGCGTCTCGACGCGGTCGCGGTAGGTGTGCGTCGAGCAGATCTCGTCGTAGTGGCGCTCGGCCGTGTTGAGGTTGTGGTTCAGGCGGTCGAGCCCCGCGTCGGCGAGGATGCGCGCGTGCTCCTCGCCGAGCAGACCGATCGAGAGGCACACCTCGATCGGGTAGCGCTCCTTGACCTTGCGCACGACGTCGGCGAGCCGCCGCGCACCCGCGACCGTCGGGCCGCGCCCCGACATCACCATGCAGTAGCGCGTGGCGCCCGCCTTCGCGGCGGCCTCCGCCTCGGCGAGGATCTCGTCCTCGCTCTTCATCGCGTACTTGCGGATCGGAGCCTGCGAGTCCTTGTTCTGCGAGCAGTAGCCGCAGTCCTCGGGGCACAGGCCGTTCTGCACGTTGTTCAGCACGTGCACCATCACCTTGCGCCCGAAGCGCGCGCGGCGGGGCTCGAACGCGGCGTGCAGCAGCGGAAGGAGCTCGACGTCGTCGCCGACGAGCATCCACTCGCAGAGCGCCTCGCTCGGCGCCTCGCCGCGGAGCGCCGCCTCGGCGAGCTTCGAGTACGTGCTGAACATGGCGACGGCTCCTCGCTTCTGTGCGCTGCGCGCGCGCGTCGGCGGCGCGGCGGCGGGCGAGGCTAGCGCACCGTCAACCGCGCGTGCGCGCGCGGTCGACAGTTCGCCGCGGTCGGAGAACCGCCGGCCACAGCGTGCACTCCGGTGCGTGAACATCCGTCAACTGTTTGATTTCGTTGCGTTTTCTCTTTGACAACCCCGGGCGCGCCCGCTAGCGTGGCCGGCCATGCAGCCCCCCTCCACGTCTTCGCCCGCGCCGTCGCCCCGCGCGTCGGGCGGCAGCACCGGACAGCGCGCCGTCGACATGATCGCCCTCGTCTTCGAGCGCGTCGCCGAGAGCCTCGAGCAGGTCGAGCGCGCGCTCCACGGCCAGCTCGACTCCGAAGCGCCGCTCATCGCCGCGATCGGCGACCACGTGTTCGACTCGGGTGGCAAGCGGCTTCGCCCCGCGCTCCTGTGCCTGGCCGCCGAGCTGTGCGGCTACACCGGGCCGCGCCGCATCCAGATCGCCGCGGCCCTCGAGCTGATCCACACCGCGACGCTCCTGCACGACGACGTCGTCGATCTCGCCACCGTGCGCCGCGGCAAGCCGGCCGCGCACGTCGTCTGGGGCAACAAGCGCTCGATCCTGGCGGGCGACTTCCTCTACGCGCGCGCGTCGACGATGATCGTCGAGGACGGGAGCGCGGAGATCCTCCGCATCTTCACCTCGTGCATCCAGGCGATGTCCGAGGGCGAGCTGCTCCAGCTCGAGCGCAGCTTCGACGTCGACGCGCCGGAGTCGCACTACTACAAGGTGATCGAGCGCAAGAGCGCGACGCTCCTGTCGGCGGCGGGCGAGTGCGGTGCCGTCGTCGCGAGCGTGACGCGCGCCGAGCAGCGGCGCCTCGCCGAGTACGGGCGCGAGCTCGGCCTCGCCTTCCAGATCCGCGACGACGCGCTCGACTACGAGGCCGACGAGCGCGCGCTCGGCAAGCACCGCTACACCGACCTGCGCGAGGGCAAGGTGACGTTGCCGCTGCTCCTCACGCTGAAGCGCTGCACGACGGCGGAGCGCGAGATGGTGGCCGCGCTGCTCAAGGACGTCGCCGCCGACGCGCTGCAGCTCGGCGAGGCCGAGCGCCCGGCCGAGGACTTCGCCGGCGTGCTCGAGCTCGTGCACCGCTACCGCGGCGTGGAGGACACGATCCGCCGCGCGGAGGAGCACGTCGCGCGCGCGACGGCGGCGATCGCGCCCTACGCGGACGGCCCGCCGAAGCAGGCCATGCTGGCGGCCGCGGCCTTCGCGGTCGCGCGCGATCGCTAGTCGCCGCCGCGCGCGCGCGACGCGGCCCGACCCCTCACCCCCGCGGTCCCGCGGAGTGATCGGACATGAACCACCATTCGAGCCGGCGAGGTCGCCGCGTGCGGCTCCGCCTGCGCCGCGCGCTGCCCGTGCTGGCCCTGCTCGCGCAGATCGGCGCGCTCGCACCGCCTGCGTTCGCGGCGGAGAAGGAGGCGGCGGCGAAGGCCGCGCCGCTCTCCGGCGTCGTGAACGTCAACACGGCGAGCCTCGAGGAGCTGCAGCTCCTGCCCGGCATCGGCGAGTCGCGCGCGGCGGCGATCGTCGCCGAGCGCACGGAGCGAGGCGGCTTCAAGAGCGTCGACGAGCTCGTCGAGGTCAAGGGCATCGGCGAAGCGATGCTCGCTCGGCTCCGCCCGTACGTGAGCGTCTCGGGCAAGTCGACGGCGGGAGCGCGCTAGCGCGCGCGCACCGGCGCATCGCGGGTGCCGGAGCTCCGGCTCCGGCACCCCAGCGCGCGCGCCGCGACGGAGGCGGGCGAAGCGGCGAACGTCCTAGACTCGACCTTCCATGCGTCGTCTCCCGCCCCTCGACCGCGCCGGACGTCGCGCGCGCACCGCACTGTGCCGCGCGCTCGCGGCGGCGTTCTCGGTGGCGTTCGCGGTGGCGCCGCTCGTCGCCCTGGCGGAGTCGCCGGTCGCGACCGCGCCCGGCGGCGCGGGGGCGCCGCGCGCGCGCATCGTCTCGCTCAATCCCTCGCTCTCCGAGATCGTGCTCGCGCTCGGCGCGCGCGACGTGCTCGTCGGCGTCGACACGTACACGCACCGCCAACACCCCGAGCTCGACGACGTGCCCGACGTCGGCGGGCTCTTCGACCCGAGCCTCGAGGCCGTCGTCGCGCTGCGGCCCGACGCGGTCGTGCTCGTTCCGAGCGCCGAGCAGCGCGACTTCCGCGGTCGTCTCGAGGCGCTCGGCGTGCGCGTCGTCGTGTTCGCGAACCTGCGCTTCGACGAGGTGCTCGCCAACATCACGCGCCTGGGCGACCTCGTCGGCGAGCCCGCGCAGGCGCGCGCGCGCGTCGCGCGCATCCGGGCGACACGCGCGGCGGTCCGCGGCGTCACGGCGTCGCGCGCACCGGTGCGGTGCCTGGTGGCGCTGCAGCGCGAGCCGGTCTTCGTCGTCGGCGCGGGCAACTTCATCGACGAGATGCTCGCGAGCGCGGGCTGCGAGAACGTGGGGCGCGCGCTCGGCGAGGGCTATCCGCGCGCGTCGCTCGAGTGGGTGGTCGCGCAGGCGCCCGACGTCGTGTTCGACACGAGCGAGCACGCCGCGGGCGCGGGGAGCGAGGCCGAACGCGCCGAGATCGCGCGCTTCTGGCAGCGCTGGAGTGCGATCCCGGCGGTGCGCACCGAGCGCGTGCTGCAGGTCGACGCGCGCACGCTGACGCTGCCCGGGCCCGCGCTCGACGTCGCGCTCCGCCAGCTCGCGCTCGCGCTCCACGGCGCGGAGGTCGACGCCGCCATCGCGGCGACGCTCGACGGCGACCTCGCGCCGAGCGTCGAGCCCGGACGCTAGGCGGGCCGCGGCGCGCCATGCAGCGACTCACGGCCGGGCGCTTCGCGGCGACGCTCGGGGCGCTCGCCGCGCTCGCGGTCGCGGCCGCGCTCGCCGGGCTCGCGCTCGGCCCGAGCGACCTCGCGGCCCGCGACGTGTTCGGCGCGCTGCTCGACCCGGGTGCGAGCGGCGCGACGGCCGACATCGTCTGGCGCATCCGCGTGCCGCGCGTCGCGCTCGCGATGCTGGTCGGCGCCTCGCTGTCGACGTCGGGCGTCGTGTTCCAGGCGCTGCTGCGCAACCCGCTCGCCGACCCGTTCGTGCTCGGGGTCTCGGGCGGCGCCGCGCTCGCGGCGATCGCGACGCTCTCGCTCGGCGCCGCGGTCGGGCTCGGCGCGAGCGCCGTGCCGCCGGCGGCGTTCGCGGGAAGCGTGCTCGCGACCGTCGCGCTGCACGCGGTCGCGGGGGCGGGCGGGCGCGTCTCGCCGACGAGCCTGCTGCTCACGGGCGTCGTGTTCAACGCGTTCGCTTCGGCGGCGATCGTCTTCCTCGCGTCGATCGCGGGGCTGATCGAGGGCGCGCGCATCTTCCTCTGGCTGATCGGGAACCTGTCGGCGACGTCGATCGACGCGGCCGGCCTGGTCGCGACGTTCCTGCTCGTCGGCCTCGGCGTCGCGATGTCGCTCGCGCGCAGCCTGAACCTGCTCGCGCTCGGCGACGAGACGGCCGAGCAGCTCGGCGTCGCGAGCGAGGCGCACAAGCGCTGGCTGCTGTTCGCGACGGCGCTCATGGTGGGCGCGGCGGTGTCGGTCGCGGGGCTCGTCGGGTTCGTCGGGCTCATCATCCCGCACCTGCTGCGGCTCGTCGTCGGCGCCGACCACCGCGTGCTGGTGCCGGGCGCCGCGCTCGCGGGCGGCGCCTTCCTCGTCGTGTGCGACGCGCTCGCGCGCACGCTCCTGTTCGGGCGCGAGCTGCCGGTGGGCGCGATCACCGCGCTCGTCGGCGGGCCGCTCTTCCTCTTCCTGCTGCGCCGCCAGCAGCGGCGCGTGGTGGTCGGATGAGCGACGCGCACGCGCCGGCGCTGCGTTTCGACGACGTCCACGTCGACCTCGGCCGCCGCGCCGTGCTGCGCGGCGTCGCGTTCGAGCTCGCGCGCGGCGAGGTGGCGGGCGTGCTCGGTCGCAACGGCGCCGGCAAGACGACGCTGCTGCGCGCGGCGGCGCGCGGCATCGCGCCGCGCGCGGGTGCGATCGAGCTGTTCGGGGCGCCGCTCGCCGCGCTCTCGCGGCGCGCGCTCGCGCAGCGGGTCGCGGTCGTTCCGCAGGACCTGCACGTTCCCTTCCCGTTCTCGGTCGCCGAGCTCGTGCTGATGGGGCGCGCGCCGCACCAGCCGCTGCTCGGGTTCGAGTCGCCGCGGGACGTCGAGCTCGCGCGCCGCGCGCTGGCGCGCCTCGGCATCGAGTCGCTCGCGGACCGTTCGATCGAGGCGCTCTCCGGCGGCGAGCGTCAGCTCGTGCTGCTCGCCCGCGCGCTCGTCCAGGAGCCCGCGCTGCTGCTGCTCGACGAGCCCACCGCCTTCCTCGACCTGCACCACCGCGCGCTCGTCCTGCGCATCGTGCGCGAGCTCGTGGCCGAGCGCGGCACGAGCGCGCTCGTCGTCTCGCACGACGTCACGCTCGCGGCGCGCGCGTGCGACCGGCTGCTGCTGCTCCACGAGGGGCGCATCGCGCGCGCGGGGCGCCCGCGCGACGTGCTCGACGCCGGGTCGCTCGAGCAGGTCTTCGGGCTCGACGCCGCGGTCGTCGACGGGCCCGACGGGGCGCCGCTCGTCGTGCCGCGCATCGGGTGAGGCGCCGCGCGACTTCCGCGAGCGCGCGACTCGCGCCGGTCGAACGCGCCCGGCCGCGGCGCGCGACCTGCTAGCCTCCCGCCGCCCCGGGCGGGGCCCCGCACGCGCGGGCGCGCGGCGCGCGTCACCCGAACCCGGTCGAACGCGCACCCACGCACGAGCGAGCGGCTCGCGGGCCGCCCCGCGCGCGGAAGGCTTCCGGGCGCGCGCCATGTGGAGAGGAGACGTTTCGGAGATGGCAGAGATCCGGTCGGTCTGGGCTCAGGAGATCCTCGACTCGCGCGGCAACCCGACGCTCGCGGTCGAGGTCGCGACGTCGACGGGCGCGGTCGGCCGCGCGGCCGTCCCCTCCGGCGCGTCGACCGGCGTGCGCGAGGCGCTCGAGCTGCGCGACGGCGACCCGGCGCGCTACGGCGGCAAGGGCGTGCAGAAGGCCGTCGCGAACGCGAACGGCGAGCTCGCGAAGTGCGCGGTCGGGCGTCCGCTCGGCACGCTCGCCGACCAGGCCGAGCTCGACCGCGCGATGATCGCGCTCGACGGCACCGACACGAAGTCGCGCCTCGGCGCGAACGCGATCCTCGGCGTCTCGCTCGCGGCCGCGCACGCGGGCGCGGCCGTCGCCGGCGTTCCGCTCTACCGCTTCATCGGCGGCGACGCCGCGCACCTGCTGCCGGCGCCGATGATGAACGTGATCAACGGCGGCGCGCATGCGGACAACAACGTCGACCTGCAGGAGTTCATGCTCTTCCCGCTCGGTGCGCCGACGTTCGAGGACGCGCTCCGCTACGGCGCGGAGATCTTCCACACGCTGAAGAAGGTGCTCGCCGACGCCGGCTACAACACCGCCGTCGGCGACGAGGGCGGCTTCGCGCCCGATCTGAAGAGCAACCGCGAGGCCGTCGACCTGCTGCTGCGCGCGATCGAGAAGGCGGGCTACCGCCCGGGCGAGCAGATCCACATCGCGCTCGACCCGGCGACGAGCGAGATCTACAAGGGCGGCGTCTACGATCTCGCCGGCGAGGGCCGCAAGCTCTCGAGCGAGCAGATGATCGAGTTCTGGGACGAGTGGGTGACGAAGTACCCCGTCGTCTCGATCGAGGACGGGCTCGCCGAGGACGACTGGAGCGGCTGGACGAAGCTCACGGCCGCGCTCGGCGCGCGCTGCCAGCTCGTCGGCGACGACCTGTTCGTGACGAACCCGGCGATCCTGCGCGAGGGCATCGAGAAGGGCGCGGGCAACTCCATCCTGATCAAGGTGAACCAGATCGGGAGCCTGACGGAGACGCTCGAGGCGATCCGCATCGCGGCGGACGCGGGCTACTCGGCGATCGTCTCGCACCGCTCGGGCGAGACGGAGGACACGACGATCGCCGACCTCGCCGTCGGCAGCGGCGCGGGCCAGATCAAGACGGGCTCGCTCTGCCGCAGCGATCGCGTCGCGAAGTACAACCGGCTGCTCCGCATCTCGGCCGAGCTCGGCGCGAAGGCGCGCTATGCGGGCGCGAGCAAGCTCACGGGTCGAGGCTAGGCGCGTGCGCCGCCCGCTCGCCGTCGCCGCCGCACTGCTCGTCGCCGCCGCCGCGGCGCAGGCCTACATCCCGCAGGCGAGCCGCGTGCTCGCCGCCGTCGCGCGTCACAACAAGACGGTCGGCCGCGCGCAGTCGCTGCGCTTCGAGGTCTCGATGCGCATCGTCGGCGCGGGGCCGGGCGCGGCCGGCACCGCCGCGGACGCGAGCGCCGACGGCGCGGGCGCGAGTCCGGGCGACGTCATCGGGCGCGGCGTGCTCGTGACGCACCCGAGCGGGCTCGCGCGGCTCGAGCTGCGCGGCGCGGGCGGGCTCGTCGAGCGGCACGTGCTGCAGGCGGGCGAGCACCTCGCCGTGCGCAACGGCGAGCTGCTGGCCTCGCCGCGCGAGTTCCTGCCCCCGCTCTTCCTGCTGCAGACCGACTCGACGCTCGCGCTGCGCGCGGGGCTCGAATCGATCGGCGCCGAGGTCGACGCCATCGGTCTCGCGCCGTGCGGCGAGGGCGACTGCTACGTGCTCGGCGACCCGCGCCGCGTGCCGCCGCCGCGCGAGCTGCCGGAGCCGCCGGAGGACGACCCCGACGACGCGGGCGACGGGCTCGCCGACGTGGCGGCCTCGCCGTTCGGCGACGACATGCCCGTGCGCGACGTGATGACGGCCGACCCGCTGCTCGCGGACGGGCCGCGCGCCGCGCTCTGGGTCGACCTCGCGAGCTTCGAGCCGCGGCGCATCGACCTGCCGACGGGCGTCGTCGTGTGGCTCGGGCCGGTCGCGAACTTCGGACGGCTCTCGGCGCCGGCGTGGTACCAGGTCGACGAGCCGGGCAAGCCGAGCGTGCGCTTCGACGTCGTGGGAGCGTCGGCGGTCGACGCGCCCGCGGCCGCGTTCTCGCGCTCCTGGCTCGAGTCGCCGATCGTGCCCGCCACGCCGGGCGCGGGCGTCGCGCCGGGCGACGCGGAGGCTCCGTCCGACACCCGGTGAAGGCGCGGGCGAACCCACGAGCCCGCACACCGGGCCGAGACCCGAGCCGCTGCCTGGAGAAAATCCCGGAAATTCTGAAATTCCCGCTCATGCAGCTGGTGTGAAATACCGAAAGCCTGTCCCGAACGCGCAACGCGAGCCCGAAACCCGAGCAGGGAGAGGGACTTCGAGCTCCGAGCGCACATCGCCGAGGCGGCCCTCCGCGGCTCCCGGCGAAGCGGGGTAGGGGATTCCATGGCGGGAAAGCAGCAGCTCACCGTGCTCGTGCTCGACCCGGACGAGGGCACGAAGGTCGACCTGAAGGAGCTCCTCGGCCGCGAGGGCTATCGCGTCCACTTCTGCGACGACGCGGCGGCCGCCGACGCCGAGCTGCGCCAGGGCCGCTACCAGCTCGTGCTGCTCGACGTGTCGCCGGGCAACCAGGCGGGGCTCGACGCGCTCGCCGCCATCCGCGGCGCGGACTCCGACCTCTGCATCATCGCGATGACCGCGCTCCCGACCGTCGAGATGGCGGTCGCGACGATGAAGCACCAGGCCTTCCACTATCTCCAGAAGCCGCTCGACGAGGAGGAGCTGCGCGCCGTGCTCGACGCGGCGATCCGCGAGAAGGGGCTGCTGGTCGACCTCGAGACGCACTTGAACACCGAGGTCGGGCGCCGCATCCGCAGCCGCCGCAAGGAGCGGACGCTCACGCTGAAGCAGCTCGCGAACCGCACGGGCCTCTCGGTGAGCCTGATCTCGCAGATCGAGCTCGGGAAGAGCGCGGCCTCGATGTCGACGCTCCACAAGCTCGCCACCGCGCTCGGCGTCCGCATGACGTACTTCTTCGAGACCGTCTGACGCGCGCCCGAGGCGCCGGTGCGATCCGGGCGGTTGCTACGCTCGGCGCGCCTCGCCCCCGGAGACGCCCGCTTGACCGAGCCCCCGGCCGACCTCGCGTCGCGACCGCTCGATGTCGTCGGCATCGGGAGCATGGTCGTCGACCGCGTCCACCGCGCCGCGGCGCTCGCCGGCGCCGACGCGAAGTCGCTGCTCGCACCGCTCGCCTCGGGCGCCGTCGTCGAGCGATGCGTCGGCGGCGTCGTCCTCAACCATCTCGGCTGGGCCGCGGCGATGGGCGTGCGCTGCGGCGTCTTCGGCCGCCAGGGCGACGACGACGACGGACGCTTCCTGCGCGCCGCGATGGACGCGCGCGGCATCGCGCGCGACATCGCGCTCGTCGCGGATGCGACCTCGCTCGCCGAGATCTTCGTCGACGCGGCCGGCGCGCGCGCGATCTACATGGCGCCGGGCGCGACCGCCGCGACCACCGCCGCCGACGTGCGGGCGCGCCACGCGGCGTTCGTCGCGCGCGCGCGCCGCGTCGCGACCGAGGTCTCGCAGCTCCCGCTCGCGGCCGCGCTCGAGGCGTTCGCACTCGCGCGCGAGCACGGCTGCGAGACGTGGCTCGACCTCGACGTCCCGCCCGCGCAGGCTCGCGCGACGCTCGGAAGCGAGGCCGAGCTCGACGCGCTCCTGCGGCGCGCCGACGTGCTGAAGCCCTCGAAGAGCGCAGCGCTCGAGCTCGCCGGTGTCGACGCGCGCGCGCCCGCGCTCGACGTCGCGCGGCGCCTGCGCGATCGCTATGCGGCGCGGCTCGTCGCCATCACCGACGGCGAGCGCGGCTGCGCGATCGCGACGGCGGACGGGCTCGAGATCGCGGTCGCGGCGGCGCGGCTTCCGGACGGTGCGCGGGTCGTCGACACGACCGGTGCGGGCGACGCCTTCCTCGGAGGGCTGCTCGCCGCGTCGTGCGCGGGGCTCGGCGCCGAGGACGCCGCGCGCTTCGGCAACGCCTGCGGCGCCGTCTGCGCAGCCCAGCTCGGCGCTTTCCCGCTCGACGCGGCCGGCGCGCGCGCCGCCGCCCTCGCGGTCTTCGAAGGCAGCGCGCGCGCTCGCGACGCGCTCGCGGCGCTCGCCGATGACGCGCATGCCGCGGGTGCGCGCTCCGATGACGCGCACGACCGCGGCGATCCCGCCGCCGACGCGCAGCGAGACGGTGCGCGCGCGGATGACGCGCGCGGCGCCGCCGCGCTGCGCGTCCTCGACGCCGCGCGCGGGGCGCTCGCCGCGCTGCGCGCCCGCGCGCGCGGCGGCGACTTCGCGCGCGCGGCCGACGCGATCGCCGCGGGCGGTCGCTGCCACGCGACCGGCGTCGGCAAGCCCGGGCACGTGGCGCGCTATGCCGCGGCGCTGCTCTCGTCGACCGGTACACCGGCTGCGGCGCTCGACCCGCTCGAAGCCCTGCACGGAAGCCTCGGCCAGCTCGCCCCCGGCGACGCGCTCGTCGCGATCAGCCAGAGCGGCGAGACCGACGAGCTCGTCGAGCTCGCCGCGCGCGCGGCGGCGCGCGGTGTGCGCATCGTCGCGGTGACGGGCGACCCCGCCTCGCGCCTCGCGCGGCTCGCGGAGGCCGTGCTCGAGACGGCCGTCGCCGAGGAGGGCGGCCCCCTCGGGCTCGCGCCGCGCGCGAGCGTGGCCGCCGAGGTCGCCGTGGTCGCGGCGCTCGCGGCGGAGCTCCAGGAGCGGGCGGGGCAGACGCGCGCCGAGTATGCGGAGCTGCACCCGGCGGGCGCGCTCGGCGCGCGTGCGCGCGCGCCGAGCGGTGCGTCGGAGCGCGCGGGCGCGCCGACGGGTGCTCGCGGCGCGGTTGACGCCCACGAGGCCGAGACCTAAGGTGCCGGCGCTGCGGTGCCCCCGCGCCCGCAGCCGCACTCGCGCGTCCCGGTTCTCCCGAGCTGATGGCACGCGTCGGGTCGTCCGGACTTCGGGCGGTCGGTCGTCGCGCCCGGTCCGGGGGCCGATCAGGGGATTCTGGGGCCGTAGCTCAGCTGGGAGAGCGACGCGTTCGCAACGCGTAGGTCGGCGGTTCGATCCCGCTCGGCTCCACCACCCATCCCCTTCCTTCCATCGCTTCCGTCGACCGCCCGCCGCCCTCGCACGCCGTCGCGCGCGATCCGGCGGAAGGCCGGCCGATGCGCGCGGCGTCGATAGACTCGCGCGTCATGATCCACGCGATCCGCGGCTACGTGATGCCGGCGCTCGTCGCGCTGCTCGTCCTCTTCGGTGCGCTCGCGCTCTCCGGCGTGTGGCCCGGGGCGCGCTGGCCGGCACTCGCGTGCGCGGTGCTCCTGGCGATCGGCATCCACGATCTCGTGCAGACGCACCACAGCGTGCTGCGTTCGTATCCCGTGCTCGGTCACGTCCGCTACCTGCTCGAGGACGTCGGACCGGAGCTCCGCCAGTACATCGTCGAGTCGAACACGGAGGGGCGACCCTTCGATCGCGACACGCGCTCGCTCGCCTATCAACGCGCCAAGGGCGTGATCGACAAGAAGCCGTTCGGCACGGAGATCGACGTCTACGCCGAGGGCTACGGATGGCTCGTGCACTCGCTCGCGCCGCGCGAGCCGGTCGACGACCCGGCGCGCACGATGCGCATCCGCCTCGGCGGCGACGACTGCACGCAGCCCTACTCGGCCTCCGTGTTCAACATCTCGGCGATGAGCTTCGGCTCGCTCTCGCCGACCGCGATCCGCGCGCTCAGCGAGGGAGCGAAGCTCGGCGGCTTCGCGCACAACACGGGCGAGGGCGGTCTCAGCGCGCACCACCGCGAGGGCGGCGGCGACCTCGTCTGGCAGATCGGCACCGGCTACTTCGGCTGCCGCGCGCGCGACGGCGGCTTCGACCCGGAGCGCTTCCGCGACGCGGCGGCGCACCCGTCGGTGAAGGCGATCGAGCTCAAGCTGTCGCAGGGCGCGAAGCCCGGCCACGGCGGCATCCTGCCCGCCGCGAAGATCTCGCCCGAGATCGCGGAGGTCCGCGGCATCGAGCGCGGGCACGACTGCGTGTCGCCCCCGCACCACCGCGCGTTCGACTCGCCGATCGGGCTCGTCGAGTTCGTGGCGCGGCTGCGCGAGCTGTCGGGCGGCAAGCCGGTCGGTGCGAAGCTCTCGGTCGGCGACCCGCGCGAGTGGCTCGCCGTGTGCCGCGCGATGCTCGAGACGGGCCTCACGCCCGACTTCGTCACCGTCGACGGCGGCGAGGGCGGAACGGGCGCGGCGCCGATCGAGCTGTCCGACCACATGGGCATGCCCGTCAAGGACGGGATCGTCGTCGTGCACCAGTCGCTCGTCGGCGCCGGGCTGCGCGATCGCGTGCGCGTCGTCGCGAGCGGCAAGCTCATCACGGGCTTCGAGATGGCCGTCGCGTGCGCGCTCGGCGCGGACGCGATCAACTCGGCGCGCGGCTTCATGTTCGCGCTCGGCTGCATCCAGGCGCAGCGCTGTCACACGAACCGCTGCCCCGTCGGCGTCGCGACGCAGGACGCGCGCCTCGCGCGCTCCGTGCACGTCCCGACGAAGGCCGTGCGCGTCCGCAACTTCCACCGCGAGACGGTCGAGGCGTTCGCGGGCGTGATCGCCTCCGCGGGCCTCGCGCACCCGAGCGAGCTCACGCCCGCGCACGTCTACCGCCGCGTCAACGCGTGGGAGATCCGCACGCTCGCCGAGCTCTACCCGAGCCTCGAGCCCGGCGCGCTCGCGCACGGCGGCGACGCGGGCTTCCTGCGCGAGGCGTGGAGCCGCGCGCGCGCGTCGTCCTTCAGCGCATGAGTGCGGCGGCGAGCGCGCCGCCGGCGACGAGCGCTCCGTCGACGACGAAGAGCCCGTAGCGCTCCGCGTCGCGCTGGGCGCGTTCGCTCGCGAAGCCCGCGATCGCGGCGCCCTCGACGACGGCGACCGCCGCGAACGCGCGCGGGAGGGCGCCCGCGCGCAGCGCGCACGCCGCTGCCGACGCCGCGCACAGCGCGAGCGCGAAGCCGAGCGCGACGCGCCGCGGTGCGCGCGCCGTCGCGCCCTCGCCGTCGCGCAGGTTCGAGACGACGACGTTCGCGGCGAGCGCGAGACCGAGGGCGAGCGCCACGGCCGCGGTGCGCCGCGGCGCGGGCGGTGTCCCGGCGGCGAGCGCGGGCACGCCGACGCACACGCTCGTCCAGGCGAGCGCGACGTAGGCGGTCTTGAGCCCGGGCACGCGCTTGATGCGCCGGTGCAGCAGCCCCACCCCGAGGACGGCCGCGCAGAGGGCCGCCACGCGTGCGGGGAGCGCGAGCGCGGCGGCGCCGCTCGCGGCGGCGGCGAGCGCGACGGCGGCCGCGAGCGCACCGCGGTGGCGCGCGACGAACGCGCTGCGCGCGGGCGACGTGAGGCGATCCCGCTCGAGGTCGCGCAGGCGATCGACGGTGTAGACGACGAGCGTGCCGCCGAACGCCAGCGCGAGTGCCGCGGGCGGGGCTTCGACCCCGAGTGCCCGCGCGGCGGCCGCCGTCAGCGCGACCGCCGCGGCGCCCGTCCACGCGCTCGAGAACACGATCGCGTCGAGAGCGGCGCGGGCGCGCATCGAAGCCTCCCGGTCGGAGCGGTCGGAGCGCGCGAAGGTAGCCGCCCCCGACCCCCGGCACTAAGCTCGCGCGATCGCGCGCAGCGCGCGTCGGAGAGGGCCGCGCACGTGTGGGTCGGCAAGGTCAGCGAGCTGATCGGCTCGTCCGAGGTGGGCTTCGAGGACGCCGCGCGCGCGGTCGTCGAGCGCGCGCACCGCACGCTGCGCGGGATCACGGGCGTCGAGGTCGTCGAGAAGCGCGTCAAGGTGAGCGACGGCCGCATCGTCGAGTACCGCGTGCGGCTGCGCCTGTGCTTCGACCTCGCGCCGCGCGCGGAGCTGCACTGGTAGCTCGAGCACACGAACGAGGTTCGCGATGGCCGTCGCCTCCGTCTCCACGATCACCGCGGCTTCCTCCGAGAGCTGGCACGACGCCGTCGAGCGCGGCTTCGAGCGCGCGAGCGCCACGCTGCGCAACATCACCGGGCTGCGCGTCGTCGAGGAGAAGGCGCGCGTCGAGGACGGACGCATCACCGAGTTCCTGGTGACGCTGCAGGTCGTGTTCGTGCTCGAGGAGTCGGATCGCTAGGCGCGATGGTCGGGTCGCACCGCAACGCGCGCGGCGTTCCCGCCATCGTCACCGCCGGCGACCGCGGCGCGGCGCGCGGCGTGTACGGCGAGAGCAAGGTCTACCTCGAGGTGGCGGGCCGTCCGCTCGTCGCGCACGTCGTCGAGCAGCTCCAGCGCGTTCCCGAGGTGTCGTCGGTGTACGTGGTCGGCGACCCCGAACGGCTCGGCGCGGCGCTCGGCACCGAGGCGCTGCGCGCGAAGCTCGCGAAGCCGCTCGTCGTCGTGCCGCAGTTCGAGAACCTGTACCAGAACGCGTGGGAGACCTACCGGCGCACGCTCCCCGGCGCGCCGCCGGAGGGACGCGACCCGCAGACCGAAGCGGATCGCGACCACCAGGTGCTCTACCTGTCGGGCGACCTCCCGTTCATCACGCCGCAGGAGATCTCGGAGTTCGTCGCGCGCGCGCAGGCGACGGGCTGCGACTACGCGATCGGCCTCTCGCGCGAGCGCTCGCTCTCGATGTTCCACCCGTCCCGGCCCGGCGGCGACGACGGCATCGACGTCACCTACTTCAACCTGCGCGAGGACCGGCTCAAGCAGAGCAACCTGCACCTCGCGAAGCCGGCGCGCATCCTGAACCGCCACTACGTCCAGGACATGTACGAGCACCGCAAGCAGCGCGAGCTCGGCGCGATGATCGGGCTGGCGTGGCGGCTGCTGACGTCGGAGGAGGGCGGCGGGTCGATCGCGTTCTTCTTCCTGCTGATCGTGATCGGCGGCTGGCTCGACCGACACCGACTGCGGCGCGCGGCCGACGCGGTGCGCAGCGTGGTGTCGATCGCGCGCGTCGAGCGCGCGATCGCGCGGCTCATGCGGACCGACGTGCGGCTCGTCGTCGCCGAGACGGGGGGCTGCGCGATCGACGTCGACACCGAGCACGAGTACGACGTGATCCGCGCGCAGTACGCGCGGCTGCAGGCGGCCGCCGTCGCGCGCGCCGCCGCGCTCGAGCCCGGGTGGCGCACGCAGCTCGCGGCCGAAGCGGGCGGGTCGCGCGCGCCGGAGGAGGGTGCGCCGTGAGTACGGGAGCGTCCGCGCGCGCCGCCGCGCTGCTCTTCGACATGTCCGACCGCGGCCTCGTCGCGGTCGCCGGCGAGGACCGCGTGCGCTGGCTCGACGGCATGGTCAGCAACAAGGTGTCGGCGCTCGCACCCGGGCCGGCGCGCTCGGGCTGCCTGGCGGCGCTCCTCACGCCGCAGGGGCGGATCGTCGCCGAGCTGCGCGTGCTGCTGCGCGACGACGGCTTCTGGCTCGAGCTCGCGCGCGAGCTCGTCGCGCCGGTCGTCGAGCGGCTCGAGCGCTACGTGATCGCCGACGACGTCGCGCTGCGCGACGCGACGGGCGACCGCGCGCGGCTCGGGCTCGAAGGCGCAGGCGCGCGCGCATGCCTCGCGCGCGCGTGCCGCGGCGCGCTGCCCGCGCTCGCAGCCGACTGCATCGCGGACGTCGAGCTCGCCGGAGTGCGCGTCGAGGTGGCGGCGTTCGGATGGAGCGGCGAGGACGCGTTCCAGCTCTTCGTTCCGCCCCGGGCGTCGGACGACGTGGCGGCGGCCCTCGCCGCGGCCGGCGCCGAGCGCGCCGCGCGCGCCGAGCTCGAGGTGCTGCGCGTCGAGGCGGGCGTGCCCGCGACGGGGAGCGAGCTGTCCGAGGACACGCTCCCCGACGAGGCGAACCTCGGCCGCGCCATCTCGACGTCGAAGGGCTGCTACACGGGCCAGGAGGTGATCGCGCGCCTGCGCTCGCGCGGCGGCGTGAAGTACCGGCTCGTCGGCATCCGGCCCGCCGCGCCCGGCGGCGCGCTCCCCGGAGCGGGTGCGGCGATCGAGCGCGCCGACGGCCGGCGCAGCGGCGAGCTGTCGAGCCGGGTGGAGTCGGCCGCCGCGGGCGGCGCGATCGGCCTCGGCTTCGTGCACCGCGACGATGCCGAGCCCGGCACGGAGCTCGTCTGCGACGGAGCGCGCGTCGTCGTGTGTGCCCTCCCGTTCGTGGCGCCGGCATCGGCCGCGCTCCCGGACGCGGGCGCGCCGGGTGTGTCGGGCGCGCCCGGGCCGGCGAACGCGCGCGGCGGCGGCGGCGACGACGGCGGGCGATGAGGCGCGGCGCGCTCGTCGTGTTCGCCAAGGCGCCCGAGCCCGGGCGCGTCAAGACGCGCATGTGTCCGCCGCTCACCCCCGACCAGGCCGCCGCGCTCTACGGCTGCATGCTCGACGACGTGCTCGAGGCGAGTGCGCGCTTCTGCGCCGAGGCGGGAGTCGCGCTCGTCGTGGCCGTCGACCCGCCCGGAGCGTGCGCCTCGCTCGCGGAGCGGCTCGACGCGTCGCGCCGCGGTGCCGCGCGCGACGCGGCGTTCGTCGCGCAGCGCGGGCGCGACCTCGGCGCGCGGATGCAGACGGCGATCGCCGAGGCCGCGGCGGCGGGCTGCGAACGCGTCGTGCTGCGCGGGTCGGACAGCCCGGCGCTGCCCGCCGCCCGGCTCGCCGAGGCCTTCGCCGCGCTCGAGCGCGCGGACGTCGTGCTCGCACCCGACCGCGACGGCGGCTACGCGGCGATCGGCGTGCGCCGCCCGCATGCGGGCCTGCTCGACCATGCGATGAGCACGCCGCGCGTCGCGCAGGACACACTCGCCCGCGCGGGCGCGCTCGGCCTGCGCGCACGGCTGCTCGCGCCGGGGTTCGACCTCGACGACGCGGCCGACCTCGCGCACCTCGCGCGCGAGCGCGCGTCTCTCGACGCGCGCGCGTGCCGGCGCACGCTGCGAAAGCTCGACGACGAGGGGTGGTGGCCCGCGCCGGCCTAGCGCCGCGCGCCTCCCGCCTGCGCCCGCCCGCTCGCGCCTCGGATCCGCGCGCTCGCTCGCCCGCCTCCTTCCTCGCGACCCCGTCCGCGCGGGCTCGCGACCTGCTACATCCCCGCCGCGACGAGGGGCTCCGGGCGTCGACGGGCGAGCCGGTGTCTCGCGGTGGGGGCGGCCCTTGGCGGACGTGAGCGCACCGTCGAACGCGCCGTGGAACGAGCTCGTCGCGCTCGCGCGGTCGGGCGACCGCGCGGCGCTCGGCGCCTACGTCGACGCGCTCGACGACGCCGACTGGGTGCACGCCTTCGCGCGCCTCGACGCGGAGGAGCGCGCGGCGGTGCTCGCCGCGCTCGCGCCCGCGCACGCGGCCGAGCTGCTCGAGGACGTGCACGACGTGCACGCGGCCGAGGCGGTCGGCGAGCTCGCGCCGGCCGAGGCGGCCGACATCCTCGTCGCGCTCCCGAGCGCGGACCGCGCGGACCTCGTCGCACAGCTCGACGACGCGCACGCCGACGCGATCCTCGTCGCGACGCCGCGCGAGACCGCCGAGTCGGTCCGCGACCTCCTGCAGTACGCGCCCGACACGGCGGGCGGCCGCATGGTCACCGAGTACGTCGCGGTGCCGATGGCGTGGACGGCGGACGAGCTCGTGCGCCACCTGCGCGAGAACGTCGAGCGCTACCGCGGCTTCATCTCGCAGTACGTCTACGCGCTCGGGCCGCGAGGCGAGCTCGCGGGCGTGCTCCCGCTGCGCGATCTGCTGCTCGCGCCGCGCACGCGCGCGCTCGCCGAGGTGATGATCCGCGAGCCCGTGCGCGTCGCGGCGGGCGCGACGCTCGGCGAGCTGTTCGAGCTCTTCGAGCGCCATCGCTTCGTGTCGATTCCCGTCGTCGACGACGCGTCGCGCCTCGTCGGCATCGTGCTGCGCGAGGACGTCGACGAGGCGCGCCTCGACAAGGCGCAGCTCGACGAGCAGCGCAGCCGCGGCATCATCGGCGGCGAAGAGCTGCGCTCGATGCCCGTGCTCACGCGCTCGGGCCGGCGCCTCGCGTGGCTCACGCTGAACATCGGGCTCAACCTGCTCGCGGCCGCGGTGATCGACGCCTACCGCGAGACGCTGGCGGCCGCGATCGCGCTCGCGGTCTTCCTCCCGATGATCTCCGACATGAGCGGATGCTCGGGGAACCAGGCGGTCGCCGTGAGCCTGCGCGAGCTCGCGCTCGGCATCGTGCGGCCGCAGGAGTTCCTGCGCGTGTGGTGGCAGGAGGCGGCGCTCGGCGTGATGAACGGCATCGTGCTCGGGCTGCTCGTCGGGCTCGTCGCGTTCGCGTGGAAGGGGAGTGCGCCGCTCGCCGCCGTCGTCGGCGCGGCGCTCGCGCTGAACACGCTGGTCGCCGTGTCGATCGGCGGCATCGTGCCGCTCGCGCTGCGGCGCATGGGCTTCGACCCGGCGCTCGCCTCGAGCCCGATCCTCACGACGGTCACCGACATCTGCGGCTTCTTCTTCGCGCTGTCCTTCGCGACGCTCGCGCTGCCGCGGCTCGGCGGGGCCTAGCGAGGCGCGTCGCGCGGCCGCGACGGGCCGGAGCCGGCCCAGGCCGGGCGCGGGCACCCTCTGTCGCGGTACCGTGGCGCGTCGTCGTCGGAGTCTCCCCTTCGTTCGAAACGCGCGGACGTGCGGAATCGCGCGGATGCGTGGACAGGCGACGCGCGAGCCGGAGCCGATGACGCTGCACGTCGCCCTGCACCACGAGACCCGCTACCGCTACGACCGGCGCGTCGCGCTCGGCGCGCAGACCATCCGCCTGCGCCCGGCCCCGCACTGCCGCACGCCGATCGCGAGCTACTCGCTGCGCGTCGAGCCGGCCGAGCACTTCCTCAACTGGCAGCAGGATCCGCAGGGCAACTTCCTCGCGCGCGTGGTCGTGCCCGAGCCGTGCGAGGCGTTCACCGTCACGGTCGACCTGGTCGCCGACATGGCGGTCATCAACCCGTTCGACTTCTTCCTCGAGGAGGAAGCGACGCACGTGCCGTTCGCGTACGCGCCCGAGCTCGCCGTCGAGCTGCGGCCGTTCCTCGAGTGCGGGCCCGACACGCCGCGGCTCGCCGCGTGGGTCGCCGGCGTGCCGCGCGCGCGCGCGGCGACGATGGACGCGCTCGTCGCGCTGAACCAGCGACTGCAGCGCGAGATCGAGTACGTCGTGCGGCTCGAGCCGGGCGTGCAGACGCCGGAGGAGACGCTCGCGCTCGCGCGCGGCTCGTGCCGCGACAGCGCGTGGCTGCTCGTGCAGATCCTTCGGCGCCTCGGCATCGCGGCGCGCTTCGCGTCGGGATACCTGATCCAGCTCGCGCCCGACGTGCGCTCGCTCGACGGGCCGTCGGGGCCGGCGGCCGACTTCACCGACCTGCACGCGTGGGCGGAGGCGTACCTGCCCGGCGCGGGCTGGATCGGGCTCGACCCGACGTCGGGGCTGCTCGCGGGCGAGGGCCACATCCCGCTCGCGTGCAGCCCGTCGCCGTCGAGCGCCGCGCCGATCAGCGGCGCGCTCGAGCCGTGCGAGGTCGACTTCGAGCACGCGATGTCGGTCGCGCGCATCCTCGAGACGCCGCGCGTCACGAAGCCGTACGACGAGGCGCAGTGGCGCGCGATCGACGCGCTCGGCGACGCGATCGACGGGAGGCTCGCGGCGCACGACGTGCGCCTCACGATGGGCGGCGAGCCGACCTTCGTGTCGGTGGACGACATGCTCGGCGCGGAGTGGAACACGGAAGCACTCGGGCCGACGAAGCGCGTGCGCGCGCACGACCTCGCGCTGCGGCTGCGCGAGCGCTTCGCGCCCGGCGGGCTGCTGCACTACGGACAGGGCAAGTGGTACCCGGGCGAGCCGCTCCCGCGCTGGGCGTTCTCGATCCACTGGCGCGACGACGGCGTGCCGCTCTGGAGCGACCCGGAGCGCATCGCCGACGAAGCGGTCGACCACGCGCCCACCACCGCGCAGGCGCGCGCCCTCGCGGAGGGCATCGCGTCGCGGCTCGACATCGCCCCGTCGTTCGTCGCGCCGGCGTACGAGGACCCGCTGCACGCGGTCGCCGCCGAGGCGGCGCTCCCGGAGAACGAGACGCTCGATCCGGCGGATCCGCGGCTCGCCTCGAAGCCCGAGCGCGCGCGCCTCGCCCGCGCCCTCGCGCGCGGCCTCGCCGAGCCCGCGGCCTTCGTGCTGCCCGTGCAGGCGTGGAACGCGCGCGACGGCGGGCGCAGCTGGCTCTCCGAAGTCTGGAAGACGCGGCGTGGCCACCTCTTCCTCGCGCCGGGCGACTCGCCGGCGGGCTTCCGGCTGCCGCTCGGATCGCTGCCCTCGATCGGTGCGCTCGACTACCCCTACGTCGTCGCGGCCGATCCGAGCGTGCCGCGCGCGCCGCTCGCGCGTCCGCCCGTGCGACGCCAGCCGTTCGCGCGCAGCGGCGAGCGCGCGCCCGCGCCGCCCGAGGGCAGCGGCGCCGCGGACGCGACGTCGCTCGGCCACGTGCGCACGGCGCTCGCCGTCGAGCCGCGCGACGGTCGGCTCTGCGTCTTCCTCCCGCCCTGCGAGACGGCCGACGACTACGTCGAGCTCGTCGCGGCGATCGAGGATGCGGCGGCCGAGCAGGACGTCGCGATCCACCTCGAAGGCTATGCGCCGCCGCCCGACGCGCGCCTGCAGAAGATCTCGGTGACGCCCGACCCGGGCGTCGTCGAGGTGAACGTGCACCCGGCCGCGAGCTGGCGCGAGCTCGTGCACACGACGACCGCGCTCTACGACGACGCGCGCGCGGCGCGGCTCGCGACGGAGAAGTTCCTGATCGACGGCCGCCACACGGGCACGGGCGGCGGCAACCACGTCGTGCTCGGGGGACGGACGACGGCCGACAGCCCGTTCCTGCGCCGCCCCGACCTGCTGCGCAGCATGCTCGGCTACTGGATCGACCACCCGTCGCTCTCGTATCTCTTCTCGGGGCTCTTCATCGGGCCGACCAGCCAGTCGCCGCGCATCGACGAGGCGCGACACGAGTCGATCTACGAGCTCGGCATCGCGTTCGACGAGCTCGAGCGAAGGAGCGCGGCGGGCTCCGCGCCGCCGTGGCTCGTCGACCGCGTGCTGCGCGACCTGCTCGTCGACGTCACGGGCAACACGCACCGCGCGGAGTTCTGCATCGACAAGCTCTACTCGCCCGACTCGCCGGCCGGGCGGCTCGGCCTGCTCGAGCTGCGCGCGTTCGAGATGCCGCCGCACGCGCGCATGAGCCTCGCGCAGCAGCTGCTGCTGCGCGCGCTCGTCGCGCACTTCTGGGAGCGGCCGTACCGGCGCCCGCCGCGGCGCTGGGGGACCGCGCTGCACGATCGCTTCCTGCTGCCGCACTTCGTGTGGAGCGACTTCCGGGAGGTCGTCGGCGACCTGCGCGAGGGCGACATCGCGATCGACGAGGCGTGGTTCGCGCCGCACTTCGAGTTCCGCTTCCCGGTCCTCGGGCGCTTCGCGTACCGCGACGTCGAGGTCGAGCTGCGCCAGGCGCTCGAGCCGTGGCACGTGCTCGGCGAAGAGGGCGCCATCGGCGGCACGGCGCGCTACGTGGACTCGTCGCTCGAGCGCGTCGAGGTGCGCGTGCGCGGGCTCGACGAGCGGCGCCACGCGCTCGGCTGCAACGGCGTGCGCGTGCCGCTGCGCGCGACGGGCGCGCGCGGCGAGCACGTCGCGGGCATCCGCTTCCGCGCCTGGCAGCCCGCGCGCTGCCTGCACCCGACGATCCCCGTCGACGCGCCGCTCGTCCTCGACCTCGTCGACACGTGGAACGGCCGCGCGGTCGCGGGCTGCCGCTACGACGTCGGCCACCCCGGCGGGCGCAACCACGAGGCGCCGCCCGTGAACGCCTACGAAGCCGAGGGGCGGCGGCTCGCGCGCTTCTCGGTGCTCGCGCACACGCCCGGCGCGTGCGCGCTGCGCGAGCTCGCGCCCGACCCCGACTTCCCGCTGACGCTGGATATGCGAAGGTTGGGCGGCGCCGCGTGACGCGGGCGCGCGCGAAGGACACCCGATGAGCGAGCTGCTGGCCCTGTGCTTCGACGGCGATGCCTCGCCCGCGGTGCGTTTCGCGGACCCGCAGGCGCCGTCGGGCGGCGGGCGCGCACCCGCGCGCCACTACGGCTGGGGCATCGGCTGGTATCCGAAGAGCGAGCGCGGCGCGTCCGTGCTGAAGGATCCGAGCTCGTCGGGCCAGACGGCGGTCGGCGACGCGCTCGGCGACTGGGAGCGCTTCCGGTCGACGCTCTTCCTCTGCCACCTGCGCGGCCACAACCGGCCGCGCAGCCAGCAGGACGCGCAGCCCTTCGTCCGCAGCTACGGCGGACACCAGTGGATCTTCGCGCACGACGGCGACCTCGCGCACGACTACGCGGAGCGCCTCCCGCTCGGCGACGACCCCGCCTTCGAGCCGCTCGGCTACACGGACAGCGAGCACGCGTTCTGCTGGCTGCTCGCGCAGCTCCACCAGCGTCGCGCGCGCGCGCTCGCCGACGTGGCGCCCGAGGACCTGCACGGCTGGTTCCGTCGGCTCAACGAGGGCGGGCACATCAACGCCATCCTGTCGGACGGCGACATGCTGCTCGTGTACGGCGACGTCGCGCCCGCGCGGCGCCTGTGCTGGAGCCGGCGGATTCCGCCGCACGTGCAGACGTCGCTCGAGTCGCAGGCCGTGTCGATCTCGCTCGACGCGGCGCGCGACCCGAACCGCACGCTGCTCGTGTTCTCGAGCGTCCCGCTCTCGCGCGACGAGTGGCTGCCGCTCGCGCCGTCGCAGATGGTCCTCGCGCGACGCGGCGCGGTGGTGTTCGACAGCGCGCCCGCGGCCGAGACCGCGCCGGGCGCGCCGCGCGACCCGGGCGCGCCGCCGCCCACGCTGCGCAGCGAGACGTCGCACCAGGTCGCCGCGGCCGTGCCGCTCTCGCACTACTCGGAGGACGCGCATGCGCCCGCGAGCGCCCCGGCGTCGCGCGTGCTGCGCGTCGTGCACGAGACGCGGTACGCGTACACGGACGCGGTCGAGCGGAGCTCGCACCGGCTCCTGCTGCGCCCGCTCGACGACCGTCACCAGAAGCTCCTGTCCTACGACCTCGACCTCTCGCCGTCGGCCGAGGTGGCGGAGTTCGAGGACGTGTTCGGGAACACCGCGTTCCACCTCGAGATCGACCGGCCCTACGCGGAGTTCTCGATGCGCGCGACGTCGCTCGTGCGCGTCGCGCCGTTCCCGCGTCTCGAGGAGCGTCTCGGAGCGACGCGGCAGACGATCCCGTTCCCGTGGATGCCGTGGCAGCGGCAGATGCTGTCGGCCTACCTGATGCCGGCCGAGCTGCCCGAGACGCAGCTGCAGGAGCTCTCCGAGTTCGCGCTGAGCTTCGTCGAGCGCAACGACGCCGACCTGCTCGGCACGCTGCTCGACATGAACGCGACCATCCACCGCGACTTCGAGTACGTGACGGCGTCGACCACGATCGCGACGACGGCCTTCGACGTGTTCGAGTCGCGGCGCGGCGTGTGCCAGGACTTCGCGAACCTGATGATCTGTCTCGCGCGGCTGCTGCAGATCCCGGCGCGCTACCGCATGGGATACGTGTTCACGGGCGGCGACTACGAGAACAAGGCGCAGTCCGACGCCTCGCACGCCTGGCTCGAGCTGTACGTGCCGCGCGTCGGGTGGCACGGCTTCGACCCGACGAACGGACGCCAGATCGGCAACGACCACGTGCGCGTCGCGTGCGGGCGCAACTATCGCGACGCGACGCCGACGTCGGGCACGATCTACCGCGGCGGCGGCATGGAGACGCTCACGGTGAGCGTGCGCGTCGAGGAGGCGGTCGAGGCCGACATGATGGCCTCGCTCCGCTAGGCGAGAGCCGTCAGCCCGCGCCCTGGCTCTGCGACTGCGACGACTGCGGCGGCGGCGATGGCGCCGCGCCCGGCGCCGCGGGGTCGAAGAACTCCGCGCGCACGCTGTCGCAGATCGCGGCGATGGCCTCGACGAGCTCCGTGATCACTTCGTGCAGGCCGCGCGCGAGCGCCTCGTCGATGTCGAGCTCGTCGAGGAAGCCGGACACCCGCGTGATCCGCTCGCGCGTCGCCGACCCGGGCGCGCCCTCCGCGCTCGAGCTCACGAGGTCGAGGAAGTTCCGCGCGCGCGAGAGATTGTGGGCGATCGAGCGCGCGAAGTTGCCGTCGAAGATCAGGAACTCGGCGACGTCGCGGCCCGACAGCACGCTGTCCTCGCGCTTGAAGAACGGCTCGACGCCCGAGCAGAAGCGCAGCGTGGCGAGCCACTGCGCGGTCTCGACGGGCATCTCGTCGCCGCGGCCCGTCGGCCCGACGCTGTGGTGCTTGACGTCGAGGATGCGCGCCGTCTGGTTCGCGCGCTCGAGCGACGTACCGAGGCGCGTGAAGTGGAACGGGTCCTCGTGCAGCATCGTGGCGTTCGCGATGCCGTGGTAGAGCAGGCACTGGTCCTTGATCCGGCGGTAGAAGGCGTTGCGATCGCCGCGATAGGCGCGCTTCGCGGCGCGATCGTTGAGCCAGACCCAGAGGTCGTTCACCGTCTCCCACATCTCGAGGCTGATCGTCTCGCGGATGGTGCGGGCGTTCTCGCGCGCGGCGCGGAGCGACGCGTAGAGCGAGCTCGGGTTCTGCTCGTTCCACACGAGGTACGCCTGGATGGCCTCCGCCTCGTCGGCGGCACTCGCGCGGAGGTCGGCCGGCGCGGAATCGCCCTGGCCCGTGACGATCACGAGCGGCCACCATCGCTCCGCGTCGGGAAGCGCCACGTCGAGCTGGAACGACAGGTTGACGTCGAGCATGCGCGCGAGCACCTCGACGCGCTCGATGTAGCGGTTGAGCCAGAAGCAGCTCTCGGCCACGCGCGAGATCATGCCGTTCACGGCCGCTCGTCCTGCAGGACCCACGTGTCCTTCGAGCCGCCACCCTGGCTCGAGTTCACGACGTAGGAGCCCTTCACGAGCGCGACGCGCGTGAGGCCGCCGGGCAGCGTCCAGGTCGACTTGCCGTTGACGACGTAGGGGCGGAGGTCGACGCGCCGCGGCGCGGGCCCGGACTTCGTCCAGGTCGGGCAGGTGGAGAGCTCGATGCGCGGCTGCGCGATGTAGCCGCGCGGGTTCGCGGCGATGCGCTCGCGGAACTCCTTCTGCTGCTTCTTCGTCGACTGCGGCCCGATCAGCATGCCGTAGCCGCCGGCCTCGTTGACGGACTTCACGACGAGCTCGCCCACGTGGTCGAGCACGTAGCGGCGATCCTCGTCGCGGAAGCACTGGTACGTCGGGACCTGGCCGAGCAGCGGCTCCTCGGACAGGTAGAAGCGCACCATGTCCGGGACGAAGGGATACACGGCCTTGTCGTCCGCGACGCCGTTCCCGATCGCGTTGGCGAGCGCGACGTTGCCCTTCGCGTAGGCGCGCACGAGGCCGGGCACGCCGAGCAGGCTCTTCGGATCGAAGGCCTCGGGGTCGAGGAAGGGGTCGTCGATGCGCCGGTAGACGACGTCGACGCGCTGCGGGCCGCGCGTCGTCTTGGCGAACACCTTGTCGTCGTCGACGAAGAGATCGCGGCCCTCGACGAGCGGCACGCCCATCCGGCGCGCCAGGAAGCTGTGCTCGAAGTAGGCGGAGTTGAACGGGCCGGGCGTGAGGACGACCGTCATGTCCTCGTCGTCCGGCGCGGGCCCGACGGACGCCAGCGCGTCGCGCAGACGGATCGGGTACTCCTCGACGCCGCGGACGTGCGCGTCCGCGAACACCTTCGGGAACACCTTCTTCATCACCTGGCGGTTCTCGAGCACGTACGAGACGCCCGACGGCGTGCGCACGTTGTCCTCGAGCACGAGGAACTCGCCGTGCGGGTCGCGGATCATGTCGATGCCCGCGATGTGGATGTGGACGCCCTTCGGCGGGCGCACGCCGCGCATCTCGGCGACGTAGCCCTGTGCGCCGAGCACGAGATCCTCGGGGATCACCTTCTCGCGCAGGATGCGCTGGCTGCCGTAGACGTCGGCGAGGAAGGCGTTGAGCGCGCGCACGCGCTGCTCGAGGCCCGCGGAGAGCTTCTTCCAGTCCGGAGCGGCGACGAGCCGCGGGATGAGATCGAACGGGAAGATGCGCTCGGACCCGCGGTCGTCCGAGTACACCGAGAACGTGATGCCGCTCTTCAGGAACGTGGAGTCGGCGAGCTTCTGGCGCGCGCGGAACTCGCGCGGGCCGATCGCTTCGAGCAGCTCGACGGCGCGTCGCGCGGGCGGGCGCACGCGGCCCTTCGCATCGAACACCTCGTCGTAGGTGCCGGCGATCGGCTCGTACGCGGCGAACAGGCGCCCGCCGTGGTCGTTTCTCGAGCGTCCAGCCATGGGCCCGCCTGGGTCTGGGGGTTCGCCGACGGCCCGCCATGCGGCGCCGGGGCGGTGCTCAGCCCCGGCGCCCGGGCTGCCAGCTGGCCTCGATCCCGAGCTTCTGCATCTTCGCATAGAGCGTGCGTCGGCCAATGCCGAGCACCCTCGCGGCCGCCGAGCGGTTGCCTCGCAGCGCGCGGAGCGTTCGCGCGATGTACCAGGCCTCGGCGAGCTCGAGCCATTCGCGAAGCTCGAGCGGGCTGCCCGGCGAGCCGCCGGCGCGCAGGAGCGCCTCGACCGCCTCGAGGTCGGTGTCGGGCGCAGGTTCGGGGGACGTGGCGCGCGGCTCGTGCGCGCGCAGGGGATGGGTCTGCATTCGGATCTCCCAGCTCGTGCTGCTGCGTGGCGCGTGCCGCTCCGACCCGACTGCCTGTGGGACGACCGGCTCGCCGGGCACGACTCGTGCAACGTCCGTACCCACGAACGGCGAGCGGCTCTGGCGGGACGGCGGGCGAACGAGCCAGAGTGTGCTGCCTACGGCACGGGCAGATCTGCACAAAGGCTGGGCAGATCACGGCTCGGAACGGCGGTCGAACGCGGCGGTGGCGACGGCAAAGGTGATACCGTGCGGCGGCTCGCGAGCCGGGAGCCACGCCGCCCGAGCGGGCGCCGCACGGCCCAGCTCCGCGATCCCGAACTAGCTTCCGTCGGCGGCTCGCACACGAACGGAGTCAGCGATGAAGAAGATCGAAGCGATCATCAAGCCCTTCAAGCTCGACGAGGTCAAGGAAGCCCTCCACGAGATCGGCATCCAGGGCCTCACCGTGACCGAGGTGAAGGGCTTCGGTCGCCAGAAGGGACACACGGAGCTCTACCGCGGCGCGGAGTACGTGGTCGACTTCCTCCCGAAGATCAAGCTCGAGATCGTCGTGGCGGACGACACGGCGGACAAGGTGGTCGACGCGATCGCGAACGCGGCGAACACGGGGCGCATCGGCGACGGGAAGATCTTCGTGCTGCCCCTCGAAGAAGTGATTCGCATCCGGACGGGCGAACGCGGCCCGGATGCGGTCTGAGAACGCACGGCCCCCGCCAGGCACCTGGCGGGACTCGAAGAAGAGAAGGAATGGAGACGTTGCGATGAGCACCCCCAAGCAGGTTCTGGAGATGGCCAAGAAGGCGGGCGCGGTCATGGTCGACTGCCGCATCACCGACTGGCCGGGCAGCTGGCAGCACTGCTCGCACCCGATCGATCAGCTCACCGAGGACACGTTCGAGGACGGCTACGGGTTCGACGGCTCGTCGATCCGCGGCTGGAAGGCGATCAACGAGAGCGACATGCTCATGATCCCCGACCCGACGACGGCGTTCATCGACCCCTTCCTGAAGCACCCGACGCTCGTGCTGACGTGCGACGTGGTCGACCCGATGACGCGCGAGCCGTACTCGCTCGACCCGCGCCACATCGCGAAGAAGGCCGAGGCCTTCCTCAAGCAGAGCGGCATCGGCGACACGGCGTACTTCGGCCCCGAGGCGGAGTTCTTCGTGTTCAACGACGTGCGCTTCACGACCGCGTCGAACCTCGGCTACTACGAGATCGACTCGGACGAGGCCGTCTGGAACACGGCGCGCGACGAGGACGGGGCGAACCTCGGCTACAAGGTCCGCCACAAGATGGGCTACTTCCCGGTGCCGCCGAGCGACACGCAGCAGGACCTGCGCACCGAGATGTGCCTCGAGATGGCGAAGCTCGGCCTGCGGATCGAGACGCAGCACCACGAGGTGGCGACCGCCGGGCAGGCCGAGATCGACATGGTGTTCGACACGCTCGTCACCATGGCCGACAACGTCATCAAGTACAAGTACGTGGTGAAGAACGTCGCGCGCCGGCACGGCCTGACGGCGACGTTCATGCCGAAGCCGCTGTTCCAGGACAACGGCTCGGGCATGCACACGCACCAGTCGATCTGGAAGGACGGCAAGCCGCTCTTCGCGGGCGATGGCTATGCCGGCCTCTCGCAGTTCGCGCTCTGGTACATCGGCGGCATCCTGAAGCACTCGCGCGCGCTCGCCGCCTTCACGAACCCGACGACGAACTCGTACAAGCGGCTCGTCCCGGGCTACGAGGCGCCGGTCAACCTGGCCTACTCGTCGCGCAACCGCTCGGCCTCGTGCCGCATCCCGACCTACTCGCAGAGCCCGAAGGCGAAGCGCGTCGAGGTGCGGTACCCGGACCCGGCGGCGAACCCGTACCTGGCGTTCTCGGCGATGCTGATGGCCGGCATCGACGGCGTGCTCAACAAGGTCGATCCGGGCGGTCCGCTCGACAAGAACATCTACGCCCTCTCGCCCGAGGAGGCGGCCGGCATCCCGACGATGCCGGGCAGCCTCGACGAGGCGCTGCGCGAGCTCGAGGCCGACCACGACTTCCTGCTCCAGGGGGGAGTGTTCACCGAGGACGCGATCTCGGGCTGGATCAACTACAAGCGCGAGGCGGACGTCGATCCGATCCGCCTGCGCCCGCATCCGCACGAGTTCGAGCTCTACTACGACATCTAGGAGCGCGCGCGGTCCGCGCGCGCCCGGGAGCCCGAAGGAGCCCCGTCGGCCGGAAGGCCGGCGGGGCTCCGCACTTCGTGCGCCGCGCGTGCGGAAGGCGCGCCGCACCGCGCGTCGCCCTGATAGGCTCCGCACATGCGCATCCTCAAGCGCGCGCTGCTCGCACTCGCGGCGCTCGTCGTCGTCCTCGTCGTCGTCGCGCTCGGCGTGATCCGGTACGTCGGGGCGTGGAACCTCGTGTTCCCGAACCGCACGCACGAGGTCGAGCCGCCCGCGCTTCCCGACGCGCGCGC
This sequence comes from Myxococcota bacterium, assembly GCA_041389495.1. Taxonomy (NCBI): domain Bacteria; kingdom Pseudomonadati; phylum Myxococcota; species Myxococcota bacterium. The sequence goes on along the minus strand of JAWKRT010000006.1, from coordinate 161,562 downwards.
GCTCCCGCACCCGGCCGTGCTCGTCTTCACGAAGACGAACGGCTTCCGGCACGTCGAGGGCATCGCGGCGGGCCGCGCGCTGCTCGAGGACGTCGCCGCGCGCCGCGGCTGGCACCTCTTCCCGACCGAGAACGGCGCCGTGATGCGGCCCGACCTGCTCGCGCGCTTCGACGCCGTCGTGTTCCTGAACGCGTCGGGCGACATGTTCGACGAGGCGCAGGAGCGCGCGTTCCAGGAGTGGCTCGAGTCGGGCGGCGGTTGGCTCGGCGTCCACGCGGCCGGCGACGGATCGCACGCCGAGTGGCGCTGGTACGTCGACACGCTGATCGGCGCGGGCTTCATCGGCCACCCGATGGGCCCGCAGTTCCAGACGGCGCGCGTGCGCGTCGAGGACGCGACGCACCCCGCGACGGCCGCGCTCCCGGCGACGTTCGACCACGAGGAGGAGTGGTACTCGTGGGATCGCAGCCCGCGGCTCGCGGGCATGCACGTGCTCGCGACGATCGACGAGACGACGTACTCGCCGATCGCGCGCATCTTCGGCAGCGAGCGCGACCTCCGGATGGGCAGCGACCACCCCGTCGCGTGGACGCGCTGCGTCGGGCGCGGGCGCGCCGTCTACTCCGCGCTCGGCCACGCGGCAGCGGCCTACGACGTGCCCGAGAACCGCGCGCTGCTCGAGGGCGCACTCGCCTGGGCGCTCGGCGCCGAGGGCGAGGGCTGCGGCGAGGATCGCTAGGCGATGCAGACGGGAGTCACGATCCACCCCCTCCGGCTCGCGGCCGCTCGGCTCGTGTGGCTCGCGCACACGGGCGTCACGGGCTGGCTGCTGCTCGGGCCGCTGCTGCCGCACCGGGCGGCCGCGTGGGCGCTCGTCGTCGGGAATCCGCTGATCCATCTGCAGTGGCGCGCGTTCGGCGACCGCTGTCTGCTGACCATCCTGGAGGAGCGCCTGCGCGGCGCGACGTTCGAGCGCCGCGCGGCGGTCGTCGACGGCGACGAGCCCGTCGGCTTCGTCGCCGAGACGCTGTCGCGCGCGCTCGGGCGCCCGGTGACGCACGGCTTCGCGAACGTGCTGAGCTACGGCGTGCTGTGGGCGGGATTCGCGATCGCGGTGGTTCGGCTCGCATTCGCGCGCGCGTGAAGCGCGGAGCAGGGAGGACGGAGATGGAGATCGAGGGCGGATGCTATTGCGGCGCGGTCCGCTACCGCGCCGAGGGCGAGGCGATGCTGCGCGGGCAGTGCCACTGCCGCGAGTGCCAGTACATCACGGGAGGCGCGCCGAACGTCGTGCTCGGGATGCCCGAGGCCGGCTTCGCCTTCACGAAGGGGAAGCCGCGCCCGTTCGCGCGCGCCGACCTCGAGACGCCGGTCACGCGCGAGTTCTGCGGCACGTGCGGCACGCATCTGCTGACGCGCGCTCCCGGCCTGCCGGGCGCCGTGCTGCTCAAGGTCGGAACGCTCGACGATCCGGGCGTTTTCGACGGGCCGCAGATGGCGATCTACCACGCCGAGGCGCAGCCGTTCCACTCGGTGCCGGAGGGGTGTGCGGTCTTCGAGCGCGCTCCCGGCGCGTGAGCGCGCGCGCCCGCGTCAGTCGCGGGGTGCGGCGATCGGCGATGCGGCCACGGGCGCCATCGGCGGGAAGCTCTCCATCAGGGCGATCAGCTCGGCCGGGTCGCGCTCGTCGAGGAAGTACGGGTACCGCGTGTTCGCGCCGTGGTGGTACCAGTCGACGCGTCCATCGGCGCGCACGAAGAGCGTGCGCGGAACGTACTCGCCGAACTTGCCGTACTGCGCGCTGACGCCGTCCTGGTCGTCGCGATCGACGCGGATCATCACGAAGCGCTTGGCGAGCTCGACGACGCGCGGGTCGTGGAAGACGCGGCTGTACTCGATGCAGTGCGGACACCAGTCCGTCTTGAAGACGAGGAGCGCCGGCCGGCCGGTCTCTTCGATCGCCCCGATGCCCTCGTCGTAGGAGTGCCACTCGATGGCGGTGTCGTTCCACTCGGGGCCGCCGCTCGCGGGAACCTCGAACGGAGGCTTCGCCGACGCGGATGCGGCGGCGAACAGGAGTGCGAGCGCCAGGACGAGGGCGCGGGGGGTGGGGCGGAGCACGGCGGGGGGTCTCCTTGCCTGGCTTCGGCTCGGAGTCGGCGCTTTCGGAAGCAGACTTGAGGTGTAGATCACACGCTGCGATGTGCGTCAAGTCACGCGCAGCGCGGGCGCAGCCGGGAGAGCGGCGCGCGCGGCGCCGCCGCCTCGCGCCTACTTGACGGGGAGCTGGTCGAGCCGGTCGCGCGCGAGGCTGCTGCCGCCCGCGGCCGCGCTCTCGTACCACGTGCGAGCGGCATCCGTGTCGGGCGCGACGCCGCGGCCCTGCTGGTAGATCACGCCCAGCATGAACTGCGCGTGCGGGTGCCCGCCGGCGGCCGCCTGCTCGTACCAGTGCCGCGCGAGCTCGAGGCTCTGCTCGACGCCGCGGCCGTGGAAGTAGAGATCGCCGAGCAGGGTCTTCGACGAGGCGAGCTCGGCGTGCGAGGCGGCGCGCGTGCACCACTCGAACGCGCGCGCGTAGTCCTGCTGCACGCCGTCGCCGTAGCTGTAGGCGTGGCAGAGGCGGTGCTGCGCGAACCCGTTGCCGCCGTCGGCGAGCATCAGCACCTCGGTGAGCGGGAGCGCCGCGATCTCGTCCTGGGTCGGCGCCGCGCGCCCGACGCCGAGCGCGGCGCAGCCGGCGACGCCGAACATCGCGGCGGCCGCGGAAAATCCCCGAGCAGCGCGCGCGCGGCGCGGGCGCACGTCAGTCGAGCCCCAGCACCTGCTCGATGCGATACGCACCGGCGGGCTTGTCGACGAGCCAGGCCGCGGCGCGCGCGGCCCCGGCCGCGAAGTGGCCGCGCGTCGACGAGCGATGGACGAGCTCGAGGCGCTCGCCCTTCCCGATGAACATGACCGTGTGCTCGCCCGTGTTGTCGCCGCCGCGCAGCGTCTGCACGCCGATCGCGTCGCGCGGCCGCGGGCCCGTCTCGCCGGCGCGCTCGAGCACGAGGTTGGGCTCGAGCGCGATGCCGCGTCCCGCCGCGACGGCCTCGGCGAGCCGCAGCGCGGTGCCCGACGGCGCGTCGCGCTTCGCCGCGTGGTGGAGCTCGACGATCTCGGCGTCGTAGCCCGGCCCGAGACGCGCCGCGGCCTCGCGCACGACCCACGCGAGCACGTTCACGGCGACGGAGAAGTTCGGGGCGTGCAGCACGGGGATCGTCTTCGCGAGCGTCGCGACCTCGTCGAGCTCGCTCGGCGTGAAGCCCGTCGTGCCCGTGACGTAGGCGATGCCCGCCTCGGCCGCGACGCGCAGGTTCGCGAGCGTCGCCTTCGGGACCGAGAAGTCGATCGCGACATCGCAGCCCGCGAAGGCCGCGGCGGCGTCGCCGGCGATGATGACGTCGTTCTCGATGCGTCCGCCGATGCTCGGGTGGCCGGGGGCCTCGAGCGCGCCGCCGATGCGGAGCTCCGGCCGCGCGGCGACGGCGGCGCGCACCTCCTTGCCCATCTTGCCGAGCGCACCGACGACGGCGACGGGACGCTCGCTCACGAGAGCAGCCCCAGGTCGCTCAGGACGCCGCGCAGCCGCATGGCCGAAGCCTCTCCGATGCGCGTCATGGGCAGCCGGATCTCGTCGCCGATCTTCCCCTGCATGGCGAGCGCGGCCTTCACCGGGATCGGGTTCGTCTCGCAGAAGAGCGCGTCGAAGACGGGCATGAGCCGGAAGTGCACGTCGCGCGCGCGCGCGTAGTCGCCCTCGTTGCAGGCGCGCACGATCTCGCACATCTCGCGCGGCACGAGGTTGCTGCTGGTCGAGATCACGCCCTTGCCGCCGACGGCCATCAGCGGGAGCGTCATCGCGTCGTCGCCCGAGAGCACGGTGAAGTCGCTCGGGCAGGTGCGCACGACCTCGGAGATCTGGCCGATGTCGCCCGAGGCCTCCTTCACGCCGACCACGTACTCGATGCCGGCGAGCATCCGCTGCGTGGCGGCCGCGATGTTCGACGCCGTGCGACCGGGGATGTTGTAGTAGACGAGCGGGAACGAGGTGGCCTTGGCGATCGCCTCGTAGTGCTGCGCGATGCCTTCCTGCGTCGGCTTGTTGTAGTAGGGCGAGATCAGGAGCGCGCCGTCCGCGCCCGCGTCCTTCGCGTGCTGCGTCAGCTCGATCGCCTCGCGCGTGTTGTTCGAGCCGGTTCCGGCGACGACGGGAACGCGGCCGTTCACGGCGTCGACCACGATCTCGACCACCTGCCGGTGCTCGGCGTGCGAGAGCGTCGCGCTCTCGCCGGTCGATCCGCACGGGACGAGCCCGTCGATGCCGGCCTCGACCTGCTCCTCGACGAGCTGCCGCAGGGCGGGCTCGTCGACCTCGCCGTCCTGGAAGGGGGTGACCAGCGCGGTCAGCACGCCCTCGAACATGGTGTCCCCTCCCGCGGCGCGAGCCGCGTTCCCTCAGGCCGCGATGGTGCCGGTGAAGACCTCGGCGGCCGGGCCGGTCATGAAGACGCGCGCGTCGTCGCTCGCCCACTCGATGCGCAGCTCGCCGCCCCGGAGCTCGATCGCGACGCTGCGATCGACCACCCCGCGCAGCATGGACGTGACCGCCACCGCGCACGCGCCGCTGCCACACGCGAGCGTCTCGCCGGTGCCGCGCTCCCAGGTGCGCTGCCGGATGCGGTCGCGCGCGACCACGGTGATGAACTCGACGTTGACGCGGTTCGGGAACGCGGCGTGGTGCTCGATGCGCGGCCCGACCGCGCCGACCGGGAACGCGTCCGGGTCGGGCACCTCGATGACGCAGTGCGGGTTCCCCATCGACGCGCTCGATACCGTGTACGTCTCGCCGTCGACCTCGAGCGCGACGTCGAGCACGGGGCCGTCGCCCGCGCCGAGCCGGGTCGGGATCTTCGCCGGCTCGAGCACGGGGCGACCCATGTCGACGGTGACGAGCCCGTCGCCGGCGTGACGCGGCACGACGACGCCGCCGAGCGTCTCGACGCGCACCGCGTCGGCGCGCGTGTGGCCGTGATCGCGCAGGAACTTGTAGAAGGCGCGGATGCCGTTCGCGCACATCTCGACGCGCGAGCCGTCCGCGTTGTAGATGTCCATCCGGAAGTCGGCTTCCGTTCCGGGCGTCGGGCGCTCGACGACGAGCACCTGGTCGCAGCCGATCCCGAAGTGCCGGTCGGCGATGCGGCGCGAGAACGCCTCGAGCGGCGGCAGCGGCTGCGCGATGGCATCGAGCACGACGAAGTCGTTGCCCGCGCCGTGCATCTTCGTGAACGCGATGTCGCTCATGCCGCTTCTCCGTGCGCGGGCGCGCTGCGGCGCCTACCAGGCCGTCTCGCGCGCCGGGCCGCTCGCTCGCGCTCGCGCGTCGTCGGCCTCGGGCGTCGCATCGTCCGCGCGCCAGACCTCGTCGTCGCTCGCGGTCGCATCGTCCGCTTCGGTGGCGGCCTCGGCCTCGGAGCCGGGTGCGACGTGCACGGGCGGCGACTCGATGCGCCGCGGCGGACCGTAGCGCCCGCACGCGGCGGCGACAGCGAGGAGCGCGCCCGCGAGTGCGAGGGCGCGAGAGAGGCGGCCGGGGGCGGTGATCATGGGGTCTCTCAGGGTGCGGAGGCGAGGTCGAGCGCGCGCAGCGCGCCCTCGAGCTCGCCGCGCGCGCGCGCGAGCTCCGATGCCACGCGCTCGCGCGACGTCCCGCCGACCAGGTCGCGCGCGGCGAAGCTCGCCTCGATGTCGAGGAGCTCGTCGCAGCCGGCCGGAAAGGCGGGATGGAAGACGCGCAGATCGTCGCGCGACAGATCGCGCAGGTCGAGCCGCCCGTCGGTGACGTGCGCCACGATGCGCCCGACGGCCTCGTGCGCCTCGCGGAAGGGAACGCCCTCGCGCACCAGCGCCTCGGCGAGGTCCGTCGCGAGCAGCATCGGGTCGGCGGCCGCCGCGCGCATGGTCTCGACGCGGACGCGCAGCGTGGCGACCGCTCCCGCCGTCACCTCGAGCGCCGTCCGCAGCGTGTCGGCGCTGTCGAAGACGGGCTCCTTGTCCTCCTGCATGTCGCGGTTGTAGGTGAGCGGCAGGCCCTTCATCACGGTCAGGAGAGCGACGAGGTTGCCGACGACGCGGCCCGTCTTGCCGCGCACGATCTCGGGCACGTCCGGGTTCTTCTTCTGCGGCATGAGCGACGAGCCCGTCGAGTAGGCGTCCGCCAGCTCGACGAACCCGAACTCGCTCGACGACCAGACGACGAGCTCCTCCGAGAGCCGCGAGAGGTTGACCATCGCGATCGCGCAGGCCGCGAGGAACTCGAGGGCGACGTCGCGCGAGGCGACGGTATCCATACTGTTGTGGGTCGGCCCGGCGGGGAAGCCGAGCGCGGCCGCCGTGTGCGCGCGGTCGAGCGGCAGCGTGGAGCCCGCGATCGCGCCCGCGCCGAGCGGCGAGTGCGCGAGCCGGGCGCGCAGGCCGGCCATGCGGCCCGCGTCGCGCCGCAGCATCTCGACGAACGCGAGCCAGTGGTGGGCGAGCCGGACGGGCTGCGCGCGCTGCAGGTGCGTGTAGCCGGGCAGGACGGTGTCGACGTGCTCTTCGCCGCGCGCGACGAGCACGAGCGCGAGCTCGCAGAGGCCGCGTTCGGCGGCCGTGGCGACGTCGCGCAGGTAGAGCGCGAGGTCGGTTGCGACCTGGTCGTTGCGGCTGCGCCCCGTGTGCAGGCGCCCGGCCGCGGCGCCGATCCGCTCGCGCAGCGCCGACTCCACGTTCATGTGGATGTCCTCGAGCGCCGGGTCGAAGGCGAAGCGACCGGCCTCGATGTCGGCCGCGATCGACTCGAGGCCCGTGACGATCGCGTCGACGTCCTGCGCGGGCACGATGCCGGTCGCGCCGAGCATGCGCGCGTGTGCGACGGAGCCGCGGATGTCGTAGCGCGCGAGCGCCTTGTCGAAGTGCACGGAAGCGGTGAAGCGCTCGACGGCCGGGTCGGTCGCCTCGCTGAAGCGGCCGCCCCAGGGCTTCTTCGGGCTCTTCGCCCCGTCGTGCGCCGGCTTCGACATGGCCGGTAACTTTCGCGGCTTTCCGATCCGGCGACAACGCCCGCAGAGGCGGGGGCCGCCGCTCGGAGCGCGATGTCGCGCGCCGAGCGCAGCGGTCGGGAACCGCCGCTAGCCTCCGCCCGTCGATCGGGCTCGGCGGACGGCTCGGGGGGTTCGACGTGGCGGCGCGGCGCAAGGGGCGCAGCAAGGGCGCGCGCGCGGGAGCGCAGCGCGCAGGAGGGCCGGGCGGTCGCGGCCTCGCTCGCCGCGCCGTGGCGCGCGCGCGGCGCGCCGTCGCCCGCGTCGTGACGCGCCCGCGCGCGCGGCTCGGGCTGCGCGTCCTCGCCGTCCTCGCCTTCGTCGGTGGCCTGCTCTGCTCGCGCTGGCTGCTCGATCTCGACGGCGTCGTGCGCGAGCGGTTCGAGGGGCGCCCGTTCCGCGTCCCGTCCCGCGTCTTCGCGGCGCCCGCCATTCTCTATCCGGGTCTCGACACGAAGCGCGCCGACGTGCGCGGGCAGCTCCTCCGGCTCGGCTACCGCGAGCAGGACGGCGGGGCCGACGCGCCGCTCGCCGAGGGCCGGTTCCGCGTCTCGCCGGGCCGCGTGCGCATCCACCTGCGGCCGTTCGAGCACCCGACGCGCGGCGAGCCCGCGCGCGACGTCGTGCTGCGCATGAGCGGCTCGACCATCGAGCAGATCCGCGAGCTGCCGCGCGGCCGCGAGGTGGGCGCCGTGCTCGTCGAGCCCGAGCCCGTCGGCGCCTTCTACGGGAGCGAGCACGAGGAGCGCGAGCTCGTCCGCATCGACGAGGTCCCGCAGCACCTGATCGACGCGATCCTCGCCGTCGAGGACCGCCGCTTCGAGTCGCACCACGGCATCGACCCCGTGCGCATCGCCGGCGCCTTCCTCGCGAACCTGCGCGCGGGCTCGATCACGCAGGGCGGCAGCACGCTCACCCAGCAGCTCGTGAAGAACTTCTTCCTGACGCCCGAGCGGTCGTACACGCGCAAGGCGACCGAGGCGGCGATGGCCCTGCTCGTCGAGGCCCGCTACGACAAGCCCGAGATCCTGCAGGCCTACCTGAACGAGATCTACCTCGGGCAGCGCGGGTCGACGGCCGTGCACGGCGTCGGCGAGGCCGCGCACTTCGTGTTCGGCAAACGCGTTCGCGATCTCACGCTCGGCGAGGCGGCGACGATCGCCGCGATCATCCAGAGCCCGAACCGCCTCTCGCCGCACCGCAACGCCGAGGACGCCATCCTGCGGCGCAACCTCGTGCTCGAGCTGATGCGCGGGCAGGGGCGCATCGACGCGGCGCAGCAGGCGGCCGCGGTGGCCGAGCCGCTCGGCGTCGCCGAGATCACGCCCGACCCGGGCGACGCCCGCTACTTCCTCGACCTGCTGCGTCGCCAGCTTCCCGAGGTGTACGACGAAGCGATGCTCGAGGCCGAGGGCCTGCGCATCTACTCGACGCTCGACCTTCGCCTGCAGCGCGCAGCGGCGAAGGCGCTCGACGAGGGGCTCGCGCAGCTCGAGAAGGAGCACCCGTCCCTCGCGGCGAAGACCGCGAGCGAGCGTCTCCAGGGCTGCATCATCGCGCTGCGTCCCCAGACGGGAGAGATCCTCGCGCTGGTCGGCGGCCGCGACTACGGGCTGTCGCAGTTCGATCGCTGTGCGCAGGCGCGCCGCCAGGTCGGGAGCGTGTTCAAGCCCTTCGTCTACGCGGCCGCGCTCGAGGGCCGCGCGGGCGGGCCGCTCATCACGCTCGCCTCGTTCGTCGACGACGAGCCGTTCGAGGTCGCGACGCCGCAGGGCAGCTGGCGCCCCAAGAACTTCGACGGCGAGTTCCACGGACGCGTCGGCGTGCGCGAGGCGATCGAGCGCTCGATGAACGTCGCGGCCGCGCGGCTCGGTCAGGAGGTCGGCATCGCGCGCGTGGCGGACATGGCGCGGCGGCTCGGCGTCGAGAGCAGCCTTCCGAACGTGCCGAGCCTCGCGCTCGGCACCGCCGAGCTCGCGCCGCTCGAGGTCGCACGCGCGTACGCGACGCTCGCGGCGGGCGGCGTGCGCCCGTGGCCGCACGCGTTCGAGGACGTCGTCGATGCGCACGTGGGCGCGCTCGAGCGCCGCGAGCTCCGCTTCGACCGCGTGCTCGACGAGGGAACCGCGTTCCTCGTCACGTCGCTGCTGCGCGGGGTGGTCGATCGGGGCACCGCGGCGCGCGTGCGCTCGATGGGGATGGAGGGCCCGATCGCGGGCAAGACGGGCACCACCGACGACGAGCGGGACCTCTGGTTCGCGGGCTATACGCCCGAGCTCGTGGCCGTCGTGTGGATCGGCTTCGACACGCCGCGCAGCCTCGGCGTGTCGAGCAGCCGCGGCGCGATCCCCATCTGGGTGCGCTTCATGAAGGAGGCCGTGGGCACGAGCGTGCGCGGCGCCTTCCCGAAGCCGCCCGAGGTGGAGACGTTCGAGATCGATCCCGAGAGCGGCGCCATCGCGGCGGCGACCTGTCCGCAGCACCGCGACGAGTACTTCCTGTCGGGGACGGAGCCCGACTCCGTGTGCACGTACCGCGGCATTCGCAGCCGCGAGGAGGAGAGCTTCTGGAGCCGCTTCGGGAACGGGCGCGAGGAGGATCGCGACGCGCCGCCGCAGCGGCGACGGCGCGGCATCCTCGACTGGCTGCGGGGGCGGCTGTGAGCGCGCGCGCTGCGCGCACCGCGACGCGATGCAGCGCGCGGGCGCGGGTCGCGGTGCGGCCCGTCGCACTGCGGCCCGTCGCACTGCGGCTCGTCGCACTGCTGCTCGTTGCGGCGGGCTGCGCGGGAGTCGCGCCGCGGCTCGCGCCGCGCCCGTCGCTGCGCATCTCGCAGCTCGTCGATGCGGGTGACGCCGTGCGTCGGGCCTCGACGCGCCTGCTCGTCGAGGGCCTGCGCGCCGACGCCGCCGGGGACGCGCCGCGCGCGAAGGGCCAGTACGAGCGCGCCATCGCGATCGACCCCACCAACCCCTACGCCTACCTCGTCTACGCGCGCTTCGAGCTCGACCGCCGCCAGGTCGCGCAGGCGCGGCGCTTCCTCGACCGGGCGCGCTCGCTCGTCGAGGCCGAGCGCGACGCCGAGCCCGCGCCGGGCGTCGAGGCGCATCTCGTCGGCCTGCGCGGCGCGATCGAGCGCGCGTCGAGTGGCGGCACGGACGCCGGCGCGTGGCTCGACCGGGCGCGCGAGCTCGACCCGCGGGCCTGGAGCGACGGGCAGCTCGACGCCGCGGAGCTGCTGTGACCGACGCTCCGGCTGGCCTCGCACCCAAGCACGCCGCGTTCGCGATCGCCGCACTCGCGACGGCCGCGCTCGATCGCATCGCAAAGGCATGCGTCGTGCACGCGATCGAGCCCGGCTCGAGCGTCGACGTCGTGCGCGGGTTCTTCTCGATCACGCACGTGCGGAACCCGGGTGCGGCGTTCGGATTCCTCGCATCGAGCTCGCCCGAGCTGCGCGGCATGCTCTTTGCGACGGCGGCCGCTGCGGCGCTGCTCGTGATCCTCGTCCACCTGCGCGCCGTGGCGCGCGGCGAGCGGCGCGAGCCCGTGGCGCTCGGGCTCGTCGCCGGCGGCGCCGTCGGCAACGCGATCGACCGCCTACCCCTGATCGGGAGTGGCGAGGTGGTCGACTTCCTCTACTTCGACCTGTGGCAGGGCTACGCGTGGCCCCACTTCAACCTCGCCGACGTCGCGATCGTCGTCGGCGTCGTCGTCCTGCTCGTCGACATGCTCGCGCGCGAGGCGGTGTCGCGCGGCATCGACGCCGACGAATCGCGGCGTTAGCGCGCACGCGCGGTCGGCGATCGCGGCGTGTGCGACGTCGCGCACGCCGCGCGCGAAAAAAATCGCAGCGCGCGCATCGCGTCGCACGCGTGCGCGCCGTGACGAATCCCGTTGTTCGTCGCGATCCTTCGCGCGAAACGACGAACACCGTTCCGTGTGTACGTCGCGCGCAGCGAAAAAATGCGCGCATGCTTGCTTGACACCGTCGGCGGTGCTGGCAAGATGGGCCCGCTTCCGACGACGGGTTCACTTCCCCGGCCCTCGTCACCAAGCTCAACACTGCCAGTCGGTGCCAGCATGATCCCCCCGGTTGCTCTGGCGCCTCACGACGGTTCGTCGGTCGTGAAGAGCGCTCCTGTCGCTGAAGCCCCGCTCGCCCGACGTCCGATCCAGTGCTGCATTGCCAACCCGAAGGTTGCGCGTCCGCGAGGCGCGGCCCCGATTGCAGCGCGCGGTGGACGACCGCGTCCTACGCTGCGGAGTGCGATTGCGACACGATGACGAAGCCGAAGAGCGACTACGCGATCCAGACGGTGCAGAATGCGCTGCGCCTGCTCGAGATGTTCCAGGACGAGATCGAGCTCGGCGTGAGCGAGCTGTCCCGTCGCCTCGACCTCCACAAGAACAACGTGTTCCGGCTGCTCGCGACGCTCGAGCTCGAGGGCTACATCGAGCAGAGCGCCTCGACGGACCGCTACAGGCTCGGGACGCGGTGCCTCGAGCTCGGCCGCGCGTTCGCGCGCGGAAGCCGGCTGCTCGAACGCGCGCGCCCCGTGCTCGAGTCGCTCGCGCTCGAGCTCGGCGAGTCCGCGCACCTCGGCGTGATGCACGACTTCGAGGTGATCCACCTCGACGGCGAGCAGCCGCGCGCGCTCGTGCTCGCGGCCTCGCGCGTCGGCCGCCGGCTCCCCGTGCACTGCACGGCGCTCGGCAAGGTGCTCGTCGCGCACGCCGATGCACCCACGCGCGTCGCCTTCGACGAGCGCTGCATCGCCGCGGGGCTCGCATCGTCGACGCCCGCCACCATCACGGATCGCGACAAGCTGGTCGAGGAGCTGCGCGCCGTCGCGTCGCAGGGCTTCGCGCTCGACCTCGGCGAGTACGACGAAGGCCTCGCGTGCGCGGCCGCTCCCGTCTTCCAGGAAGGCGGGCGGTGCGTCGGAGCGCTCTCCGTGTCGGGGCCGTCGAACCGCCTGACGGAGATGCGCCTGCACGACGTCGCCGTGCCCGAGCTCGTCGCGGCGGCCGAGCGCCTCTCTCACCAGCTCGGCGCCTGACGCGGCGCGCGCGCCCTGCGCGCCGCCGCTCGCACGAGGTCGCTGCGCTTCCTCGTGCGCAATGCCGTGCGCGCGCACCGCGTCTCCTCCCGCGTCGTGACACGAGTCACGGCGCGGCTGGGGTGACGCGCCGACACGCCCGCCCCGAATGCGCACGACGCGAGCACCGCGCACGGCGGCGTGCGCTCGCTCTCGCCGCGCAACCCGGGGAGGCGAGCATGCGAGACGGTCGAACGCGGCGCGTGACGGCGAAGCAGTGCGGCGAGGACTTCCTGAAGGCGCACCGCGCCGCGCTCACGGTGCTGAGCGGTCCGGCGGCGGGCAGCGAGTACGAGCTCGGCGCGACGCGCGCGGTGATCGGGCGCTCGGCCAAGGTGTCGATCCGCATCGAGGACGCATCGGTCTCGCACGAGCACGCGTGCATCGAGCTCGGCGTCGCGGGCTTCGGCATTCGCGATCTCGGAAGCACGAACGGCGTGCGCGTCAACGGCGCGCGCGTCGCCGGCGCCGCACTCGAGCACGGCGATCGCGTGCACATCGGCTCCGTCGAGCTCCAGTACGTCGTCGAGGAGATCGCGGGCTCGGGCGCGGGGGGCCGCGTCTGGGATCTCGGCGACCTGAGCGACGTCGCCGATCTCGACGACGCGCTCGACACCGCGCGCCGCGCCTAGCGCGACGACCGCGACACCCCGATGGCAGCGACCTCGGCGACGGCGGGCCGCGCGTCCGCAGCGACGGGCGGCCGCACGCTCGGCGGCTTCACCGTCGAGCGCGAGATCGGGCGCGGCGGCATGGGCGAGGTGCTGCTCGCGACGCAGACGTCGCTCGGCCGCGCGGTCGTGCTCAAGCGCATCCTGCGCGACCTGGCGGGCGAGCCCGAGCTCGCGGCGCGCTTCGAACGCGAGGCGCGCGCCGCCGGCGCGCTCCACCACGGCAACGTCGTCGCCGTCTACGATCTCTTCACGCACCGGGGCGCGCAGTACATCGCGCTCGAGTACGTCGACGGCGTCGACCTCGCGAGCGCGATCGCGCTCGAGGGCGCGCTGCCGTGGCGCGTCGCGGCGACGATCGCGCTCGAGATGGCGCGTGGCCTCGAGGCCGTCCACGCGCGCGGCACGCTCCACCGCGACCTGAAGCCCGCCAACCTGCTCCTCGGTCGCCGCGGCGAGGTGAAGATCACGGACTTCGGGCTCGCGCTCGACGCCGAGGCGTCGCCGCTGACGCGCCCCGGCGTCGCGCTCGGCACGCCTTCGTACATGGCGCCCGAGCAGCTGCGCTGCGAGCGCGCCGATGCGCGCAGCGACGTGTTCGCGTTCGGCTGCGTGCTCTACGAGATGCTGACCGGCGCGCCGGCCTTTCCGCCCGCGGCGTGCGACGGCGCGTCGGGCGGCGGTGCACGCGGCACGGACGACGGAGCCGGCGTCGGCGCGGCGCGTCCGGCGAGCGACAGCGCCGCACTGCGCATCCAGCGCGGGCGCTACGTCCCGGTGCGGCGCGCCGCGCGCGGCGTGCCGCGACGGCTCGCGCGGCTCGTCGCGCGCTGCCTGCGCCCGAGCCCGAAGCGGCGCGTCGCGAGCGCGCGCGAGCTGCGCCGCGCGCTCGAGCAGCTCCTCGCGAGCCCCGCGTCGGCCGACTGCCAGGCCGAGCTCGCGCGCTTCCTGCGCGAGCGAAACGTGATCGAGCCGCGCAGCGACGAGACGCTCGTGCTCGTCGCGGCCGAGCCGCGCGCGCCCGCTCGCCGTCCGCTGCGCGCGCTCGCCGCGGCCGTCGTGCTCGCACTCGCGACCGCTGCGCTCGCTGGCGCGCTGGCGCGCCCGCTCGTCGTCGCGGGCTACACGGATCGCGCGCGAGCCGCGTTCGCGGACGTGCGCGCGCGCGCCGCCGCGCGCAGCCACCTCGTGGCTCGCGCCGCGCCGCGCGAGACGGGCGACGCAGCGCGCGCATCCGCGGCGCGCGCACCGGGTGGCCCCGCCCCTCCGATCGAAGCGCAGGCGTCGGCCGGCGACCCCCTTGCCGTCGAGGCTCGCGCACCGAGCGGCGAAGCCGTTACCGTGGAGGCTCGCTCGCCGGGCGAGTCGTGAGCTCGCGCGGCGCCCGCGTCCACCGGAGCGACGCTGGAGGGACGCCCGCCTTGGCACTGCGACCGATCCGCCTGCGGCTCCTCGCGCTGCTCGTGCTGGGCCTCTCCACGAACGCGTGTGTCGCGAGCGAGCGACGCGAGGTCGCGGCCGCGCGCGAGGCCCACCGCGCCTGCGTCGCCGAGCGCGGAGCCGACCACCCCGAGTGCGCCGCGCTCGCCGCGCGCCTTCGCGAGGCGCAGGCGCGCTACGAGTCGAACGCGCGCCGCGCGTGGGGCTGCGACCCGCGCGCCGAGGAGTGCCCGGTCGAACGCTAGTCGGGCGCGAGCCTGCGCGGCTCGCGGCGCGCCGTCCCGCGCCGGCGCCGGCCCTGCGGCTCCCGACGAGGGCGACGTCGAAGGGGAAGTGCGCGAGGGCGACTCCGCCATCGCGTATGCTGCGCGCCGGAGGCGCGCTCGATGACGGACCTCGCAACCCTCGCCAACCTGGCGGAGATCCTCGGCGGGGCGACCGTCGTGGGCGGCGCCTTCTTCGCGGTGCGACAGCTGCGCGAAGCGCGGCGCGTGCGCGAGGACGCCGTCGCGAGCGAGCTGATGCGCTCCTTCTACAGTCCGGAGCTCGCGCGCGCCGTCCAGGTCGTGATGGCGCTGCCCGACGAGACGGACGCGGACTCGCTGCGCGCGCTCGGGCCCGAGCACGAGTCGGCGGCCCTCCTCGTCGCCACGACGTTCGAGACGATGGGGCTGCTCGTGTTCCGGCGCATCGCGCCGTTCTCGCTCGTGCGCGACCTCGCGGGCGGCCTCTCGCGCGTGATGTGGCGCAAGCTCGCCCGATGGGTCGAGGAGACGCGCGTCCGCAACCGGCAGCCGACGTTCTCCGAGTGGTTCCAGTGGCTCGTCGAGCGGCTCGACGACTGGGACGGCGCCCACACTCCGGTGCCCGCGCACGTGCGCGGGGCCGGGTGGAAGCCGCGCGCGGACTGACGCGCGGCACGCGCGCATCGCACCGGCATCCGCGGCCGTCTCCTCAAGCGTTCGCCGGGCCCGGCCGACCGTGCGCGGCCGAGGAGGATGCGCGCATGCGATCGTGTCTCGCGCCGGCCCTGGCTCTCGCGTCGCTCGTCGTGCTGGCCGCGGCCGCACCGGCCGAGATCTACAAGTGGACGGATCCCGATGGGGTCGTCCACTTCACGTCGAACCCCGACGAGGTGCCGGCCGACCAGCGGGCGGCCGCCGCCGCGGCCGCGCGCGCGGGGAAGGGCTCCTTCCAGCGCGGCGTCGTCCCGAGCGCATCCGGCGCATCGAGCGCGCCGCGCGCAGGGGAGGCCCCGGCCGCCGCACCCGCGGCCCGACGGCGCGCCGGCCCGGCCGCGCGCACGGCGCGCGGCGCCGAGCCCGCCGAAGAGCGCGCGGGCGGGAAGACCGAGGCCGAGTGGCGGGCCGAAGCGCAGAAGTACCGCGACGCGATGGCCCGACTCGAGGGCGCGGCCGAGCGCTGCAAGGGCGACCGCTTCCGGTACACGGAGGGCGCCGGCCGGCGCGCCTACGACGAGGAGATGGCGGAGGCCAACGCCTGCCAGAAGGTGCGCGACGAGATCGACATGAACCGCCGCTGGCTCGAGCGCCTCGAGGAGCGCGCGCACGCGGCCGGCGTTCCGCCGGGCTGGATCCGCGACTAGCGTCGCGGCCGCGCGATGGACGTCCTCGCCGCGGTCGGCGCCGCGCTCGCACCGCCGCTCCACGCACCGCTCGCCCTCCTCGCCGCCGCGGTCGTGCTCGGGACGGCGGTGACGCTGCCGGGCTACGCCGCCCTCCTGCGACGCCTCGAGCGCGAGTGTCCGAGCGAGTTCGAACGCCTCGGGCGACCGTCGCTCTGGATGGCCTCGCCCGAACGCAGCCTCGCGCTGCAGCGCTTCCTCTACTTCGAGGCGGGTCGCGCCGGGCTGTCGCCGTCGCTCCTGCGCCTGTGCCGCTGGCTCGCGATCGCGACGCCGCTCCACGTCGGCGGCGTCGCGACGGGCGCGCTCTGGCTGCTCGTCGCGAGCCTCGCCGTGGCGAGCGCTCGTTAGTCCAGACTTCGCCGGGTCAGCGGTCGGCGGGCCGGCCCGACGCGGCGGCCGCCGCGAGCTCCGAGCGCAGGCGCGCGAGCGCCTGCGCGCTCGCCCGCACGCGGATGCGCGTCCCCTCGGCGTCGTGCTCCTCGCGGAGCACGTGCGCCGTCGCGTGCGCCTGCGCGACGACGCGCTGGAGCGCGTAGGGCACGACGAGCTCCGCCTCCTCCATGTCGCGCTCGAAGTGCGCGACGATGCGCTCGCGAAGCGTCGCGACGTCCTCCGCGCGGCGCGCGGAGACGAGCAGCGCGTCGGGGTGCGCGGCGCGCACGCGCGCGCGGGAGAGCTCGTCGAGCTTGTCGGCCTTGTTGAGCACGAGCAGGCGCGGGGCCTCGTCCGCGCCGATCGACGCGAGCACGTCCGTCGTCACCGCCAGCTGCGACTCGTGGGCCGGGTCGGAGGCGTCGACGACGTGGACGAGCAGGTCGCACTCGCGCGCCTCGTCGAGCGTCGAGCGGAAGCTCGCGACGAGGTCGTGCGGCAGGTGCTTGATGAAGCCGACCGTGTCCGAGACGAGGATGCGGTGCGCGCCCGCGTGCTCGAGCACGCGCACCGTCGTGCCGAGCGTCGCGAAGAGCTTGTCCTCGACGAGCACGCCGCTTCCGGTGAGCGCGCGCATCCACGACGACTTGCCGGCGTTCGTGTAGCCGACGAGCGCGACGGTGCTCACGCCCTCGCGTCGCCGGCGCCGCGTCGCGTCCTCGCGCTCGATGCTCGCGAGCTCGCTGCGCAGCTCGGCGATGCGGTCGCGCACCTTGCGGCGATCGAGCTCGGACGCGCTCTCGCCCGCGCCGCGGCCGCCGATGCCTCCACCCTGGCGGTCGCGGCCGAGGCCCGTCTCGCGCAGCCGCGGTGCGATGTACTCGAGCCGCGCGATCTCGACCTGCAGGCGCGCTTCGCGGCTGCGCGCGTGGCGCTGGAAGATCGCGAGGATGACGGCCGTGCGGTCGAGCACCTCGACGCCGGTCGCGCGCTCGAGGTTGCGCGCCTGGGACGGCGTCAGGTCGTGGTCGACGAGCACGATCGTCGCGGGCGGCGCGTCGTCGTCGGGGCCCTCCCCGGTGTCGTCCGCGTCGTCCTCGCGCTCGCCGTCGTCGTCGCGGTTCGCGTCGCCGGCCTCGAGCTCCTCGTGGCGCGGCTCGTCGCCGCGCGCGTCGTCCTCGTCGTCGCTCTCGTCGCGGCGGCGCGCCCCGGCGGCGCGCGGGCCGAGCGGGACGACGCCCGTTCCGCCCGTCCAGCGCGCGAGCTCGCGCAGCTTTCCGCTGCCGACGACCGCGCCCGGCGCCATGCGCGCGCGGCGCTGGACGACGCGTCCGACGACCTCGAAGCCGAGCGTCGTCGCGAGGCGCGCGAGCTCGTCGAGCGACGACGTGAAGTCCCGGTCGGCGACGCCCGAGAGCTGGACGCCTAGCAAGACGGCGCGGGGCCGGGCGGGCGCGGTCGACGACATCGGTTCGGAGCTCCACCGCGGGCGCGGCTCGGGGCGGGAGAGTACTCGAGTGCGGGCGCGCGCGCGCCGAAGAGGCGGCCCATGCAGACCCTCCTCGTCGCCGGTGTCGTGATGATCGTCGTCTTCGTCGTCGCGCGCGCGCTCGGAAGCGCGGGCGACGGCGCGCGCCTTCCCGCGGGCGGCGACGCGGGTGCCCACACCGTCGAGGGCCTGATGGCCGCCGGTCGCAAGATCGAGGCGATCAAGCTCTACCGCGAGCAGCACCGCGTCGGGCTGAAGGAAGCGAAGGAGGCGGTCGAGGCGATCGCGGAGGGCCGGACGCCGCGCTGAACGCCGCCGATCGCCGCCCGCGGTACGCTGCGCGCCGGCGCGTGCACGACGCGCCGCATCCGCCGCGCACGCGCGCTGCGGGGGAGGTGCGCATGCGGGAGCGCCATCGAGGGTGCGCGGCCGTGGCGGCGATCGCGCTGCTCGCCGCGGCCTGCGCGAGCGATCGCGCCGGGGGCCCGGGCGCCGAGCGTCTTCGCTATGCCGATTCCCGGACGGACTGGAGCCGGCCGGTCGACTTCGGCGAGCTGCGGCGCGAGTACGGCGAGCGCGACGACTTCGCACGGCGCTGCGAGGAGGGCCAGCCGATCGCGGCGGCCGCGGCGGCGTTCGCGCAGCAGCAGTGGAGCGAGGTGCTCGCCGTCGCGACCCCGTTCCTCGACCGCTGCCCCGTCGACATGGACTTCCACTACCTGCGCTCGGTGGCGCTCTCCTCGCTCGGCCGCGAGGCCGAGTCGATGCAGCACCAGCACTGGCGCCACGGGCTGCTCGAGTCGGTGCTGCGCTCGGGCGACGGCGCCTCCGCCGCGTCGCCCTGGGTCGTGATCTCGGTCGGCGAGGAGTACGCCGTGCTGCGCGCGCTCGGGCTCGAGCGCGAGTCGCAGGCGCTCGTCGAGGGCGGCGTCGATGCGCTCTCGGTGAGCGACGAGGACGGCGCGCGGAGCGTCGTCTACTTCGCGCCGCGCGCGCACTTCGCCCGTCTGCGGCGCGCGCTCGAGCGCGCGGCTCCGTAGCGCCGGCGGGCGCGGCTCCGCGCGAGCGCGTGGCGCACCGCCAAGTTGGCGCCTCTTCTGCGCTTTCTCGCAGCCCGGCGCCATCCCGAAGCGCCGTCGATCTGATAGACTGCGAGCCCTTTCACGCCGCCGGCAGCCACGGACAGCGGGCGTCCCTGTGCACTGTGCAGGGACGCTCTTGGTATCGGGCGCCGGACGGACGGGGCCGGGCGCTCTCCGCCCGTCGCCACATCCAGAGGAAGACCAAAGTGGGCTTGAAGGAAGACGCGCTCGAGTATCACCGCCGAGGGCGCCCGGGGAAGGTGAAGGTCGTTCCGACCAAGCCGACGGTGACGGCCGAGGACCTGTCGCTCGCGTACTCGCCCGGCGTCGCCGCGCCCTGCCTCGAGATCGAGAAGGATCCGGAGCAGATCTACTCCTACACGTCGAAGGGCAACCTCGTCGCCGTGATCTCGAACGGCACCGCCGTGCTCGGGCTCGGCAACATCGGCGCCGCGGCGGGCAAGCCGGTGATGGAGGGCAAGGGCGTCCTCTTCAAGCGCTTCGCCGACATCGACGTGTTCGACATCGAGATCGACTCGGAGGATCCGGAAGAGGTGATCCGCGTGTGCGAGCTCATCGCTCCCACGTTCGGCGGCATCAACCTCGAGGACATCCGCGCGCCCGAGTGCTTCGAGATCGAGGCGCGGCTCAAGAAGTCGCTCGACATCCCGGTCTTCCACGACGACCAGCACGGCACGGCGATCATCTCGGCGGCCGCGCTGCTCAACGCGCTCGAGATCACGGGGCGGCGCATCGAGGACGCGAAGGTCGTCTTCAGCGGCGCCGGCGCGTCGGGCATCGCGTGCGCGAAGCTGCACTGCGACCTCGGCATCCGCCGCGAGAACATGATGCTCTGCGACAGCAAGGGCGTCGTGCACACCGGCCGCACGGACCTGAACGCCTTCAAGCAGCCGTTCGCGCGCGACACGAAGGCGCGCACGCTCGCCGAGGCGCTCGAGGGCGCCGACGTGTTCGTGGGCCTCTCGCAGGCCGGGCTCGTCACCCAGGACATGGTCCGCTCGATGGCGGGCAAGCCGATCATCTTCGCGATGGCGAACCCCGACCCGGAGATCACGCCGCCCGAGGTCGAGGCCGTGCGCGACGACGCCATCACGGCGACGGGCCGCAGCGACTACCACAACCAGGTGAACAACGTGCTCGGCTTCCCGTTCCTGTTCCGCGGCGCGCTCGACGTGCGCGCGACGGACATCAACGAGCCGATGAAGCACGCGGCGGTGAAGGCGCTGGCGGAGCTCGCGAAGAAGGGCGACGCGGTGCCGGAAGCGGTGAAGCGCGCCTATCCGGGCGAGGTGTTCGACTTCGGCCCCCGCTACATCATCCCGAAGCCGTTCGATCCGCGCGTGCTGCTCTACGTGGCGCCCGCGGTCGCGCAGGCCGCGATGGAGAGCGGCGTCGCGCGCAAGCCGATCGACCTGCTCGAGTACGAGAAGCGGCTCGACCTCACGGTCACCGACCTCGCGAAGCTCTAGCCGAAGGCCGTCGGGGGCGCGCGGCACGCCGCGCGCCCCCGACGGCCGGGCGTCCCATCCGATCCCGCCGCGAAGGGCCCGATCCATGGAACAAGCGACGTTCAGCCTCGAGAACCCGCTCGCGACGACGCCCGCGCCGCCGCCGACCGAGGGCGCGCACCCGTCGGCGGCGATCTACGAGGATGCGCTCGAGTTCGGCCGCGAGATGCAGGCGCGTCCGGTGCGCGGCGGCGGCACCGAGCGCGTGCGCGTGCAGCACTCGAAGCAGCGCATGACCGTGTTCGAGCGCCTGCGCGTGCTGACGAAGTCCGAGCCGAACCTGCTCTGGACGAACTGGGGGCCCGGACTCGACGGCGCCTCGATCGTGACGGGCATCCTCGACATCGGCGGGCGCGACGTCGCCGTCTACGGCCACGACTTCACGCTGCGCGCCGGCTCGATGGACGCGACGAACGGCGCGAAGCTCGCGCGCCTGATCTACATGGCCGGCGAGAAGGGCATCCCGCTGATCGGCATGAACGACTCCGCGGGTGCGTTCGTCCCCGCCGGCGTCGGCGGCCTCGACGGCTACTCCGAGGCGTTCACCGCGCTGCGCAGGATCTCGGGCGTCGTGCCGAGCATCAGCCTCATGTTCGGGTACAACGCCGGCGGCGGCGCCTACCTCCCGCGCCAGGGCTCGTTCATGATCCAGTGCGACGACACGTTCATCGGGCTCACGGGGCCCGGCGTCGTGAAGAGCGCGCTCGGCGAGGACGTGACGGCCGACCAGCTCGGCGGCCCCGGCGTGCACGGACGCAACGGCGTCTGCGACATCACGACGAACGACGAGCTCGCCTCGCTGCGCACCGCGATCCGGCTGCTCGGCTACCTGCCCGACAACAACCACTCGTTCGCGCCGTACGTCGAGACGAGCGACCCCGTCGACCGCTACGTCGTCGAGGAGGACATCCTCTTCCGGCGCACGTTCGACTCGCCGGCGGGCATGAACGCGCCGCTCGACATCACGCTCTTCATCCAGAACATCTGCGACCACGGCGAGTACTTCGAGCTGCAGCCGGCGCGCGCGCGCAACATGATCACGGCCTTCGGCCGGATCGCGGGCCACGTCGTCGGCTTCGTCGCCAACAACTCGGCCGTCGCCTCGGGGCAGATCGACGTCGACGCGGCGCGCAAGGCCACGCGCTTCATCCGCTTCTGCAACGTCTACAACGTCCCGCTGCTCTTCCTCGAGGACACGACGGGCTTCCTGCCCGGCACCGACCAGGAGAGCCGCGGCATCATCCTCGAGGGCCGGCGGCTGCTCGACGCGATCATCGACGTCCGCGTGCCGTCGATGACGCTCATCATCCGCAACGCCTTCGGCGGCGCCTACGCCGCCTACAACAGCCACTTCACGGGCGCCGATCGCGTGCTCGCGATGCCGCACGCGCGCATCGCGGTGATGGGCCCGGGCGGCGGTACCGAGTTCGTGTTCAAGAAGGAGCTGCGCGACATCGCGGGCGCCTACCAGAAGGCCATCCAGGAAGGGAAGTCGCCGGCGGAGGCGTCGAAGGAGCGCGACCGCGCGCTCGCCGCCGTCCGCGACCGCTACGAGCGCGAGCTCATGAACCCGAAGGAGGCGATGGCGCTCGGCTCGGTCTCGAGCCTCGTCATGCCCGGCACGAGCCGCCGCGTGCTCGCGAAGAACCTGGATTTCCTGATGCGCCACTACGTGCCCGCCGCGATGGCCGGGCCGCAGCGGGAGTTCGAATAGCATGCGCGACCGCGACCTCGTGGCCGGCCGCTTCGCCGACGCCAGCAGCGACTGGGCCCGCTCCTTCGCGATCGACGACCTGAAGGTGCTCGTCGTGTGCCGCGGGCCCGTGCGGCTCGAGGCGTTCCAGGTCTTCGACGCGATCGGCATCGCCGAGTACGGGATGCTTCTCTCGGAGAAGGACTCGGTCGTCTATCCGCGCTGCCTCGCGCCCGAGCTGCGCGGCTTCCGCTTCCCGCACAACGTCCACCGCGTGCAGGACTACATGGGCGTCGGGCAGACTCAGAAGCTCCAGCGCATCCGCGAGATCATCGGGATCGCGAAGGACCACGGCTACACGCACCTGTTCGCGGGCTACGGCTTCATGGCCGAGGACGCCGAGTTCGTCGAGGCCATCGAGCGCGCGGGGCTCGGCTTCCTCGGGCCGTCGTCGCGCGTGATCCGCAGGGCGGGCGCCAAGGACGAGGCCAAGAAGCTCGCGCGCGCGCTCGGCAACGCCGTGATCCCCGGCGTCGACGACATCTCGGCGCGCGCGCTCGTGCGCAAGGCCGGCGACCGCGCCGCGCTCGCCGCGCTCGCGAAGGAGCACGGGCTCGACGCCTTCGCGTGGAACGCGGACGTCTCGCTCGCCGAGAACGCCGAGGCACTCCTGCAGGCCGGCTACGCGAAGTCGACCGAGCTCGTGACGATCGGCGAGCTGCAGGAAGAGGCGAAGGCGATCACCGCCGAGATGTGGAGCGACTACCCGAGCAACCGCATCCGCTTCAAGCACATCGGCGGCGGCGGCGGCAAGGGCCAGCGCGTCGTCGCGAAGCCCGATCAGGTCGCGAACGCGGTGATGGAGATCCTCGCCGAGAGCAAGGTCGTCGAGCCCGGCTCGAACCGGAACTTCCTCGTCGAGCTCAACCTCGAGACGACGCGCCACAACGAGATGCAGCTGATCGGGAACGGTGAGTGGTGCGTGTCGCTCGGCGGACGCGACTGCTCGGTGCAGATGCACGAGCAGAAGCTCGTCGAGGTCTCGCTCACGAGGGAGCTGCTCGAGACCGAGATCGAGCGCACCGAGGGCAAGGCGCGCGAGATCCTGCGCGGCGACGTCGCGACGCTCGCGCGCATGGAAGCCGAGGGCGAGAAGTTCGGAGAGGCGACCCAGCTCGACAGCGTGTCGACCTTCGAGTGCATCGTCGAGGGCTTCAACCACTTCTTCATGGAGATGAACACGCGCATCCAGGTCGAGCACGGCGTGACCGAGCTCGCCTACCGGCTGCGCTTCGCCAACCCCGCCGACCCGAGCGACTGCTTCTACGTCGACGAGCTGATCGAGGCGATGGCGCTGCTCGCGAAGCACGGGAAGCGGCTGCCTCGCCCCGAGCGCGTCGTGCGCTCGGTGTCCGGCCTCGAGATCCGCATCAATGCGACGAACCAGGCGTTGCAGCCGCACGCGGGCGGCGTGATCCGCAGCTGGTCGAAGCCGATCGACGGCGAGATCCGCTTCGACCAGGGCATCGGCATCCGCAACCCGGATACCGACACGTTCATCTGGTACAACCTCGCGGGCGCCTACGACAGCAACATCGCGCTGCTGCTCTGCG
The DNA here is from genome assembly GCA_041389495.1 of Myxococcota bacterium. NCBI lineage: Bacteria > Pseudomonadati > Myxococcota > Myxococcota bacterium. The sequence continues at coordinate 137,802 of JAWKRT010000006.1, read as the reverse complement.
ACGGCGCGAACCGCCGCGAGAACTACGAGCGCATGGCGGAGATCCTGCGCCGCACGGAGCTGCGCGGCGACGATCTGCAGACGAACCTCCCCGTCCACTACGGGCTCATCCAGTGGTTCCTCGGCAAGGGCGTGATGGCCGAGCCGAGCACGCGCTTCATGACGTCGTACCTGGCCGGCGTCGGTGCACTCCAGCAGGTGGTGAACGACGTCGACGTCGAGGCCGCGCTCGGGTTGCTCCTCGCGCGCGCGAAGGACGCGGACGAGAAGCGCGTGCTCGGAGCGAAGCAGACGCTGCTGCAGCGACCGATCGAGCGGCTGCTCGAGAACCCGCACGTGCTCGGCGGCTTCCTCGGCCGCTACGACGGCGAGCTGTGGGACGCGAGCGACCGCGCGCACGTGCGCTTCCGCGCGAACCCCGTCGACTTCCTCGCCGCGCTCTACGACTTCGTCGACCTCGAGGCGCGGCCGGGCGAGCCGCCGAGCGAGCAGATCTGGGACCACGACGCCGAGGTGCTCGACGCCGCGCGCGCGTTCTACGCCGAGGTCGCGGCGCGCACGGGCAAGCGCACGGCCGCCGAGCTCGAGGCGCTCTTCGGCGGCGCACCGGACCGCGCGCTCTCGGGCGGCGACGGCGCGCTCTGGCAGCGCTGCGTGGCCGCGCACCGCGGCTTCCAGGCGGGGCTCGACGCGCTGCTCGTGATCCCGCGCATCGGCGTGCGGAGCGGCTTCCTCGACATCACCGTGAACGAGGAGCTGCAGCCCGTCTTCCCGGCGAAGTTCACCGAGGCGGAGTCGGTGCAGGCGTGCACGCGCGCGCTCTCGCCGCCGCCGCCCGCCGCCTCGGACGAGATCGTGACGCCCATGGGCGGGACGTTCTACGCGCGCGAGGCGCCCGACCTCCCGCCGCTCGTCGCGGCGGGCGAGCACTTCGAGGCCGGCCAGCCGCTCTTCGTCATCGAGGTGATGAAGATGTTCAACAAGGTCGCCGCGCCGTTCGCGGGCACCGTCGTCGAGGCGCCCATGGACGGCAAGGACGGCACGGTCGTCAAGAAGGGCGACGTGATCTTCAAGATCGAGCCCGACGAGATGCCGGAAGTCGTCTCGCCCGCCGAGATCGCGGCGCGCCGCAAGGCGGTGACGGCCGAGCTGATGGCCGACTAGCGTTCCGCGCCGCGCACCGGCGCGGGCCTACTCGACGTATCCGAGCGCCCGCAGCTTGTCGATCGTCTCGCTCTCGAGCTGGCTCGGCTCGTCGGGCAGCAGGCCGACCTCGGGCGCGCGATAGCCGCCGTAGTCGATCGGCGTCGCGGGCGCGGCGGCGAGCCGCGCGGGCTCGAGTGCGCCTGCGACGGCGGCGCCCTCGAAGGCCGACGACGGCGGCAGTCCGAACAGCGCGAGCACGGTCGGCGCGACGTCGTAGACGCTCGGCGCGTCGGCGAGGCGCGCGCCCGCGCGCGCGCCCGGCCCGCTCACGAGGAACACGCCGTCGGGCGCGTGGTTGTGGCCGTAGTCGGCCTCCTCGTAGCTCCAGCCGTGGTCCGAGACGAGCACGACGGTCACGTCCGGCCCGGCCGCGGCGAGGATCTCGCCGACGAGCGAGTCCGCGAGCCGGTAGAAGTTGTGCACGACGCCGCGCTGCCGCCCGAAGCGGTGGCCGATGTTGTCGACGCCCGACATGTAGACGGCGAGGAAGTCGAGCGGCTCGGCGCGCAGGAGCGCCGCGGCCGCGCGCGCCGCGAAGACGTCCGCGTCGATCAGCTGGCCGGCCTCGTGGAGCGTGCCCGGATCGCGCGCGAGGAGCTCGCGCGCGTCGGGCGGCACCTCGGCGAAGACGGGATGGTCGAGCACGTCGAGCGGCGACGGCGCCGCCGGCGTCACGAACGAGCCTGCGTCGATGCGCTCGAGCAGGTCGGCCGGGTGCGTGATGGGCCCGGGCGCCATGTTCGACGCGCCGTGCTTGCCGCGGAAGAACGCCGCCCGCTTCGGGTTGTTGTCCGAGATGACGAAGCCGTCGAGCTCCTCGGCCGGATACGACGCGAACCAGTTCACGACGCCGACGCGCAGGCCCGCGTCGTCGAGCTCGTTCCACACGGCCTTCGCCTTGCGGTGGCAGCCCGAGACCGGCACCTGCAGCGCGATGCCCGTCGCCTTCGCGAGCCGCACGAACGCCGAGAAGCCGACGTGGTGCGGCGTCATCACCGGGTGCTTGAGGAGGCGCTGCGGGCCGCAGCGCGCGCCCGCGACGCGCAGCTGCTCGAAGTCGAGGATGCCGTGGCGCTCGGGCGCGACGCCCGTCGCGATCGTGTTCCAGATGAGCGGCGACCACGTGGGCTCGAACGTGCGGAGTGGCGCGCGCGCGCCGCGCGCGACGAGGCCGCCTAGCGTCGGGAGGTCGCCCGCGGCGACGAGCGCATCGATCTGGTCCCAGTCCGCGCCGTCGATGCCGAGCAGCAGGACGCGCGCGCCGGCCGCGGCGGGCGCGGGCGGCGGTGCGGCCGTCGCGACTTCGGGAGGGTTCGCGAGCGCGAGCACGCGCGGTGCGGCGACGGCCGCCGCGGCGGCGGCGCCGAGCGCGGCGACGAGGCCCGCGGCGCGCGCCGCGCGCGCCGTCGTCGGTGCGCCGGCGAGCGCGCGCAGCACCGCGCCGGCGACCGCGAAGAGCACGGCGCCCGCGCCCGCGTAGCCGAGCGCGAGCCAGCGCGCGAGCGCGAGTGCGGCATCGGGGTGGACGGTCGGGTTCGCATCCGCGAGCGCGAGCAGCACCCACAGGCCGGCGGCGGCGCCGGCCGCCGCGCCGGCGGCGACGAGGATCGCGATGGCCTTCATCGGGAGGCTCCCTCCTGGCTGGCTTCGCCTCGCGGCGTGGCTGCAGGCGTCGGTGCGGCCGGCGCGGCCGGCGCGTTCGCGGAGTCGACCCGACGGACGAGCGGCGCGAGCGCGTCGGCGAGTGCGCGGCCGGTGAGCTCGTGGCCGAGCGCGGTGTAGTGGTTGTCGTTCACGAACGTGACGCGCCGTCCGGCCGCGCGAGCGGGGTCCATGTAGATCGTGCGCGCGATCGCGCCCTCGATGCGCAGTGCGTGGGTGTCCATGCGGGCGAGCTCGGTGTCGCGGATGACGATCAGCAGCCTTGCACCCGAGGTGCGCACCTCGCGCGCGAGCGCCACGAGCAGCGCACTCGTGAGGCGCTCGCTCGCGCTCGCGGAGCGCGCTCCCGCTTGCAGCGTCGCCGCCTGCGCCGCGGCTGCGTTCGGCCCGAGCGCGCGGCCGGCGGCCGCGAATGCGCGCCCGCCCGCGTCGCGCGCGCGCTGCGCGGCCTTGCGCGCGGGCACTGCCCAGTACCAGATGGCCTCGAGCACGGGCTTGTGCTGCGCGAGGCGCATCGCCGCGAGGCTGAAGAGGGCCGAGCGGTCGGAGAGCGAGAGCTCGACGGCGCAGTAGGCGCGCTGCGCGACGCCGTCCATGCGCGTCGGCACGTAGCGCTCGTCGAGCCTCCAGTGCGAGCACAGCGGGTACTCGGGCACCGGCGTGCCGAGCAGCTCGAGGCTCCCGTCGGCGCGCAGCGCGAAGGCGCCCTTGCCGAAGAGCCGCCGCATGCGGTGGAGCTCCATGTTGTCGGTCGGGTCGTTCAGGCTGTGGACGAACACGACCCAGTCGGGCTGGAGGCCCTTTCCGCGCTCGCGATACCAGAGGTAGCTCTGGTCGGTGCCGTAGCCGCGCACCGCGCCGTTGAGCGTCTGTACGGGAACGCCGAGCCGTTCGGAGAGATGGACGCCCGCGAGGTGCGCGAAGGTCTGCGCGTACGGCACCTCGAAGCCCGCGACGACCGAGTCGCCGAGGAACAGGATGCGCACGCCATCGGGCGGACGCGGCGCGATCTCGGGCCCGCGCATGCCGAGCGAGTTGATCTCGACCTCGGCGTCGAACTCGACGGGGAAGGGGCGCGGGCCGACGTAGCGGCCCGACACGCCGCGGTCGTGGCGCCAGCCGAGCAGGTCGTCGTGCACCCAGAAGATCTCGGGCTTCGAGTAGACGTCGTAGAGCGCGCCGTAGCCGAGCGCGCGCAGCCCGAGCTCGAACGCGACCGCGACGAGGGCCGCGCTCGCGAAGGCGAGCGCGAGGCGGGCGGCGAGCCGTCGCAGCATGGCGGCGCAAGGTATCACGCGCGCCCGCCCCGCCCCGCGTGCGAGGCGCCCGCGCCGCGCACCGCAGGCGCGCGCCGCGCGTAGACTGCGCACATGTCGACGTACCGTCTCTACTCGTGGGAGCACAGCTACTTCTCGGGGAAGGTCCGCGCGTACCTGCGCTTCAAGCGGCGCGCCGGCGCGCTCGAGCCCGGCTTCGAGGACGTGCTCGCGACGCCCGAGCTGCTCGTCGGCCGGCTCGCGCCGCGCACGGGCTCGACGGCCGTGCCGCAGCTCGAGCTGCCCGACGGGCGCATCGTGCAGGACTCGAGCGAGATCCTCGACGTCGTCGAGGCCGCGCACCCGCGCGAGCCGGTCGTGCCGGACGCGCGCACGCGGCCGCGCCAGTGCATCGCGTCGTACCTCGTCGAGCTGCTCGCCGACGAGTGGCTCGTCGTGCCGGCGTTCTGGCAGCGCTGGTTCTACAGCGAGAACGGGCGCGAGCCCAACCACCGCGCGTTCAACGAGCAGCAGTGGGGCGCTGCGCTCGCACCGGGCGCGGGCGGTCTCGAGCGGCGCGCGGCGGGCGCGGCGTTCTTCGAGAAGGCGTTCGGCATCGCCGACACGCGGCACGCGCCGAAGGGCGTCTACGCCGGGCTCGTGCACCTCGGCTGCGATGCGCGGACCGAGCGCGCCTGGCAGGCGAGCCAGCACCGCGTCCTGTGCCTGCTCGAAGCGCACCTCGCGCGGCACGACCACGCACTCGGAGGCCGGCCGAGCCTCGCCGACTACGGCCTGCTCGGCCCGCTCTACGCGCACCTCTACCGCGACGCGATCCCGGGCTTCGCGCTGCGCGTCCTCTTCCCGCTCGTCGCCGAGTGGGTCGAGCGCACGAACGGGGAGGGCGCGCTCAACGCGCGCCGCTACGGGCAGCGGCTCTACACGCTCGACGGCGACGGCGAGCTGGTCGGACGCCCCGCGACGAGCGACGGCGGCGCGTGGCTCGACGACGACCGCGTTCCCGAGACGCTGCGGCCCGTGATCGGCGTGTTCTTCGAGGAGATGTGGCCCGTGCTGCGCGACTCGGTCGCGACGCTCGCGCGCTTCGTCGCGAGCGATGCGCACGCGCCGGGCGGCGAGCTCCCCGGCAAGACCTTCACCGCGACGCCGGGCTTCGAGGCGCACCAGACGGGCGAGGGCGCGCTGACGCACGCGTTCGAGATCGGCGGCGTGCGCGCGCGGCGGATGGTCGTGCCGTACCAGACGTGGATGCTCCAGCGCCTCGAGCGCGCGATCGACGCGGCCTGCGCGGCGCCGGGCGGTCGCGCCGCGCTCGAGGCGTTCCTCGCGCCCTTCCCGGGCGGGCTCGAGCTGCTCGAGCTCGGGCCGCTGCTCGACGGATGCCGGCTCCGCAAGGAGGGCGCGCGGCTCTTCTCGGAAGCTCGTTAGGCGCGGTCGCGCGCGCGCCGATCGCGGCCCGTTCGCGTGCGCCGGCGTCCGCTGCGCGCGGCCGCCGCCGGAGCCCGCGCAGGTGCAGGCGGTGCGCAACGGGGTGCTCGAACCGCGCGCGCTCGCGGTCGCCGGGCCCCGCGCACACCCGCGCCGGCGTCCGTGCGGCCGGCGTCGCGGTCGCGGTGAGGATCCCCCGAGCGCGTCGATCGCGCTTGAACCCGCGCGCGGCGCGTGCGTAGAGTGGCCGCGCCATGCGTCGCCGACGAACACCCCCCTTCGTCGCCGGCGGTCTCGCCGCGCTGCTCGTCGCGTTCGCGACGGCCTGCGCGAGCGCGCCGCCGCGGCCCTACGAGCCGCGGCTCGTCGACGTCCCCGACGACGAGCCGTACCAGCACCCGTTCAGCAACGTGCAGTTCGAGCCGCGCGCCGGCGTGCTCGTGCGCTCCGACATCGTCGCGCACGACGCCGAGGGGCTCGGCGTCTCCGCCTACTATCGGAGCCCGATGTTCGGCGCGACGGCCGAGGCGAACTTCTATCCCGGGACGTCGCACGACGCGCTGACGGACGCCGAGGTCGGCGCGCACGTGCGCGCGCTCGAGCGCGCCGTCGCGCGTTCGCTCCCCGGCGCGGAGGTGGTCGAGCGCGGCGAGGACACGTGGGTCGTCAACGGCGCCGACCTGCACGGCTTCCACACGGGCTACGCGCTGCCGCGCGTCGGCGACGTCGACGAGCCGATGGAGTCGCACCTCTACGTGTTCCCGGCCGGGAGCTGGTACCTCGAGTTCCGGATCATGTATCCGGCCGACATGTCGGACGACGTGCGGCCGCAGATCGCGCGCTTCCTCGGCGCGCAGTGGTGGAGCGAAGCCGAGTGAAGCCGTTGTGGCGCCGCCCGCTCGACCTCGGGCTCGCGCTCTTCTTCTCCGTCTCCGTGCTGTACGGCTTCCTGTTCAGCCTGCCGGAGGGGCTCGGCGTGCCCGTCGCGGCCGACAGCCCGTGGCCCCCGCTGCGCGCGCTGCACGACTGGGCCGTCGCCGAGGAGCCCGCGCACCTCGACCCGCCGCCGAACCTGATCGCGGCGTGCCTGTTCGACGGCTTCTTCCAGGCGCCCGCGCTGCTGTTCGTGATGATCGGGCTCGCGCGCCTGCGCCCGTGGCTCCGACCGCTCGGCCTCGTCTACGCCGGCGCCGCGGTCACGAACATGTTCTTCTACTTCGCGCAGACCTTCCTCGGCCCGCACCCGCCGCCCAACACCGCCTACTATCTCGCCTTCAACCTGCCGTGGATGATCGCGCCGGCCGTGCTCGGCGCGCGCGTCCTGCTCGGGCGCGACCTCGACGGCGGCGCTCAGCCGCGCGCGGCGTAGGGCCCGCGGCCGATCTCGAGCACGAGCGTGAGCGAGGTGCCGACGCGGCCGACCTCGCGGAAGCCGAGGCTCCGGTAGAGCGCGATCGCGCGGTTCTCGGGGTCGACGCTCAGCGAGAGCGCGCGCACGCCGCGCTCGCGGGCGCGTGCGACGAGCGCCTCCATGAGCGCGCGCCCGACGCCGCGGCCGCGCGCTGCCGCCTCGACCGCGATCGCGAGCTCGGGAACGTCCGCGGCGACCCAGCCGTACGAGTGCTCGGCCGCGGTCCAGAACCGGTACCACGCCGCGCCGAGCCGCTCGCCGGCGTCGCCTTCCGCCACGGCGATGCAGTCGCCCGCGCGGGCGCCGAGGTCGCGCAGCAGCTTGCGGTGCTCGGGCTCGCGGTCGCGGAACGCGTCGAGGGAGGGCCGTTCGGCGTCCGGCCTCCAGAAGAACGCCTCGAACAGCATCCGCTCGACGAAGGCGACGTCGAGCGCGCGTCCGTCGCCGTGCGCGTGTGCGTCGCGGACGCGCACGATGCTAGGCGGGGTCGCGCGCGTCGCGCTGCGCAGGCTCCTGCTTCGGCCCGAACACCCACGCGACGCCGACGCCGACGAGGTAGAGCCCGACCATCGGGATCGCGAGCAGGATCTGGCTCACGACGTCGGGCGGTGTCAGCACGGCGCCGACGACGAACATCGCCAGCACGGCGTAGGGCGTTCCGGCGAGCAGCTGCCGCGCGGTCAGCACGCCCGTGATGCTCAGGAAGAACACGACGATCGGCAGCTCGAACGCGACGCCGAACGCGAGGAACAGGCGCGTCGTCAGCGAGAAGACCTCCTGCATCGTCCACGCGCTCTCGGCGAAGGCCGAGTCGAAGCTCGTGAAGAAGCCGAAGATCACCGGGAAGATCATCGTGTACCCGAAGAACGCGCCCGACGTGAACAGGATGGTCGAGAAGAACACGAACGGGACGACGGCGCGCCGCTCGCCCGGATACAGGCCGGGCGCCACGAAGCGCCACGTGTGCCAGAAGAAGATCGGGAGCGAGAGCACGAAGCCCGAGAGCACGGCGCACTTCAGGTAGGTGAAGAAGATCTCGGTCGGGCGGATCGCCTGCAGCTTCGCGCCCTCGGGCAGCGAGGCGAGCACGGGCGCGACGAGGAAGCCGAAGATGCGCTCGGCCTGGTCGTAGGAGATCGCGGTGCCGACGACGAGGGCTCCGACGATCCACGCGAGTCGCATGCGCAGCTCGGCGAGGTGCTCGGTGATCGGGAGCGCCTGGTCATCCACCGGTCGGCGTCTTCTCTTCGCTCGCTTCGGCGGGGGTCGCAGACGGCGGCTCGGGCGGCGCGATCGTGCGGCCCTCGGCGGGGTCGCTCGCCGGTGACGCGTCGCCCGCCGCGGTCGCGCCCTCGGGCGCGGGCGTCGGCGCGCCGAGCGCGGTCTGCGCGGGGCCGCGCGGCGGGACGCGCCGCTCCGGCTCGTCGTCGAGCGCGAGGCTCTGTCGCAGATCGCTCGACGCGCGCCGGAACTCGGCGAGGCCCTTGCCGAGCGAGCGCGCGATCTCGGGCAGCCGCTTCGGCCCGAGGACGAGCAGCGCGACGATCAGGATCACGATGAGCTCTTGCGGGCCGATCCCGAACATGGGCGAGGATGCTAGCAGGGCGCTCGGTTCGTCCTCGCGCGCCGCGCGCGCGACTCGCGCGCGGCCGCACACCCTTCCGCGCGTCGGCGCCGTGCGCGCGCGGAACACCTCGCGCGGGCCGAGGCGGGAACCCGAAGCGGGGCGCAGGAAAGAGTGGGGCCGACGGCTACCCCCCGATCGCCGCCGGCCCCTTCCCCGTCGACGCGCGATGCGCCGCGGGAAACCTCGATGTCCGAACCGTTCGCGGGATGCTGGAGCCGACGGCCGCCAACCAGGAAGCGACCGCCGGCTCCATGCCCCCCGTTCAACCTTCTCCGGGCACGCGCCCACTCCGCACGGGCACCGGCTGTCGGTGTCGCTCGTGCTCGACGTGCAGCAGGCCTTCGCGCGCCTCGCGCTCGCTCACGATCTCGAGGCCCGCGTTGAACCGCCCGCCCTGCCGCGCCGTGCACCACACGACGCGCGCGATCTCGGCGCGCGCGATCTCGTCGTCGAGCGAGCGGAGCTCGAGGCGGAAGACGTCGCCGGGCTCGACGGGCGCGTCGAGCTGGATGCAGACGCCGCCCGCGCTCTCGTCGAGCGTGTAGCCGCGGCGCCGCGCCGCTTCGCCCTCCGCCTCGCGGTCGAACTCGACCAGCAGCGCGCTCCGCAGCGTGGGACGGCGGAGGTCGCCGCGCTCGCGCAGTGCGGCGTCGGCAGGCTTCGTCGTCTCGGGCTCACGCGGGCTCATGCCAGGCGGTAGAGCAAGCCCCGTGCCAGCCCCTCAGGAGACCGCACCGGGCCGGACAACTGATTGCCGAAGCAACGGAATCCCGATCGGGTGGGGCGCCTCGCACCGGCCGGCCGCAGGCCGGCTGCGAGCGCGGGTGTCGAGATGCCGGCGCCGCGGCGTCAGGGCGCCGTCGGGCCGGCCGCCGCGCGGGCCTCGGGCCGCGAGCCGGGGTCGCCCGCGGTGCGCGCGGCGGGGAGGTCGAGCACGACGAGCAGCTGGCCGCCGCCCCCGTCACTCACCGTGAAGGCGCCGCGCGCGGAGCGGACGGCGGCCTCGCAGGCGGCGAGCTCGACGCGCAGGGCGCCGTGCATGGCCGCGGCAGGCCGCGCGGGCGAGGTCGTCGCGCGCAGCAGCAGGCGGACCGCCGGCGCGCCGTGCAGGCCCGCCGCGTTCATGTGCGACGCGACGTAGAGCTCGCCGCCCTCGCGCGCGAGCGCGCCCATCCGCGCGAGCACCCCGCGCAGTGCGACGCGCAGCCGCCCGGGCTGCGCCGACGCGTGCGGGTGGCGGCGGTCGAGCTCCTTCAGCACGAGCAGGCCGCCGCGCGTCATCGCCTCGCGCAGCTCGGCGAGCAGCGACTCGACGAGCGCGCTCGCGTCGAACGCCTCGACGCGCTCGTCGAAGGTGCGGGCGAGCGCGTCGAGCCGTTCGGCCTCTGCGTCGAGTGCGTCGAGCGGCTCGCGCAGCCGCGCCTCGACGCGCGCCGCGTCCGCCGCGTCGGGCTCGGCGGGGAGCGCGTCGAGCGCGCCGCGCACCTCGTCGACGCGCCGGCGGATCGCGTCGCCGGTGGCCGCGAGCAGCCGGTGCCAGCTGCGCTCCTCGTCGAAGTCGCCGCCGCGCGCGGCGCGAGTCGGGACCTCGGCGGTGCGCGCCGCGGACGGAGTCGGCTGTGCGTGCGGCGCGCGCGGCGCGCGCGGCGCCCGCGTCGGGCCCGCGTCGGGCTTCGGCGCGGGCGGAGACGCCGCGACGCGCTCCGCGCGCCGAGGCGGGGAGGCAGGCGCCGGCTGCGTGCGGGCCTCGGCGCTCGGCGGGTCGACCAGGTCGTCGAGCGAGAGCTCGACGATCGCGCCGGCCTCGTCGAGCGCGTCGCGCGCCTCCCGCTCTCGCGTCACGCCGTCGCGCGTCACGGCGTCGCGTGTCGCCGCGGCGCGCGTCACCGCTGCTTCCCGCGTTCGCGTGCTCGCGCGCGTCACCGCGCCGCCCTGCGCGTGCGCGCTCGCGCGCGGCGGAGGCTCGTCGGCGACGATCTCGGCTTCGGGCAGGGAGCGCTCGTCGTCCTCGCGGCCGGCGACGAGCACGCCTTCGAGTGGCGCGGCGGGCTGCGGGCGCGCGCGCTCCGCGCTCGACGCAGGGACGTCGTGCGCCGCGCCGAGCCCGAGGTGGGAGGCGTGGATCGGGTCGGCGCCGGTCTCGGCGAGCGCGTGGACGACGGCGCTCTCGAGCTCGCGCGCGTTGCCCGGCCAGCCGTGCACGGCGAGCGCGCGCAGCGCGTCGGGCGCGAGCTCGCGCGGGCGGCGTCCGGCGGCGTGCGCCTGCGCGGCGAGCGTCGCGCGCGCGATCTTCTCGATCGCGTCCGGTCGCTCGCGCAGCGGGGGGATGGCGATCTCGAGCCCGGCGAGCGCAGCGCGCAGTCCGGGGTCGAGTGCGCGGGCGCGGGCCGTCGACGACGGGCCGAGCGAGGCGACGAAGCGCAGACGCGCGGCGGCTGCGAGCCCGGGCGGGAGCCCGTACTCGATCCAGCCCCGCAGCGTCGTCTGGAGCGACGGCGCGAGCCGGTCGAGGTCGGCGAGGAACACGGTCGCGGAGGCCGCGCCGCCGCTCGCGGCGATCGCCGCCGCGAGCTCGCGCGCGCTTCGCGCGCGGGCGCAGTCGATCGCGACGAAGGGCATGCGCCCTCCCGCCGCGTCGCCGCCGAACGTGTGCACGTAGCGCGCGAGCAGCTCGCGACCCGTGCCGGGCTCGCCGGTCACGACGATGGGCACGTGGGCGAGCTGCGGGTCCATCGCGCGCAGGAGCTCGGGCGCGTCGACGTCGCCGAGCCAGCGCGCGAAGCGATCGGACAGCGCGTCGCGATGGCGGCGCAGCCGCAGCGAGTCGCGCGCGACGGGCGGGCGCAGCGCGTCGACGACCGCGGCGCGGAGCGCGCGCGCGTCGAAGCCCGCGCCGAGACGGTGCGCGTCGAGCGCGTCGAAGAGGGTTGCGAGGGCGCGCTCGTCGTGGCGATCCGCGGCGAGCACGAAGCGACGCCCGGGCAGGCGGCGCGCGCTGCGGTGCGCGAACTCGAGCTCGACCTCGGGGTCGCGCGGCACGCCGAGCACGACGACGCGCACGGCGCGCAGCGAGGCCTCGTCGGCGAACAGCGCGTCCGAGGGGCTCGCGGCGCGGACGTCGACGCCGAGGCCCGCGCAGGCGGCGGCGAGCGCGTCGCGCCGCGCGGCGTCGCGGTGCAGCACCCAGATCCCGACGCCGACGCCGACGCCGGACGCGCGCGCGCCGCTCGCGCGCGCGTCGCCCGTTCGTTCACTCGTCGTGGGAGTCGGCGTCGTCATCGTCTCGTTCGCTGGTGCGCACCTGCGCGGTCACACGGGGCCCGCGCGGGCGCGGTCGCCGGACGGCCGCGCGGGCGCGCCCGTCCGGCGGCCTTCGAGGCAAGTCGCGTGCCACGCGCGCGCGCCGCGTCGCGATCGCCACTCGCGCGCAGCTCGCGTCGCAAGCGCCCGCGCGGCCGCGCGAATGGCGCGGGCCGCCGCCGCGCCGCCGCGCGCGCCGACGCACCCACGAGACCCGAGGTGTGGAGCGCGCCCGCCGCGCGCGGGAACGCGCGTTCCGCGCGCTGCGCACGCGGCGCTGCGTTGATGCGCGCCGGGGCCTGCGCGAGAGTTGCGGGCCGCTCGTCGAGCGCAGAGCGCGGAGGGCCTCGATGCGACGCGCCGACCCGACCCCGACGCACATCGCGCGCGCCGCGCGGCGTCCGAGCGCGCGCGCCGCCCGCCCTCCGAGCGTGCGCGCCGCGCGTCGCTCGCGCCGCTCGCGCCGCGCCGCGGTGCTCGCGGCGGCGGCCCTCGGAGCCGGGCTCTTCGCGGGCGCCGCGGCCGCGGGCGACGAGGTCGACCTCGTCGGCACGTGGCACGTGCTCGTCCACTACACCGACGCGGACTCCGCGAATCCCGACGCCGTGCACTGGGACGACCGCATCTGGGTGTTCGCGCGCGAGGGATCGCGCCTCGTCTGGACCGAGTATCCGATCGTCGTCTTCCGCGACGGCGAGGGCCGCTTCGAGCTCGGCCCGCACGGCCAGCAGCGCGTGCTGCACGCCTGGGAGCCGAACGACGCGCAGCGCGCGCAGATCCGCGAGGGGCTCGAGTTCAACTCGCGCGGTGCGAAGTCGAAGTCGCTGCGGCGGAGCCGCAAGGACGGACGCTGGCAGTCGGCCGAGCCGCTGCCGACGCAGTCCGCGAACACGATCGGTTACCACGAGACGTGGATCATCCGCGACCCGACGGGCCTGCCGGTGTTCGTGCGCGACGACGTCCTCGGGAGCGAGCGCGCCGAGGCGATGAACGGCCGCACGCTCTACACGACGGAGTCGGCGAGCCCGTCGGGAGCCACGCTTCGCGGGAGCTTCGCGCGCGACGAGAGCCGGCGCGGCACGTTCCGCATGACGCGCTCGGGCGAGGCGCGCTCGGTCGGCACGAAGCGCACGCAGGCGGAGCGGCTGCGCGACTTCTTCGGCGCCGGCGCGGACGACGGCGACGCGGGTGCGGGCGAAGACGCGAGCGCGGACGCGGACGACCGCGGCCCTGGCGAGGACGCGGACGGCGGAGAGGCGGACGCGGGCGAGCGCGATGACGCGCGCTGAGCGCGCGCCGTCCGGGCCCCTCGCCCCCGCGGCGACCGTCGGCCGGGTGCGCGACGCGCGGGCGAACGAGCTCGACCGCGTGGCCGCGCTGTGGACGGCGATCACCGAGCACCACGCGGCGCTCGACCCGTTCTTCACGCAGCGCCGCGACGCGCGCGCCGAGCGGGAGCTGCGCGCGCTGCTCGCCGCGCTCCATCGCGACCCGGACGCGCGCATCCTCGTCTACGAGCGGGCGGCGATTGCGGGCGGTGCGGCAGCGGCTCGCGACGCGGTCGGCGGCGACGCCCCGCCGGCCGCGGGCCGCGCGATCGACCTCCCGGGCCTGTGCATCGTGCGGGTCGACCGCGCGCCTCCCATTCTCCAGGAGACCGAGCGCGGCGAGATCACGGACGTGGGCGTGCGCGAGGACGCACGCCGCCAGGGCATCGCGCGCGCGCTCGTCGACGCGGCGCTCGACTGGCTGCGCGAGCGGGGCGTCGCGCGCGTCGAGATCCAGGTGGCGGTCGGCAACCGCGAGGGCCAGGCGTTCTGGCGCGCGATGGGCTTCGGCGACCTGATGGACGTGCTGCACAAGCGCATCTGAGCCGGTAATTTCCGCCGGCTTCGGAGCGCGCGCGCCCGCGCGCTCCTCCCCACGAGGCTCCCGTGATGGCTCCCCCCAAGCTCAACCCGCTCGCCCAGGCCCTGAACGACCAGATCGAGGCGGCGTCGCCCGAGGTGGCGTCGATGCTCTCGGCGTACGGACGACGGCTCTACTTCCCGAAGGGAATCCTCTCGCAGTCCGCCGAGGCGAAGCAGCGCGCGCACCGCTTCAACGCGACGATCGGCATCGCGACCGAGAACAAGGGCCCGATGTTCCTGCCGTCGATGCAGCGCTACCTCGCCGACGTCGACCCGGTGGATGCCTACACGTACGCGCCGCCCGCCGGGCGGCCCGGCCTGCGCGAGCGCTGGCGCGAGAAGCTCCTCGCCGAGAACCCGAGCCTCGCCGGCAAGCAGTTCGGCCTTCCGATCGTGACGAGTGCGATCACGCACGGCCTCACCGTGCTCGGCGAGCTCTTCGTCGACCCGGGCGACGTCATCGTCATGCCCGACAAGCTCTGGGGCAACTACCGCCTCACGTACGAGGTGAGGATGGGCGCGGAGATCCGCACGTTCCCGTTCTACGCGAACGGCGACGGCGGCGGCTTCAACGCCGAGGGCTTCGCGAGCGCGCTCGCGAGCGCGGCGGACGGGCGCGAGAAGGTCATCGCGCTGCTCAACTTCCCGAACAACCCGACGGGCTACATGCCGACGCCCGCCGAGGGCGACGCGATCGTCGCCGCGGTGCGGCGCGTGGCCGAGCAGGGCACGAAGGTCGTCGCCGTCTCCGACGACGCCTACTTCGGGCTCTTCTACCACCTCGGCGGCGCGTCGATGACGGAGTCGCCGTTCGCGAAGCTCGCGAACCTGCACCCGAACGTGCTCGCGGTGAAGCTCGACGGCGCGACGAAGGAGCTCTTCGTCTGGGGCCTCCGCTGCGGCTTCATCACGTTCGCGCCCGGGCGCGCGGAGACCGCGCAGGCCGTGTGCGAGGCGCTCGACGCGAAGGCGCGCGGCGCCATCCGCGGCAGCATCAGCAACGTCCCGCAGCTCTCGCAGACGCTCGTCGAGAAGGCGCTCGCCTCGGCCTCGATCGACGACGAGCGCAAGCAGAAGTGCGAGACGCTGCGCGCGCGCGCCGCGAAGGTGTTCGAGGTGGCGAACGCGCCGCGCTTCGCGGAGAGCTTCAGCGTCTACCCGTTCAACAGCGGCTACTTCATGTGCGTGCGCGTGAAGGGCGTCGACGCCGAGGAGCTGCGCGTCAAGCTGCTCGACGACTACGGCGTGGGGCTCATCTCGACGAGCCCGACGGACATCCGCGTCGCGTTCTCGTGCCTCGAGGTCGACGAGATCGAGCCGCTCTTCGAGGACCTGCACGCCGCCATCCAGCGGCTGCGCAGCGAGAAGGGCGAGTAGCGCGCGCCGGCGCCGGCGCGCCTAGCGTTCGAGCTCGTCGAAGGCCTCGATCAGGTCGACGAGCGCGCGCGCGCCGCGCTCGAGGTTGCGGATCGAGATGCGCTCGTCCGGGCCGTGGATGCCGCGCGCCGCGTCCGCCTCGAGCCAGCGCGGCACGAAGCCGTAGACGACGACGCCCTGCGCGCGCAGCCAGTGCGCGTCCGAGGAGCCGGCGCTCACGCGCGGGACGACGACGGCGCCCGACTCCGACGCCGCCGCGACGCGCGAGATCGCGGCGTAGAGCGGCGTCTTCACGGGCGAGCTCAGCGCCGCGTAGCCGAGCAGCCGCTCGATCTCGATCGCCGGGTCGGCGATGCGCTCGCGGATGCGCGCCTCGAAGTCGTCGCAGCGATCGCCGGGCAGGAGGCGGGCGTCGATGTGCGCGCGCGCGCGGGCCGGCGTCACGTTCGTGGCGGGCGCGCCCTCGAGGACGGTGATCGACACGGTCGTGCGCACGAGCGACGCATTCGACGGATGGCGCAGGAAGCGGCGCCGGAAGTCGGGGTCGCGCTCGAGCGCGCTCGCGAGGTCGGCGTAGCCGCGCTGGTCGAGCGCGCCCGCGAGCGGCGCCATCGCGCGGTACATGCGCGCGACCTCGGGCACGACGTGCACGCTCCACTCGGTCGTGCGGATGCGCTCGAGCGCCGCGATGAGGCGCGGCACGGCCGCGTCGGCGGTGGGCGTCCCCGCGTGGCCGGGCGTGCCGTGCGCGCGCAGCTCGAGCCAGCAGGGGCTCTTCTCGGCGACCGACACCGCCCAGAGCGGCGGCCGTCCCTCGGCCTCGCCGATCGAGCCACCCTCGGCGAGCGCGTAGCGCACCGGGTCGAGCAGCTCGGGCCGCTCGCGCAGCAGCCAGCCGAGCCCGAGCCGGCCGCCCGCCTCCTCGTCCGGCACCGAGAGCAGCACGACGTCGCGCCGCAGCGGCTCGGGGCGCCGGGCCAGGAGCTCGAGCGCGAGCGCGTGGACGACGGCGAGGCCCTTCGCGTCGAGGGCGCCCCGGCCGTGGACGTAGCCGCCGCGGATGGCGCCGCCGAACGGGTCCTCCGTCCAGCCGGTGCGGTCGACGTCGACGACATCCAGATGGGAGAGCAGGAGGAGGGCGGGGGCGCCGGGCGCGCTGCCGCGGACGCGAGCGATCGCCGCGGCGCGGGCCGGGCCGCCCTCGGGCGAGGGCGTCGGCACGAGCTTCGCCTCGACCCCCGCGCCCTCGAGCTCCGCGACCAGCAGCTCGGCCACGGCCGCCTCGCCGCCCGGCGGGTTCACGCTCGGGATGCGGATGGCCTCGGAGAGGAGTCGGGCCCCCTTCTCGGCGAGCTCGCCCGCGCCGAGCGGCGTCGAGAGCGCGCGATCGGACCGCGACGAGGGAGATTCCCCACCGTTCGTGGATACGCAGGATGCGCCCGACAGGGCGATCGCTAGTACAGAAATCACAGAAGCCGGCCGAAGGGCTGCTCCACACTCGCGGGGGCGCAGCGCGATCGCAGCTCGAGCCTGGCCAGTGCAGGAAGGGACACGGGGTTCCCGAGCTTCGATCTTCGGCTGACGCCTCCACCCGAGCCGCCGGGACATGCGGGAAGCCCTCGTCGGTTGCCCATCGCATGCGTGCGACGGAAACGGTCGACGGCTAACTATACCGGCCGGGTCAGGGGGGGCCCTTGGAGCAGCTCATGCATTTCCGTGCGCGGTCCACGCGCGGTGGACCGCTCTCGGTCCGAACTACGCTCGCGCTGCTCGTCGTGTCGTCGGCCTTCGTCGCGGCGGTGGGTGCGCGAACCAGTGACGACGTCGATCCCGGCGCGATGCTAGGCGACGCGAACGGCGTCTCGGGCGAGATGACCTACCGCACCGCCGCCCGCCCGGACTCCCTCTCCGACCTCGAAGCCGTCCTGTCCGACCTCCCCAGGGTTCCCGATCTCCAGTCTCCGGCTGCGCGGCCGTCCGATGCCGAGCGCCGCGCCGAGGATGCGCTCGTCGCGATGCTGACGGCGGGCACGCCGCGCGCGGGCGAGGCGCACGCGTTCGGCGCGCCCTCGGACATCGAGGTCGACGCCGCGAGCCTCGTCGAGGCCGACGCGATGACGGACCTCGAGATGGCCGACGCGCTCGAGCGCGAGGCGCAGGCCCACCTCGACTTCGGCGACCTCGCGGACGCCAGCGCGGGCCCCGTCGACGACGAGGCGGGCGGCGCGGCGACGGCCGAGCCGCAGGTCGAGCTCGCCCCCGGTCAGCGGCTCGTCGCCGGCGAGATCGGGCGGGGCGACTCGCTCTCCACGGCGCTGCGCGCGCACGGCATCCGGCCGAGCATCGTCCACATCATCGCGAGCGAGCTCTCGCCGATCTTCGACTTCACCCGGGCCCGCCCCGGCCAGACCTACCAGGTCGTCCTCGACGGCGACGACCAGCTCGTCCGGTTCGACTATCGCGTGAACGACGACGCCTCGGTCCAGGTCGCGCGCGACGCGCACGGCGTCTACCGCGCGAAGCGCAGCGAGGCCGAGCTCGAGCCGCACGTCGTGCGGATGGCCGGCGTCGTCGAGACGTCGCTCTACGACGCGATCCGCGCCCTCGGCGAGGACGGCGCGCTCGCGAGCTCGTTCGCCCGGGTGTTCTCGTGGCAGTTCGACTTCGACCGCGACACGCGGGCGGGCGACGAGTTCCACGTGCTCTACGAGCGCCTCTACCGCGAGCGCTCCGACGGCCGGCTCGAGTACGTGAAGCCGGGCCGCATCCTGGCCGCGCGCTACCGCAGCGGCGAGACCGAGTACGAGGCCGTCCACTTCGACCCGACGGTGCACGAGGACGCGCAGGTCGCCGACGCGGGCGGCTACTACCGGACGGACGGCACGTCGCTCGAACGCCAGTTCCTGCGCGCGCCGCTCGACAACGGCCGCGTGACGTCGGGGTTCTCGAACGCCCGCCGCCATCCCATCCTGAAGATCACGCGGCCCCACCACGGCATCGACTACGCGGCCCCGCGCGGGACGCCGCTCTACGCGGTCGCCGACGGGACGGTGATCCACAAGGGGCGCGCCGGCGGCTTCGGGAACCTGGTCAAGGTCCGGCACGCGGGCGGATACGTCTCGTACTACTCGCACCTGCAGGGCTTCGCGAAGGGCCTGCACGTCGGGCAGAAGGTCTCGCAGAAGCAGGTGCTCGGCTTCGTCGGCAGCACGGGCCTCGCGACCGGGCCGCACACCTGCTTCCGGATCGCGAAGAACGGCCAGTACCTGAACCCGCGCACGATCGAGTCGCAGGCGGCCGAGCCGATCCACGGCGAGCAGTGGGCGGCGTTCGCCTCCCAGCGCGACGAGCTGCTGCAGGGCCTCGACGGCAGCTCGGTGGTCGCGGTCCAGGACGCGCTCTAGCGCGTCGCTTCGGCGAGCCTCCGCGGGGCGGCCCTCCGGCCGCTCCTCGCCTTGGCCGCGCGCTCGCCGCGCGCTCCCCCCGGCCGCGCGCTCGCCGCGCGGCCTTGTTTCGGGCCTCCCGCCTGTGCGAGCCTGCGCCGGCCGCGCCCCACGCGTGTCGGAGACGTTCGTGACATCGCAATCGAAGACGCCGTCGGCGGCCTCGCTCGGGGCGGCGCTCGCCGCCGTCGGGCGCGAGCTCGGCGCGCGCGAGTCCGAGCACGCGGCCGCGCTCGATGCGGCGCGGGCGAAGGCGACCGAGCTGCACGCGCACGTCGAGCGCGCGCTCGCCGACTACCACGAGGCGATCGAGGCGGCCGGCGCGCCGCAGCTGCGCGTCGAGATCGGGGCGCCGCGGCTCGACGAGAAGCACGTGCGGTCGTGGGAGTTCGAGCTGCGGCGCGGCCGGTGGCGCGCGCTCTTCATCGCGAAGAGCCGCGGCGAGGTGACGCTCGTCGGCCCGTTCCGCACCGGCAAGAACGAGGGCCCCTGCAAGAGCCTGCCGTCGGGCGCGCCGGGCGAGCGCTCGCCCGAGCTCGACGCGGCGCTCGTCGCATTCGTCACGCACTTCCTCGAGGAGGCGGCCACGCCGTGACGGCGGGGCAGCGCGCGCTCGCCGGCGTCCGCCGCGTGCGCGTCGGGAGCGCGAACGAGCCGAAGGTCGAGGCCGTGCGGCGGGCCGTCGCGGCCTACGCGCCCGACGCGCGGGTCCTGGGCGCGGCCGTCGCGAGCGGCGTGCCCGAGCAGCCGGTCGGCTTCCCGGAGATCGCGCGCGGTGCGCGCACGCGCGCGCGCGCCGCGTTCGACCTCGGCGGATGCGAGCTCGCGGTCGGCTACGAGGACGGGCTCGTCGAGCTGGACCTCGGCTCCGACGGCGGCATCGAACGGCTCAACGTCGGCTGCGCGGCCGTGACGGACGGAGTGCGGATGGCGATCGGGCTCTCGTCGGGGTTCGCGTATCCGCCCGCGGTCGCCGAGCGCGCCGCGCGCGAGCGGCTGCCCGTCGGCGATCTCTTCGACGCGCTCTGGCGCGAGCGCTTCCCGCGCGAGGGCGCGCCGGAGGACGCACCGTCGGCGCGCGGCGAGGGCAACATCGGGAAGCTCAGCGCGGGCGCCCTGCCGCGCAGCGAGTACGCGCGGCACGCGGTCGTGTGCGCGCTCGTGCGCTTCCTGCATCCGGGTGTCTACGAGCGATCCGGCGCCGAAGGCGCGCGAGGTACGGCGTGAGCGGACGCGTGGTCGGCGGCGAATCGCCGCGGGTCGAATCGGTGGACGACCTGGTCGCGTACTTCGCGAGCGGCGAGAAGCCCCGCGAGCGATGGCGCATCGGCACCGAGCACGAGAAGATCGGCGTCCTCGCCGACACGCTCGAGCGCGTGCCCTTCGACGGCCCGCGCGGCATCGAGGCGCTGCTCGAGCGCATCGCATCGTACGACAGCGCGCCGCCGGCGGGCTGGGAGCGCATCCGCGAGGGCGGGCGCCTCGTCGCCCTCGAGCGCGACGGCGCCAGCATCACGCTCGAGCCCGGCGGCCAGCTCGAGCTCTCGGGCGCCCCGCTGCGCACGCTTCGCGAGACGTGCCGCGAGTTCAACGCGCACGTCGACCTGCTGAAGGCGGCCGCCGACGACCTCGGCCTCGCGTGGATGGCGATCGGCGCCGACCCGTTCCACGCGCTCGCCGAGATCCCGCGCATGCCGAAGGCGCGCTACGACGTCATGCGCGCCTACCTGCCCACGCGCGGCGCGCTCGGCCTCCACATGATGCACGCGACCGCCACCGTGCAGGCGAACTACGACTACGCGAGCGAGCGCGACATGGCCGAGAAGATGCGCACGGCGCTCGCGTGCTCGCCGATCGTGTCGGCGCTCTTCGCGAACTCGCCCTTCAGCGAGGGCAAGCCGAACGGCCTCGCGTCGTTCCGCGTCGCGATCTGGCGCGACACGGACCCCGACCGCTGCGGCCTGCTGCCGTTCGTGTTCGAGGACGGCTTCGGCTATCGCGACTACGCCGAATGGGCGCTCGACGTCCCGATGTTCTTCCTCGTGCGCGAGGGCGGCTACCACCCGGTGGGCGGAGCGACGTTCCGGCAGCTCCTCGAGCGCGGCGTCGAGGCTGCGGGGCGGCGCGAGCACGCGACGCTCGCCGACTGGGACCTGCACCTAACGACGCTCTTCCCCGAGGTGCGACTCAAGCGCTTCATCGAGGTGCGCGGCGCCGACGCGGCGCCGGGCCGCTTCATCTGCGCGCTGCCGGCGGTGTGGAAGGGCATCCTGTACGACCCGGAGTCACTCCGCGACGCCTGGTCGCTCGTCGCGGGCCTCTCCCTCGAGCAGCGCGACCGGGCGCTCGTCGACGTCGCGCGCGACGGGCTGCGCGCGCGCATCGCGGGCACCGAGGTGCGCGAGCTCGCGCGCGAGCTGGTGCGGATCTCGGCCGCCGGGCTCGACCGGATCGCCCGGCGCGGGGAGACGGACGCGGACGAGCGCCACTTCCTCGAGCCGCTCGAGGAGGTCGTCGCCGCGGGCCGGAGCCCGGCGCACGAGCTGCTCGACGTTTGGCGCGACGTCGGCGAATCGCCCGCGCGCTTGCTCGAGCGCATTCGCTACTGATAGATTCGCGCCGCCGCACCGACCGGACGGGCGGAGCGCCCCGCGGCGGAGGCTCCCACATCATGGCCACGCAGAGCTTCAAGGTCGTCTTCACGCTCGACGACGACGATCGCAAGTACTTCCGCGGCCTCGTCAAGGCGGCGCGCAAGGCGGCGACGTCCGAGGACGAGTCGAAGATCGTCGACGGCGCCAAGCAGCTCGTCGCGCGCATGCGCGGGGCGGCGAAGACGCCCACCTTCGTGCTCGAGGCCGTCGCGGTGCTCGAGGACCTGACGGCGATCATCGAGGACGGCGACTACGCGGCGCCCCGCGCCGTGCGCGACCGCGTGCTCGGCGCACTCGCCTACTTCGCGAACCCGGGCGACCTGATCCCGGACGACGTGCCCGTGTTCGGCTTCCTCGACGACGCGCTCATGATCAAGCTCGTCGAGCAGGAGTTCCGCCACGAGCTCTGGGCGTTCCGCAAGTTCCGCACGTTCCGCGACGGCGCCGAGCAGCGCCCGTGGACGCAGGCCGCGCGCGACCGCCTGCCGAAGCGGCTCGCCGACAAGCGCTCGCAGCTGCGGGCGGCGGTCGACCTGCGCCACAAGCGCGACGCGACGCGGAGCAAGCTCTTCGGCTAGGCCGACGGCCCGCAGCCCGGCGCGCCCCGTTCCGTCCGCGCACGCGCGGTGAGTTGCCATGACCGAAGTCCGACCCCGAAACGGCCTGCCGAAGCTGCTCGTCGTCGACGACGAGGAGGCCATCCTCGAGACGATGGCCTTCACGTTCGAGGACGACTACGACGTCGTCACCTCGAACGACGCGCGCCGCGCGCTCGACCTGCTCGACGAGAACGCGCCCGTCGCCGTCGTGATCACCGACCAGCGGATGCCCGACATGACGGGCTCGCAGCTGCTGGCCGAGGTCTACGCGCGCCACCCCGAGACGTCGCGCATCATCCTCACGGGCTTCGCGGACATGGCGTCGACCGTGCAGGCCATCAACGACGGGCACGTCTACGCCTACGTGAACAAGCCGTGGGAGCCGGACGACCTGAAGCAGGTCGTGCGGCGCGCCTACGAGCACCACGCGCTGCTCATGGAGAACCGGCGGCTCGTGGACGAGCTGCGCCGCTCGAACCGCTTCCTCGAGGCCGTGATCGACCGGCTCGACACGGGCGCGATCGCCGTCGACCCGGCGGGCGTCGTGCAGGCGGCGAACGCATCGGCGCGCGAGATGCTGAAGCTGCCGGACGACCCGCGCGGCGTCTCGCTCGACGACGTGATGAAGAGCAAGGGCCTCGAGGCGCTCGCGGCGACGATCCAGAAGCTCGCGTCCGAGGCGGGCGGGCGCTTCGAGGACGCGGAGCTGCGCGTCGGCGACGGCGCGCGGCGGCTGCGCATCACGCTCGAGACGCTCGGCCAGCGCGACGGCGAGCCGATCGGCCGCGTCATCCTGTTCAAGGAGGTGTCGCACGAGCCGCTGCGGCGGCGCTTCGACGAGATCGTGATCGACACCGGGCAGCACGAGGGCGAGCTGCGGCCGCGGCTCGACGAGGCGCTGCGCGAGCTGCGCGCGCTCGCGGACGACGTGCGCGGCTCGGGCATCGCTTCGCCCGGAATGGCCGAGCTCGGCGAGCGCGTGTCGCGCGCGCAGACGGCCATCCAGAACTGGCTCGACGTCGACGACCTGCTCGTGCGCGAGGACTATCCCGACGCGCAGCTGCTGCGCGATCGCATGAACGTCGCGGCGCAGCGCTGGCCGTCGGGCGAGGCGCTGCCCGCGCGCGTCGCCGAGCTCGCGCGGCGCGTCGAGGGCTACTACGAGTCGGGCGAGAACCCCAGGCAGCGAGTGCTCTGACGTGAGCGCGGCGGCGCGCCCCGGCGAGGCGCACGGCGGCGGTGCGCGCGGGCTCGACCGGCTCGAGCTGCGCGTCGAGCGGCTGCGCGCGGTGTTCCGCTTCACGTTCGCGTTCCACGCGCGCGAGGTGCGCTTCGAGTGCGACCAGGGCGAGGGCTTCGAGCGCGTCTTCCCCGAGACGTTCTCGTTCCGCGCCGCGCGCCACGACCCGGCCGAGCTCTTCCTGCAGCTCGACGACCTGTTGCAGAAGGCGCGGCTGCTCTCGCCGCGCGCGCACCGGCGCGACGCGCGCGAGCTCGTGATGCGCCTGCTCTCGGAGGCGCCGCGCTACCTCGACCAGATGCGCGTGCGGCTCGGCGCCGAGGGCGCCCTCGGCGGGGACGTGCGCGTGCGCATGCACCAGGACATGGCGCTGCTCGCGCAGATCCTGCTGCGCTTCCTCGAGACGCGCGACCTCGGCGACCGCCGCTCGCTGCGCGTCGCGGGCTTCGCGCTGCGCAAGCTCGCCTACGAGTGCCTGCGCGTCGTGATGGCCGAGCGCGTCGACGCCGACTACCTCGAGCGCTACGTGCGCGGCGAGGCCGACCCCGTCGACCCGGGCGACGACCCGAGCGAGAGCGGCTTCTTCTACGCGCTCGAGGGCGACGACCGCGCGCTCGTCGACCGGCTCGTCGTGCGCATGACCGAACGCGCGTTCTACATGTGGCTCGAGCAGGTGTGCCTCGACGAGACGAACCAGGCCTTCGAGAAGGAGGACTCGCCGTTCCGCGACCGCGAGGCCGAGCTGCTGGCCGCGATCGCCGCGAGCCCCGAGAGGCCCGTGATCGCGCGCGGCTGCGACCTCGTGCCCTTCCTGCGCCGCGCCGACCGCGACAGCCGCCGCGCGCACGCGAAGCTCGAGACGTGGTTCCTGCGCCGCTACGACATCCGCCACTCGGCGGCCATCATCCACCACGCGGCGCGGCTCGAGCGCGGCGAGGTGGCGGACGGCAAGCGCGCGCTCGGCTGGCACAGCCCGCGCATGCACTCGCTCGAGCTCGCCGTGCTCGTCGCGCCGTTCGCGCTCGCGGCCTTCTTCTACGAGCGCGCGCCGCGCGTGTTCGACTGGTGGTGCGCGGGCGAGGTCGCCGTCGTGAACGCGACGGCCTTCTGGTTCCTGATCTGGAAGTTCTGCGTGCGGCGCGACCTGACGTTCTTCAACTCGTCGGTGCCGCGCATCTTCGCGGGCGTGATCGTCGGCTACCTGCCCGTGTTCCTGATCGACGAGGTGTGGGACCTCGCGAGCCGCGACGTCGTCGCCGTCGGCGGGCTCACGCTGTTCCTCGCGCTCGCGACGCTCCTGTACATCTACATCGAGGTCCGCCGGCGGCTCGGGTCGACGCAGGTCGCCTTCGACCGCGCGCGCGCGATCTTCCAGCTCGGCGTGCTGCAGGCGCTCACGGCCGGGCTCGTGATGACGACGATCGTCGGGCCGTTCATGGTGTCGCGGAACTGGGCGCCCGACGGCGGCGGCGCGCTGCCGATCGCGGCGTTACGCTCCGCGCTCGATCCGATCGCCGGGCAGCTGCCGCGCATCATCGGGGTCGAGCCGTTCCTCGTCTTCCCGGCCGTGGTGCTGCTGATGACGTTCCTGTCGTTCTTCATCGGCGTCTTCCTGCAGCTCATGTGGGAGGACCTGCCGAT
Source organism: Myxococcota bacterium (assembly GCA_041389495.1). Taxonomy (NCBI): domain Bacteria; kingdom Pseudomonadati; phylum Myxococcota; species Myxococcota bacterium. Next base: position 113,028 of record JAWKRT010000006.1, on the reverse strand, counting down.
CACGGAGCCGCTCTAGCGCATGCCGTTCGTCGAGTTCGCGGGACAGCGCGTCGAGTGTCCGCTCGGGTCGAACCTGCGGCTCGTGCTCGTGCGCGCGCGCCTTCCCCTCTACACGACCGCCGCGCGCGCGCTGCACTGCCGCGGCCGCGGCTCGTGCGGCACGTGCGCGGTGCGCATCGAGGGCCGCGCGTCCGAGATGACGCCCACCGAGCAGAAGCGCCTCGGGCGCTGGCCGCACGACCCGGCGTCGGGCGTGCGGCTCGCCTGCCAGGTGCGCGTGAACGGCGACCTCGTCGTCACGAAGCCGCCCGGCTTCTTCGGCACCGGCGAGGAGGCCGCGTCGTAGCGCGCGCGCGAGCGCTTCCGCGCGCGCGGGCCGCGCGTCGCTCGCGGCGCGCGCTCGCGGCGGCGGTGGCCCTGCTCGCAGCGGCGTGCGGGCCCGCGGAGGGCGCGGGCGACGCGCGCTCCGCGGAAGGAGCGGACGTGCTCGCCGGCTACGACCTCTCGCGCGCCGTCGCCTCCTTCGAGCTGCCCAGGGCGCTGCGCGAGGTGTCGAGCATCGCCGCCGTCGCGCCCGGGCTGCTCGCCTGCGTGCAGGACGAGAAGGGCGCGCTCTACTACTTCGACCTCGCGCTCGGCGACGTCGTGCGCCGCGACAAGTTCGCCAAGAAGGGCGACTACGAAGGCCTCGCCTTCGACGGCGAGGCCTTCTTCGCGCTGCGCAGCGACGGCCGCGTGCTGCGCATCGAGCCGAAGGACGGCGAGCTCGACGACGACGAGCCGCCCGACGACGAGAACTTCCACGTCGTCGACCGCGGCGAGCTCGACACCGAGCAGCGCGACCTCGAGGGCCTCGCCTTCGACCCGGTGACCGGCGCGCTGCTCGTCGCGCCGAAGACGCGCCCCGACGGCAAGCGCCGCAAGGATCTCCGCCCGCTCTACCGCGTGAGCCGCGCGACGCTCGAGCGCGACGCGCGGCCCTTCGTCGTGCTCGACCTCGACCGCGTGCGCGAGGCCGCCGAACGCGCGGGCGCCTCGCGCAAGCAGCTCCGCCACCGCCTGAAGCTCCGGTTCGCCGAGATCGCCGTCCACCCCGCGACGGGCGACCTCTGGCTGCTCTCGGGCGTCGACCGCCTCGTGCTCGTCGCCGCGCGCGACGGCGCGATCCGCGGACTCCACTTCTTCGACAAGGACGAGCAGCCGCAGCCCGAGGCGCTCGCCTTCCTGTCGGACGGACGCCTCGCCATCGCGAGCGAGGGCCGCGACGGGCCGGCCGTGCTGCGGCTCTACGACGCGGCCGCGCGCCCTCGTTAGGCGCTCGCCACCGCCGCGCGGCTGGCCTACCGTGCGCGCACCCCGCGTCCCGCGCCGGTGCCTCGATGGCCCCCGACGCCCCCCGGCCGCCCCCGCCGCGCCTGCTCGACCGCGTGCGCGCGACGATGCGCCTGCGCCACATGAGCCGGCGCACCGAGGACGCCTACGTCGCGTGGATCCGCCGCTTCATCTTCTTCCACGGCAAGCGCCACCCCGCCGAGATGGGCGCGCCCGAGGTCGTCGCCTTCCTGACCGATCTCGCCGTCGCGCGCAGCGTCTCGGCGTCGACGCAGAACCAGGCGCTCGCCGCACTCCTGTTCCTGTACCGCGACGTGCTCGAGATCGCCCTCGAGGGCCTCGACGCCGCCGTGCGCGCCAAGCGGCCGGTGCGGCTGCCCGTCGTGCTCTCGCGCGACGAGGTGCGCGCCATGCTCGCCGAGCTCGACGGCGTGCCGCGGCTCGTCGCCGTCCTGCTCTACGGCGGCGGCCTGCGCCTCCTCGAGGCGCTGCGCCTGCGCATCAAGGACGTCGACTTCGATCGCCAGCAGCTCGTCATCCGCGACCCCAAGGGCAAGCGCGACCGCGTCGCGCCGCTGCCGCGCTCGAGCCTGCCCGCGCTCGAGCACCACCTCGCGCACGTGCGCCGCACCTTCGAGAGCGACCGCGAGCACCGCGTCGCCGGCCCGCCGCTGCCGGACGCGCTCGCGCGCAAGGCTCCCCACGCCGCCACCGAGTGGCGCTGGCAGTGGCTCTTCCCCGCCACGCGCCTCGGCACCGACCCGCACACCCGCCGCCGCTTCCGTCACCACCTCCACGAGACCGCCGTCCAGCGCGCCGTCCGCCAGGCCGCCGAGCGCGCCGGCCTCCACAAGCGCATCACCTGCCACACCTTCCGCCACTCCTTCGCCACCCACCTCCTCGAGGACGGCGCCGACATCCGCACCGTCCAGGAGCTGCTCGGCCACCGCGAAGTGCGCACCACCATGATCTACACCCACGTCCTCCAGAACGGCCCCCTCGGCGTCCGCAGCCCCGCCGACCGCCTCTGACGCCCCGAGCCGCACCCCCGCCCCCGCCCCGCCACTACGAAGCCGCCCCGCGCCGCCCAACGCCAACCGCCCCCGCCCCCGACGCCCACGCAACACCGCGCCCCACAACCAGGATTGCGAGCCGAGCGATCCAAATAACGAGGTACTATGAGGCGACGCGGCGCCGGCCGAAGGGATTGGCCGGCGCTGGCGAATATGAGTTAGGCAGCGACCCTCCTTCTCTGATCTCCCGTCTAAGGTTCCTTTTGGATGCGGGTGCAGTTCTCGCTGCGCATCCAGGTGGGTCGCTCGCGAGTAGTGGCGTCGCGGCGCTCACTCGTCCCTGGGCGACGGCTCGAGCCTGGGCTCTCGCCCTCCAGCCACACCGAGCTCGTGGTCGGCGGCGGGTCGGGGCGTCGGTCAGGCACTGCCTTCGCTCGGGGCTCGGTGCAGAGCAGTCACGGCGTCTGGTCGTGGCGCAGCGGGCTCGCGGCGCCGTGTGTTGGGCCAGGGGTGGAGCGCGGTCCGGGGCACAGAGGGCGCGTGCCGCCGGGGCCTGGCCGGGGCGCGGCCGAGGCAGATGTCTCGGGAGGCGAGCCGGTGGCTGCACGCTCGGCCGGGGCCGGGTGCTCGCAGCGGGGCGCCCCGCCAGCCGACCGGTCCCCGCGCGGGCGTGGCCGCGCGTGATAGTCTCGGGCGGCGATGTTGGGCGCTTCGGTCGCGCAGGCGCGGGGCCGGCGGCTGAAGCACGTATCCGTTATACGGCCGCGAGCCGCTTCGCCGCACTACCGGTACTTCACGAGATTCCGGGCCGCCCCGCGCCATCAGGCAGACATCATCCGCCAACGCCACCCTTGGAGCCGATCGCGACAAGCGAGATCACCGGGCTTGCGGCGCTACCTTCAACACGTCCGCCCCCAATCCTCGAGGAAATTGCGCGCGCCGAGGCGATCGCAGCTCTTCGGGCCGCTCAGCTCTGCCGGCAAACTTTCCGCGTCAGGACCGCACCTGGCCGCCTCCAGCTTGACGTCGCGGTAGAATCGGGCCCCTCGTCGAAGGGATTGGCCGGCGAAGTGGATCGATCGGCGAAGCCGAGTCCTCTCCCCTCGCTTGAGCCCTTCGGCTCGCCACCCTGGGCCCCGCGGCGTTGGGTTGCGAGGCGGGTCGCGCGTAGTGATCGTCTCGGGCTAAGGAAACTTTTGGCGAAGTCATCTGGGCGTGGCGCTCGTGCGGCGGCATCGGCCATTCAGAGGGCGCGTGCCGCCGGGGCCTGGCCGGGGCGCGGCCGACTAGGCGAGCCAGGATCCGAGCCTGGGTTGGTCTCGTGGTGGGCAGCGGGACGACAGTGCTTGCAGCGACGGTCGAGCTGTCTCGCGTAGCGATTGGGCGCTTCGGTCCGGGCGCTGTCCGGTAGCGAAGCAATCCGTTAGGCAGCGTTCCTCCCGTCTAAGGTCCCTTCTGGATGCGGGTGCAGTTCTCGCTGCGCATCCAGGTGGGTCGCTCGCGAGTAGTGGCGTCGCGGCGCTCACTCGTCCCTGGGCGACGGCTCGCTCGCCCTCCAGCCACACCAACCGGCTCTCGGGGTTCATCAACCGCCGACTCTGGCGGGCCTCAGGGCCGGGCTCGGTGGGCCGCCTTGCGCCGCTCGACGCGAGGCATCCAGCCGCTCATCCCAGGCATCGAGTGCCGCTGCCTAACAAGCCGCTGCAGCTGACCCCCAACAGCTTGGTCGAACCGGCCGTGGTAGTCTCGGGCGTAAACAAGGTCGTCTCACCGGGCCCCGGCGGCGCTGCTTGGGGTCAGCTGAGCGGCAAGCCGTTAGGTGGCGGCGTCATGCCGGAGCTCGAAATCCGCTCTAACTCGAGCGATGCGGTGCTCCGCCTTTCGGAGTGCGAAGTCAGCCCGCGTGGCCCACACGACGATCTTGATTTTCGTGCAGAGCGTCGTTGACGGCAGTCTCCACGCGAGCGCGTACGTTCCTGACATCTACTCAACAACCTGGGTCGACTTCTTCGAAAGCCTGGCCACCATGCGCACCGGCTGGCTCGGCGTTCGCGAACTGGCGTCGGTCGCACCTCGGCCTTCGCGCGACGTGCGATCGGCTTGGGCACGTAACCTTTCGCGTGTGCCTCGAGAATCAGCCTCTTTCCGGTGGCTGGCGAGTCGAAGTGCCGCTCCATGTCTCGCTCGGTCAACTTGACCTTTTGGCAAAGCGCGCACGGAAGTTCTTCTATAAGGCCGAACACGCCACCTAACAAGCCGCTGCAGCTGACCCCCAAACAGCTGGGCGTGATCGGGTCTGGTAGTCTCGGGCGTCAACCAAGGTCGTCTCACCGGGCCCCGGCGGCGCTGTCTGGGGTCAGCTGAGCGGCAAGCCGTTATGCGGCGGAGGCCAAGCCGTGCCGGTTCGACCTGCAGGCGCGACGGTACTCGCGACACTCTTTCTCCTGTACGGCGCGCTGACCTTGCTCGCGTTTCCGATCGGGCTTCTCCGTGCGGATGCGGAGCCGCAAGTCTCGTACGCGGCCTTGGCAGCATTGGTCGGTGTGCTCGCAATCACTACCGGTGTGCAACTCTGGAAGCTCGCGCCGAATACGCGCTTGGCATTGCTTGGCTGGGCTTCGGCTCTCACGCTGTTCAACGCAAACCTATTCCTCGAATTTCAGGGCGATGCACGCCTCGGCATGGCAATCGGTATTCCAGGCGTTCTTCTCGTCGTCTTCCTGCTCTACCGGTACGTAAAGAGGGTGTGCGTTGCCGCCGCATAACAAGTCGTTGCAGCGGACCAGCAACAGCTCGGTTCAATTGACCTTGGTCGCCGACTGGCGGCATACTCTTGAGGCAGGGTCGGGGCTGGTCAGCGCTGTTGCTGGCCGCTGAACGCCGATCCGTTAGGCGGCGTGGGCGGAGCGTGCAGGTTCGACTAGCTACCCATGAGGCTCGGCATGCCCAGCCGATCTATGAAGCGGTGAGGGAGTCTATCTCCGAAGTTTCACCGTGGATGCCGTGGTGTCACGCTGAGTATGGCCTCTCGGATGCTAAAGCCTGGGTCCAGGCCGCGAGCGAGGCCTTTCAGGACAGGACGAGCTTCGAGTTTGTCATCGAGTCTTCCGATTCCCGCGTTCTTGGCTCCGGCGGGCTCTGAAACCAGATCGATTCCCTCAATCACCGCTGCAACCTCGGGTACTGGGTTCGAACCTCCGAGACCCGAAGGGGCGTGGCAACCTCCGCCGTGCGGGCTCTAGCTGCTTGGGCGTTTCGGGAGACCGAGCTCGTCCGACTCGAACTCACCATCGCCAGCGAGAACGGCGGTAGCAGGCGCGTCGCGGAGAAGGCGGGGGCTCGGCAGGAGGGGAGCCTCCGTTCCCGACTTCTCCTCCGCGGTCGGTATCATGACGCCGCCCTCTACTCGATCGTCCGGGGCGATACGCACGCCGCCTAACAAGCGCATGCAGCTGACCGCCCGTACGCCCGGCCGTGGCGCGCCGCGTGTCGCCTCCCTTCGGTCGGCCACGCGGCTTGAGTCCTGGGCGTCCACCGGGTAGGCTCGCTCCACCTCAAGCGGCGGGCGGCAGCTGATGCGCCAGTCCGTTAGGCGGCGCGATAGTTTATGGTCGCGGTTCGCGCTCAGATCGTCCGCACCTCGATTCGTCATTTCCGGGCTTCGTCGAGCTGAAGCTTGTGGATGCTCGCGGTCGTTGGACGTTCCACGAAAGGTTCCGGTTGTCTCCACTGAGCACCTCGACGAGTCAAGTCGATATCCGCGTCCTGCTGCCATCGCGCGAAATCCTCGAGCGCCTCGACGACAACATTCGTATCAGCACTGCTCGACCTTGGGGCCTCGAGTCCTTGGAGGGAGAGTGTGAATTCGAGATCCACGAAAACGATCTTCTCCCCGATTGAGACATTTGCGCGCCGCCTAACAAGCCGCTGCAGCTGACCCCCAACAGCCGGGCGTAATCGGATCTGGTAGTCTCGGGCGTCAACCAAGGTCGTCTCACCAGGCCCCGGCGGCGCTGTTTGGGGTCAGCTGAGCGGCAAGCCGTTAGGCGCCCCCGAAGCGAGTCCTCTCCTCTCGCTTGCCTTCCCGCTTTCCCCTTCGTGCTCGCCACCCTTCAGTACCGAGTCCGCGGCGTTGGGTTGCGAGGCGGGCCGCGCGTCGTGCTCGTCTCGGAGCTGAGCCCAGGGCGTGCTCGTGCTCGGCTCGTGGTCGGCGGCGGGTCGGGGCGTCGGTCAGGGCACTGCCTTCGCTCGAGGCTCGGTGCAGAGCAGTCACGGCGTCTGGTCGTGGCGCTCGTGCGGGCTCGCGGCGCCGTGTGTTGGGCCAGGGGTGGAGCGCGGCCCGGGGCACAGAGGGCGCGTGCCGCCGGGGCCTGGCCGGGGCGCGGCCGAGGCAGAGTCGAGCTCGGGAGGCGAGCCGGTGGGCTGCAGGGCTCGGCCGGGGCAGGGTGCTCGGGGTGGTGGGCAGCGGGGCGCCTAACAGGTGCTTGCAGCCGACCGGTCCCCGCGCGGGCGTGGCCGCGCGTGATAGTCTCGGGCGGCGATGTTGGGCGCTTCGGTCGGGGCTTCCGCAGGCGCGGGGCCCGGCGGCTGAAGCACGTATCCGTTAGGCCGCTGGAGCGCCACCCGGAGAAACGCGATGGGATTGTTCTCTCGCCGCAAGCCAGACAAGAACGACGGGCTGCGTACTCAGGCCGAGAATCTCGTCACGGCGGCTCAGATCCAAGCGACCGCCGCGTACACCTCGGTAGGCGACCGCTTCGACCTCGTCTACTCGATCCCAACCGACAGATGGGACTCGGTACTCACCGTCGCGGGTGTCTTCATCGCGGCAACCCGCGCCAACCAGATCGGCCTGCCGGATACGCAGATCGACTCGCTCATGGAGATCGTCGCTCGCAATCTCAACTCATGGCGTCCGGAGGGGATCGCCGCGTTTGAGGATTGCAAGGCCTTCTTTGATCGAACCTTCGATGCTCTAGAGAAGGATCCCTCCTACGGAAGCCAGCCGGAACTCATCGGCTCCGACGCGCTCGGGGGCTGGATCGTCTGGAATCTGGTCGAGCATGCACCCGAGTCCGAACAGGAGCGAGGCCTGGTCCGCGCGCTTGGAATCCTCGTCACGCACTCATTCTTCAGCTGGTGGTCCCGATGAGCCAGCGGCCTAACAAGCGGTTGCAGCTGACGCCCAACAGCTCGTTTCAATCGGTCCGTGGTCCCGTTCTGGCGGCGGGCGCCGTGCCCCAGCGTTGGCGGTCAGCGCTGTCGGGCGCAGCTGAACCGCATGTCCGTTAGGCAGCGGAGCTGTGCCCATCTCGAAGTTGCTCGGCTCGGCTCTTGTCGGCGCGCTCATTGCCGGCATGTTCTTCGGTGCCAAAGCGTTGCTTTCCCGAGACCGCGCACCGGTTCCGCCAAATCGTCTTGGCCTTGTCGGGCTTTGGCAGTCAGGCCCGAGCTGTTTCCGGCTTTCGTCGTCGGGCGAAGTCAGCTTCGTCCTGCAAAGTGACGGTGGCCTCCATGCGCTGCGCGGCGGTGTCGTTTACGGCTTTCCTCCCGGTGCGATCGAGGTCGGTCTTCCGAACGCGATCTGGCCAGACTCCCTCAAGATCTCGGACGCTCCCTATGAATCCGACTCTCGGCTCGCGCTTCGGGTCCAGGGCATCGAACTCTTCCGCGACACGAGCGGCAGGAGCTGCGATTTCTAGGTAGGCGTCCGCTGCCTAACAAGCCGTTGCAGCGGACGTGGCAACGCTGTGCCGATATCGAACGTGGTAGGATGGCGGAGTTCCAGGCGTCCAGTACCGCGGTGCAGGGTTGTGCCACGCCGCTGAACGCCGATCCGTTGGGCGGCAGGACGAACGTGAAGCTCGATCGTGAGGCCCTCCGAGCTGCTTGCTTCGCGGCAGCCCGAAACACCATGTGGGAGCGACGCCCCGTCGATGTCTCATCCATCGAGGACGTCGCCAACCGCTTCTTCTCCATCGCCGAAAACCACGAGGAGTTCGTCGCCGGCCAGGAGCGCGACCCCAACCTCATCGTGCGGGCCGTCCAGTACCTTGCCCACACCCACGCGATACCGCCGATGCGATCGGACACGTCGTGGTTCCAGGACATGCTCGCTGTCTTGGTCGAGCTGGCCTGCCCGAACTGCGGCGCTACGCCCGATCTTGAAACATTCTTCCGCGATATCGAGGAAGGAATCGCGGTATCCCGATCTGACTACGAGCAGTAGAGGCCTGCCGCCCAACAAGGCGCTGCAGCTGACGAGCCACAGTGTGCTCCAATCGACCTCTGGTAGAGTCTGGCATTAGACTTGAGCGCTTCGAGCGGGCCGCAGAGGCGCTGTGGCTCGCAGCTGAGCGCCGATCCGTTAGGCAGCGGCTCCATGCGAGATGCGCGGCGACGAAATCGCAACATTGGGACCGAGAAGTCCGGGCACGGTCAGGACAATCGAATGGTTGTTCCCGAACCGTGGGCCGATGCGCGGTGCTACTGGGAGCGTCTGCACGACCCGGTTGTGGTTCAGCGCAGCGTTGCAGGGCGGACGCTCCTTCGTCGTGGAGCCGCCGCGCTCCCCGTGTCTGCACCCGTGTACCGTCGATGACCTCTCAGAGCTATTTGACCTACTCCCCAGCGAAGACGTAGCAGGCATCGCGTTCGTCGCGCTTCGGCAGCCGACCCGGAAGCAGGCCCTTCTCTCTCTTGTCTGGGGGCGTCTCATCTACCACGCGGATGTCGCGGGCTTTTCAGGGGCCCGCCTCTTGGGATCCTGGAGGCGCAACCGTCTCCCAGCGTCGTGAAATGGCCGAAATCCCTTCAACCCTGGGCCGCGGCTGAGCTCGATCTCCTTCGGTCCGATGGCCATGAGGTTGCCGCCGAGCCTCGCTCCTATCGTGTGTCCAGTGGTCCGGAGGCAATGCGTTCAACTCAGCTCTTCCGCACCGTCCCTCACGAGGTTGGTCACTACGTCGACTATTGCCGGCGAGTCCTCACGCCCAGCTCGAACGAGGCGGAGTTCAACCTCAATCTCGATCTATTTTGGTCTCGGCGGCACGCGAGCGCGAGGAGTTTGCAGATCGCTACGGCCGCGAGTTTCGCGCTCGGATGGCATCGCGGCTTCCATTCCCGCATCGATTCGAGGTGTCATCCCTCAAGCGCGACGGCCTCGATCCAGCGTGGTTCCGAGCAGCGCGGGCCGCTGCCTAACAAGCCGCTGCAGCTGACCCCCAACAGCCGGGCGCAATCGACCTCTGGTAGTCTTGGGCGCCAACCAAGGTCGTCTCACCGGGCCCCGGCAGCGCTGTTGGGGTCAGCTGAGCGGCAAGCCGTTAGACAGCGAACGCGGTGGCTCGTGACTGACGCTCCTCGTCCCCATCGTTTGCCCGCGCTGCTCTTCTCCGCCTCGGTCTTTCTGAACGTCACTCTGTGGGCGTTCATCGCGGCCATGTCGATCTCGACCTTCGTCTATTCGAACGAAGGCGAATCTGCCGAGGGGTTCGGCCTGCTCTGGTACTTCTCGGTGCCCGTCTGGGCCGTCGCTTCATTCGTACTCATGCTTGCTTATCCTTGGTTTCGGGCCGCTGAGAGTGCCGTATCTGCCGCCTTGCGATACGCGGTGGTACTTGTCGCCGCCTTCGCAGTCGCGCCCGTTGTCTGGGTGGTTTGGGGCTGGGTGCGGTAGTTCGAGCATGTTCGCTGTCTAACAAGCCGTTGCAGCGGACGTGGCAACGCTGTGCCGATATCGAACGTGGTAAGCTGGCGAAGTCCCAGGCGTCCCGTGCCGCGGTGCAAGGTCGTGCCACGCCGCTGAACGCCGATCCGTTAGGCGGCGAGGGCCGAAGCGTCCGGTCTCGCCACGTGCGCTACCTTGACCGTATGTCCCAGCAGTGCTCTGAAATCCATGTCGATCCCGAAGTCCTAGGCGGTGTCCCGGTCTTCCGCGGTACTCGAGTGCCCGTGAAGGCCTTGCTCGATTACCTGGAAGGTGGGCATCCGCTGTCCGAGTTCATCGAGGACTTTCCCGGGGTCACGCGCGAGCAGGCAGTTGCTGTGCTCGAGCATGCGCGCTCGCTTCTGGACTCCAGTGCGTCTGCTGCTTGACGAGTGCGTTCCCAGGCGGCTGGCTCGGCTGCTCGCGTCCTATGAGGTACGCACCGTCCCCCAGGAGGGTTGGAGCAGTCTCAAGAACGGAGAGCTTCTCGCCCGAGCCGCTGCCTCCTTCGATGTCTTCATCACCGTCGACCAAGGCATTCCCCACCAGCAGAACCTCGTGACGCTCGAGATCTGTGTCGTGGCTCTCGCGGCCCGGAGCAACGACATCCGCGACCTTGAGCCGCTGGTCCCCGAGCTATTGGCCCGACTCCCCCTGGCGCGTCCGGGGTCCTACATCCGCATCGCCGCCTAACAAGCCGCTGCAGCTGACCCCCAACAGCTGGGGGCAATCGCCTCTGTTAGTCTCGGTACGGGCGTCAGCCGGTCGTCTCGCCGGGCCTCCGTGCGGCGCTGTCATCAGCGGCCTCTGGCAGCCGTTAGGCAGCGCGGCGTCCTCGCAATCATACCGAAGCTGGGCTCGCGCGCGAGCGCTTGGTTGCTGGCTGGGCTTCTCTCACGCTCTTCCTCGCAAGTGATTCCGGAATCGACCGTTCGGGCAGCAGATCAAGGTCCACGTACAGCGAGCGCTTCCATCGTCGAGGGTGAGGCGAGCCGGCGCCTACCAAGACCTCCTGACCTTGGTCGGGCGCTGGTCTTCGAGGCCATGGGACTGGCCAAGGCCGCTGGCATTCGATTTAGGCACCGGAGCGTTTCGATGAAGTTCCGTGCTCGAACGTCGCGAGTAGTGGCGGCAGCGACAATCCTCGAGATTCTGGAGGCACCTGAACCTCCGGCGATCGTTCTGGCGTCTGCGAGGGGACGAGTACGATCCTCAGACAACGTTCGGCTCACCTTCGAAGTGGGCCTTCGTTCATTCGGCCGCGCGCTGACTCTAGGACGATTGGTGTCCGTCCGCTCCTACCGATCGAGGCGCGCTGCCTAACAAGCCGCTGCAGCTGACCCCCAACAGCTTGGTCGAATCGGCCGTGGTAGTCTCGGGCGTCAACCAAGGCCGTCTCACCGGGCCCCGGCGGCGCTGCTTCGGGGTCAGCTGAGCGGCAAGCCGTTAGGCACACAGGTCGAAGGCCAGTGTGGAACCCCACTTCGTTGGAGTAGACATCGCCGGTGCCGAGAACACTTGGGCTTGCGGCCTGGCACCATCACACCGTGGCCTTCAAGTGACGTTCGGCCCCAAGCTCGTAACCCCGAGATCCTGATGAACGTTGTCACGGCTCAGGGCGCGACGGCGATCGCGATCGACGGCCAACTGTCGCTGGCTCTGAGCGATGCAAACGGGTTTCGGTCCTCAGACATGGAGCTCCGAGCTCTCCTACCTGCGGACTGCCGAACCTGGGTGGCCTCGGCGAACTCGCTGATGGCAGTGCCCCTGAGAGCCAGGCTGCTGGCGGACGCCGTAGCTCCATCAGTCGGCACGATCCTTGAAACCCACCCAAGGGCTTGCCTAGCCCTTCGCCTGGGCGCCGCGCATCTCGATGATGTCCGGCAGTACAAGCGTTCGCCGGAGGCGGTCGGGCGGCTGTTAGACCGATGGGTGGAAGAATTCAGCCTGCACGGCGGCATAGCGGCATCCACGGACGGCGCGCTGGACGCCCTAGTGTGTGCGACGGTTGCCTTCTCGTATCATGCGGCCCCAACTCGGCTCCGCCTACTACGGCATAACGCTCTAGATCGCCAGGGTCGCGGCCCCTTCGTGGTGCTCGACGGCAGATCATCTGGTGCCTAACCAGCGCATGCGAAGTTTATCATCGTGGCCGACGGCGGTTTATCATCAGGTGGCGTCATTGGGCACCGAGGCGCCGTCCGGCTCTACGAAGATGCGGCGGTCGTTGGGCGGCTTGGCTTCAGAAGCGATCTGGCGCCGCTTCCAATCGGGTCGGCGCTACAACGTGAGCATCACCTCTCGCCCTACGCTGCAGCTGTGGGCCCCGAGGCGGTGAGGTCGTCTCACCGGGCCCCGGCGGCGCTGTTTGGGGTCAGCTGAGCGGCAAGCCGTTGGGCGGCGGCATGCGAATCGAGGTCGGCGAGTATCACCTCTCGCCCTACCGCCCCGATGACGCGGGCGCGCTCGTCGCGGCGCTATCCGACGGCCTCGTCGCCCAGACGATCCCGGTGATTCCTCTCCCGTACGGTCCCAGCGAAGCCGCCGCGTATCTGAGCTTCCGGCTGCGCCAACAAGACCAGGGGTTCCGCCACGCCCTGGCGATCCGGAAACCAAACGGAACATTGTGCGGGGCCATCGATCTCGCGCCCGATGCAGCTGCTCAAAGCGCCGAGCTCGGGTACTGGCTCGCGCCCGATCTCTGGGGCCGAGGTATCACAGGTGCCGCTGTCGCTGCCTTTCTCCCCACCGCCCCTCAGCTTGGCATCGCGCTCATCACGGCTCGCGCACTCAGGTCGAACCTTGCGTCGCTCAAGATCCTGCGGCGCAACGGTTTCCGCCTTGTTGGCGTCCAGCACGTCGAGCTCCGGGCCCCTCTAGGGGCGGCAGAAGCAGAGGTGTTCGAGCGCGAAGCCCGCTTGGCCGCCGCCTAACAAGCCTCTGCAGCTGGCCCCCAAAAACAGCCGCGCGCAAACGAATCTGGTAGTCGAAGGCGTCAACCAATGCCGGCTCACCGAGCCCCGGCGGCGCCGTCTGGGGTCAGCCGAGCGCCCGATCCGTTAGGCCGCCAACGGCCTGCGCACCGTCTCCGATACCCAGGGCCTCCCATCGCCCGAGCGATCGAGGCCGACACCTCACCTCGCAGCCACCACCCCTTGGCAAGACCCCGGCGCTACCGAAAGTCGCGAGCCGACGACAGTGCGCCGGGGGCGCCGAGGCCTCGGATTCCGAGCGCTCCCTAGCGCGCGCTCGATCACCTCGTCCCGAAGCGCGCACCGCGCGGCGCGGAGACCCGATCGTCGTCGTCGTGCTCGTCGTGCCCGGGGCGTGCGTCGGAGAACGGCACGCACTGGAATCGACGACTGCGCTTCGAGGGCTCGCAGTCGCGCGGGCTCGAGCGTGTCTCCTCGTCGTTGCGCCAGTCCGCGTGCCGGCAGCTGTCCCTGCTTGTGAAGCTCGCGCAGAACTGCTCCTGCGAGCAGCCACCGTCGTCCACCGGGGCTCCGAGCGGCGTGAACGCGCAGCGGTCCGTGGCGTCGTGCTCGCCGTCGCCATCGGAGTCGACGTACCCGGGCGTCGCCAGACATTCCTCGAGCTCGCTCGTCACTTCGTCGAGATCCAGTGCGCACTGGGCGAGCTCGTTGTTCGGGTCGTCGGGGAAGAGGTCGCAGACGTCACCCTCGCCGTCGCCATCCCGATCCGACTGGTCCGGGTTCGGCGTCGAGGGGCAGTTGTCGGCGTTGTCCCCTACGCCGTCCGCGTCCTCGTCCGGCGGGTTCACGTCCACCAGCACGATGCTTCCCGCGTTGATGAAGGCGAGAGAGCCCGGCCCGTACTGGACGAGACCGCGCTCGCCGCCCGAGAGCGGAACCGTCTCGAGGAGGACGAAGGTGGTCATGTCGAAGACCAGCAGGCTGTTCGTCGTGAGGAAGTAGACGAGCCCGGCATTCGAATCGGCCACGACGCCCCGGGAGAACGACACGCCCGGGTAGGTTCCCACCGCGACCCGCGCCGCCGGATCGATGCTGCGGCCTGTCGTGGAATAGATCAGTCCGTCATGGAACTCGATGTCGACTCCGAAGCCGGTGATCAGGTCGCGGGTGACGGTGCCCTGCGTCGCACCGGCCCCGTCGACCGTGACGTCCCGGAAACCGAACTCGGTGCTCTCGTTGTTGTAGCCGTAGAGCACGCCGGGCGATTCGGAGAACTCGATCCGGTTCGAGCCGGTGTGCCGAGGCGTCGCGTTCGGGCGTTGGACGCCATCGTCGTAGATCGCAACCCCTGCGTGCCGAGGGCTGACTCCGAGGTTCTTGCGCGACACGGCGATGACTCGCGGGTTGCCGGGCTGCACCTCGATGTCCTCGGCCAGGAACGGACCGAAGAACGGATCCGAGCCGAGACCGAACTGGATGCCTGCCGCCATCGTGTGCAGGTCGACCCGGCGGATCTGGAATGCGCCGTCGAGCGAAACGTAGAGGAACGATGCGTCGTCGGAGATGGCGAGAGGCCCCGGCTCGCTGCCGACGAAGATCGGCGATCCGACCGATCCGTCGACGGGATCGATCGGAACGACACTGTTGCCCATGGCGCCGGCACTGCCCGGTACGCTCGCCCAGATCCACCCGGAAGCCGGATCGAACACGAGATCGTTCGCCGCGAGCGGCACCTCGCGCACGTCGGCGGCCTGCGCACCCGCTGCCACTACCACGAGCGCCAGCATCCCAACGATGGTCGAGCGGCCGGTCGCCCGCACGCAGCGCCGAGCCGAGCGCGCGGAAATCAAGATGGGCATCGCGCCTCCAGGATCGAGCGCGCGCATCGCGCCCGCTCGAGCCGCAATGCGTCGGCACCGGCCTATCGAAGACATCCGGTCAGCACGAGCACGAGCACGAGGACGGCGGTCGTCGCACACCACTGCGCTGCTTCCCGACGGCGATTAGGGACCAGCCGGCCCGCCCAGTCAACGTGCAAATCACGGGATCGTGCGGGGCTCGATCCCGGTGGCAGGTTCGCTCGGCCCGCGGCGACGCGCAGATCCGCCTAGCACTTCCTCGAAGATCGCGTGGCACAGCGGGCTTCGATCGACCTCGGTGGCGGGTCCGAGCGGAGTGAAGGTCGGGAAGTGGACCGGCGCTCTTCCGACGGCTCTCGCTTCCCGCGAACCTCGAGTCGGTTCGCACTGGCGCACGCGGAGTGGGGCGGTGGCGGGTGCGGTTCCAATGGGCGAGTACGTCGCTCGTACCGCCTAGCAACGAGCCGTCGAGCGGCGCGTGTGCGCGAGCAATGGTGCGTCCCGGGTCGAGCAGGTCGCATCACTCGTCCGACGAGCGTTCCCCGCGAAGTCACCCCCAGGGCCTGTCGCGTGCGGCTCCGATTCGACAATCGGGACCCCTGACGAGGACCTGCAGCGGACGGCCCGCTCGGAGTGGCATCGTCGGCTGGTAGGCTTGCGACAACGCCGACGTTCGCCGAGGTCGCGGCAGATCACCGCCATCGGCCGGCGGCCAACGGCCGAATGCCGATCCGTCGGACCGCCGGGAGCCACCGTGCAGCTTCGGTACTGGACGCGCGCGTACCGGGAGGTCGAGTTCGACGTCGCCAACGGCGAAGCGCGCGTCGTTCGCCTCTCGTCGCCTCGGCCGGACGCAGCTCCGCTGTACGGCTATGCCGCCTGCGAGCGGCGTCTGTTCGGCCGGCGAGTGTGGTTCGCCCTGTACCGCGACGGCGACGACGTCGTCTTCCAGAGCGCGGCTCGAAGGTGGCTCGCCGCCGATGCCAGCGTCCGGTTCCGCCATCGCCGTCCGCTCCCGTTCGTGTCGCACTTCGAGGTCCTGGTCGGAGGGCGCCGCGAGCTCTCGATCCGCTACTCGCACCTCGCGCGACTCGTCTGGGCCCTCATCGACACCACGTACGACGGAATCGACCGGGAGCACGACTACTTTCTCGAGTTCGTGGCCGAACAGGCGAACTCGCCCGTCTGGCGTGACCACGTCGCAGCCAGGTGGCAGAGCGCCGGAGATGCCTAACAAGCAAGTGCGAAGGACGCAGCAGCGATCGAGCGATCACGAGCGTGCTAGGCTCGCGGAGTCGCAGGTGCTGCACGTCGCGTTGCGGTGTCGTTCGGCGCCGCTGGCCGCCGCTCTTCCCATGTGCCCGGCGGCATCCGAGGAGGGCGACGCTCGCTGCCCGCCTCGGCTCCGATTCACGGAAGAGAGGTGCTCCCAGTGGACGAGATCACCCGCATCCACCACGTCGGCGTCCGGGTACGCGACCTCGCCGTCTCGCGTCGCTTCTACGAGAAGGTCGGCTTCGAGTTCATCGCGGGCCCGGTAGGCCCGGAGCCTGTGGCCATCGTGGAACACCCGTCGGGCGTGAACATCAATCTCATCCTGAACGCGTCCGAGGACGCCTCGCCCGAGAACGTGCTGATGGACCGGCCCACCAAGCACGCGGGATACACGCACATCGCGCTCGAGGTCACGGACTCCGAGAGAGTCGAGCACCGGCTCGACGAGCTCGGGATCGAGATCACGGAGCGGGTGGAGTTCGGTGGCGCCCGCTTCTTCTTCGTCCGCGATCCGGACGGGAACGTGCTCGAGTTCCACGAGCCGGCGCCCGGGATGCCGACGCGTCGCGTGCCGACGGCCGCCGACGACGAAGCCGAGCCGAGCTGAGGTGAAGCCGGTGCGCGCCGGCCCCTGCCCGATCGCTGCAGGGCCGGGGCGGTCGACGCGCGTGCTGGCTGGGAGATCCGCATCGGCGCGGACGGGCGTTCTCTCGTACGCCAGGACTCGTACGCCAGGACTCGTACGCCCGAGCGCGCCGCGCGCGGGCGTCATCGGCCGACTCCGTCCTCGCCGCGTCCGCCTAGCAAGAGGGACGACGTCGACGACTCCGCGAGCCGGGTGCAACCGCGCTCTGGTAGCGAGTCGCCGACACCCGCGCCGTCCTCGCGCCCGTCCGGGCTTCACGCGAACACGAGCCACGCCGTGTGCGCGAGCAGGCCGAGCAGCACGAACGAGCCGATCGCGAAGACGGCGAAGCGCAGCAGGATGACGTTCTTCGTCGCCTGGACGAGGGAGTGGACGACGCGCAGGCCGACGTAGGCCCAGGCGAGGCCGACGCCGATCTCGTCGGCGGCACCGGCCAGCTGCGCGGCGAGTGCGGTCGCGTAGAAGGTCGTCGGCTGCTCGTGCAGGTGGTTGTAGTTGTCGGCGACGCGCGCGACCTCGGGCGGGAGGACGAGCGGCGCGCCCGTGCGCGAGAGCTCGGCCACGTCGACCTGTGCGCGCTGCATGGCCGGGATGCGCGTCGCGTACATCCAGAACCAGAGCACGAAGCTCCAGGCCACGAGCGCGAGGACGGGCGCGATCATTCCGTGGGCGAACATGGGCGGCGGTCTCCTTCGGTGGGCCGCGCGTGCGCGCGGCGGCGTCGGGCGCGGGCGGGCGCGGCGCCCATCTTCTACCGTCCCGCCGCTCGCAACCCCAGCCTTTTTCGGAGCCGCTCCCGTGGGTCACATCCTCCAGGAACTCCCCGTCGGACAGAAGGTCGGCATCGCGTTCTCGGGCGGGCTCGACACGAGTGCGGCCCTGCACTGGATGCGCGAGCGCGGCGCCATCCCGTACGCCTACACGGCGAACCTCGGCCAGCCCGACGAGCCCGACTACGACGACATCCCGCGCCGCGCGAAGGCCTACGGCGCCGAGCAGGCGCGGCTCGTCGACTGCCGCGCGCAGCTCGTGGCCGAGGGCTTCGCGGCGCTGCAGTGCGGCGCGTTCCACGTGCGCACGGCCGGCGCGACGTACTTCAACACGACGCCGCTCGGGCGCGCCGTCACGGGCACGCTGCTCGTCATCGCGATGAAGGAGGACGACGTCCACGTCTGGGGCGACGGCTCGACCTTCAAGGGCAACGACATCGAGCGCTTCTACCGCTACGGGCTGCTCGCGAACCCGAACCTGCGCGTCTACAAGCCGTGGCTCGACGCGCGCTTCATCGACGAGCTCGGCGGGCGCAAGGAGATGTCGGAGTACATGGCGCGCTCCGGTCTCCCGTACCGGATGAGCACCGAGAAGGCGTACTCGACCGACTCGAACATCCTCGGCGCGACGCACGAAGCGAAGGACCTCGAGCACCTCGACAAGGGCATCGCGATCGTCGAGCCGATCATGGGCGTCGCGTTCTGGAAGCCCGAGGTCGCGGTGGCGGCCGAGCGCGTGACGGTGCGCTTCGAGGAGGGCTGGCCGGTCGCGCTGAACGGCAAGGACATCGCCGACCCGGTCGCGCTGATCGCCGAGGCGAACGCCATCGGCGGCCGCCACGGGCTCGGCATGAGCGACCAGATCGAGAACCGCATCATCGAGGCGAAGAGCCGCGGCATCTACGAGGCGCCCGGCCTCGCGCTGCTGCACATCGCGTACGAGCGGCTCGTCACGGGCATCCACAACGAGGACACGATCGACCAGTACCGCGAGAACGGCCGCAAGCTCGGCAAGCTGCTCTACCACGGTCGCTGGTTCGACCCGCAGGCGATCATGCTGCGCGAGGCGTCGCAGCGCTGGGTGGCGCGCGCGGTGACGGGCGAGGTCGCGCTCGAGCTGCGGCGCGGCAACGACTACTCGATCCTGAACACCGAGAGCCCGAACCTCACCTACGCGCCCGAACGCCTCACGATGGAGAAGGGCGAGGAGTTCTTCTCGGCGCAGGACCGCATCGGCCAGCTCACGATGCGCAACCTCGACATCACCGACACGCGCGCGAAGCTCGGCGTGTACGCGCGCGCCGGGCTGCTCGCGCGCGGCGCCGACGCATCGATGCCGCTGCTCTCCGAGGCCGTCGGCGGCGGCGACGAGGGGGACGAGGGCTAGCCGCGCCCGCGCCGTCCCCGCCACCCGGCCGTGCGCCGCCGCTCCGCGATCCCGCGCGGGGCGCGGCGGCGCAGCGGGCGGGCGAGGCCGCGCGTCTCGCCGCCGCGCCCTGCGCGCCCGCTGCCGGGTGGGGACGCGCAGCCGACCGCGGGATCTCCCCCGACCGATCGTTCCCGATCCCGTCCGGGCCGCTCGACGCGCCGCGTCGAGCGGGCACGGCCGTTGCACTGCGTTCACCCGTCCGCCCGGCGAAGTCGCGTTCCCGCCGGGCCGCTCGCAAGGAGAGCACCCATGGCATCCCGATCCTCGTTCCCGCTCCCGCATCCGCTCCCGCGGCCCGCCGCGCGGCGCTTCCGGCTCGCCGCGCCGCTCGCGCTGCTCGCCATCCTCCTCGCGGCCCCCGCCGCGCTCGCCGCCCGCGACCAGTCGAAGGCCTCGGGGAGCTTCGAGAACACGGGCGCGCTGCCGGCCGCGTCGGGCAAGCTCAACCTGCGCTTCGCGGAGAACCGCTCGCAGCTCCAGCTGCAGCTGCGCGGGCTCACCGACGACGTGACCTACGAGGTGCGCGTCGACGGCGTCGCCGTCGACACGTTCGACCCCGACCGCTCGGGCCGCGTCACGCTCCGGTACGAGTCGCCGAAGCGCAACCGCCGCGCGAGCTCGCTCGACTTCGACCCGCGCGGTGCCGTGCTCTCGATCCACGACGGCGTGAACGACGTGCTCGTCGCCGACCTCTCGAACGGCTCGGCGTCGACGGGCCTCGTGGTGTCCGACCAGACGCTCGTGCAGTCGATGGCCGTCTCGGGCGGCGGGTCGGCGCGCGCGCGCACGAAGATCTACAAGGACGGGCGGCAGTCGTTCGACGTCGAGCTGCAGGGCGTCGTGCCCGGCACGTACGACCTCTACGTCGACGGCGTGCTGCGCGGCCAGATCGTCACCACGCCGGCCGGCCGCGGGAAGATCGAGTTCGACACGAAGCCGCACCCGAAGAAGGGGCTCCTCGACTTCGATCCGCGCGGCGCGGTGATCGACGTCGTGCAGGGGACGACGTCGGTCTTCGCCGGGCCGCTGCTCCCGCGCGCCGGCGGCGTGAGCGCGTGCAATCCCGCCGAGAACGAGATCTTCCTCGGCGCGATCGTGTCGCCCGGCAAGGCGAAGGTGCGCCTGCGCACGCGCGACGACTGCGACCGCGACCTGCGCATCGAGGTCGAGGAGATCGCGGTCGGCACGTACGACGTCGTGGTCGACGGCATCGTGCGCGGCCAGATCGCGGTCGCGTTCGACGCGATGTCGGGCGAGAACGAGGGCGAGATCGAGTTCGACACCGATCCCGACGATCCGCACGAGGTGCTGCTCGACTTCGAGCCCGACGGCGCGCTGATCGAGATCGCGCAGGGCGCGAGCGTCCTCTTCTCGGGCTCGCTCGCGACCGGCGGCACGACGCCGCCGACCGCGTGCGCGGCGATCGACCTCCTGACGCCGCTCGTGCCGACGAGCGCCGCCCCGGGTGCGAGCGGCGACGCCCGCTTCCGCGAGAAGGACGACTGCGACCGCGACTTCAGCGTCGAGGCCGAGGACGTGCCGGTCGGCGACTACGACCTGTTCGTCGGCGGCGTGCTGCGCGGCACGGTGGCCGTGCGGCTCGACCCGAAGAAGGGCGACGTCCAGGGCGAGCTCGAGTTCGAGAGCCATCCGAAGGCGGGCAAGGAGCTGCTCGACTTCGACCCGCGCGGCGCGCTCGTCGAGGTGAAGCAGGGCGCGACGCTCTACCTGAGCGCGACGCTCGGCGGCACGCCGAGCGGTGGTGGTGGTGGCGGCGGTGGCGGCGGCTCGAGCTGCGTCGAGTCGAGCACCGAGCTGCCGCTGCTCAACGAGGGCGTGATCGGCTCGGCCAAGGGCAAGGTGCGCGTGCGCACGCAGGACGACTGCGACGACGACCTGCGCATCGAGATCGAGAAGGTGCCGGTCGGGAGCTACGGCGTGCGCATCGGCGGCGTCGTGCGCGCGAGCCTCGTGGTCGCGTTCAACCCGTCGACCGGCGAGAACGAGGGCGAGGTCGAGTTCGACACCACGCCCGACGACCCGAACGAGATCCTGATGGACTTCGACCCGACCGGCGCGCTCGTCGAGATCGAGCAGGGAGCGACCGTGATCCTGGCGCGCCAGCTCCCGTAGCGACGTCCGACGACGACGGCGGCCCGTCGAGAGCCCCGGCAGCGCGCGCGCTGCCGGGGCTCGCTCGTCTCCGCCCGCGGCTCGCTGGCATCGGACCCGGGTCGGTCTACCATCGGCGGCCGCCCGGCGCGGCGCGCGGCGCGGAGGAAGTGCATGGACGTCGAGCACGCGAAGGTGCTCATCATCGGGAGCGGCCCGGCCGGCTACACCGCCGCCATCTACGCCGCCCGCGCCGAGCTCGCACCCATCGTGCTGGCGGGTCTGCAGTTCGGCGGCCAGCTCATGATCACGACCGAGGTCGAGAACTACCCGGGCTTCCCGGACGGCGTCTCGGGCCCCGCGATGATGGAGAAGCTGCAAGCCCAGGCCGAGCGGTTCGGCACGCGCATCCTGTTCGAGGACGCGACGCGCATCGACCTCTCGCAGCGCCCCTTCCGCATCGAGACGGACGAGCGGCGCTTCACGGCCGACGCGGTCGTCGTCGCGACGGGCGCCTCGGCGCGCTGGCTCGGCATCGAGAGCGAGCAGCGCCTCGTGAACAACGGCGTGAGCGCGTGCGCGACGTGCGACGGCGCGCTCTTCCGCGGCAAGGCGATGGCCGTCGTCGGCGGCGGCGACACGGCGATGGAGGAGGCGCTCTTCCTCACGCGCTTCGCCACGAAGGTGACGCTCGTGCACCGGCGCGACGAGCTGCGCGCGTCGAAGATCATGCAGGAGCGCGCGCGCAAGAACGAGAAGATCGAGTTCGCGTGGAACGCCGAGGTGGCCGAGGTGCTCGGGAGCGAGCAGGACGGCGTCACGGGCGTGCGTCTGCGCGACGTGCGCGACGGCAGCCTGCGCCAGCTCGACGTGCAGGCGCTCTTCGTCGCGATCGGCCACAAGCCGAACACGGATCTCTTCCGCGGCGTGCTCGACCTCGACGCGACGGGCTACGTGCGCGTGCAGCCCGGCACGACGCGCACGTCGATCGACGGCGTCTTCGCGTGTGGCGACGTCGCCGACCCGACCTATCGCCAGGCGGTGACGGCGGCCGGCACGGGCTGCATGGCCGCGATCGACGCCGAGCGCTGGCTGGCCGAGCACGGCATCGAGTAGCGCCCGCGCGGCGCAGCAGGCCCCATCGATGGCACTCTCGCGCGAGCGCTTGCAGAGCCTGGTCGACCACTCGACGGACGTCGTGATCGCGACGGACCGCAAGGGTACGATCCACTACTACAACGACGGCGCGTCGCGCACGCTCGGGTACCGGTCGGAGGAGATCCTCGGCGCCTTCGTCGGCCGGCTCTACCCGAGCGTCGACGAGGCGAAGCGCGTGATGGCCGCGATGCGCGACGCCGAGCGCGGCGGAGCGGGCTTCGTCGACACCATCCGCACGGCGCTCGTCGCGAAGAGCGGCGAGCACATCCCCGTCGCGATCTCCGGCGCGGTCTTCAAGGAGGAGGACGGCGAGGAGGCCGGCACGATCGGCTTCGCGAAGGACCTGCGCGACATCCTGCACAACGAGGGGCTCGCGCGCCTCGGCGAGGCGGCGATCGGGCTCTCGCACGAGATCAACAACCCGCTCGCGGTGATCGTGAACCAGGTGGAGCTGCTCGAGCGCGACGTCGAGCGGCTCGCGAAGGAGATCGACACCTCGGTCGAGTGCGAGCGGCTCGACGCGGTGCGCCGCGAGGTGGCGCGCATCGCCGAGATCCTCGAGCGCTTCAACCAGATGGTGCGCGACGACGAGGTCGAGACGGTCCAGTACATGGGCCCGGCGAAGATGGTCGACCTGCGGCGCAAGGATCGTCAGAAGGCGGACGCGCGCCTCGCCGGCCTTCGCATCCTGGTCGTCGACGACGACGGCGGCATCTGCCGCACGCTGAAGGAGATCCTCGAGGCGAGCGGCTGCGAGGTCGCGACGGCGGGCGACGGTGCCGAGGCCCTCATCGTCCTCCAACAACGCGCCTTCGACCTCGTGCTCTCCGACGTCGTGATGCCGAACATGGACGGCCACGAGCTCTACCAGGCGGTCAAGCGCGACCACCCGAGCCTTCCCATCCTGATGATGACCGCCTTCCACTACGACAAGGACCACATCATCAAGCGCAGCCGCATGCGCGGCCTCGAGGGCGTCATCTTCAAGAAGCCCGTCGACCCGGCGAAGCTCCGCGAGGCGATCGCCGAGGCGACGGGGCGCGCCTAGCATGCGGACGCCGCGCGGCGTGCTCCGCGTCGACGCGTCCGAGGCCGCGGCCTTCCGGGTCGCCGACGCGCCGACCGCGCCGCCCGACGACGCACCCGGCGAGAAGCACTGCGAGGACGCGCTCGAGGACGTCGCGAAGCGCATCGACGCGCTGCAGCAGGCGCTCTACGCCGAGGATCGCGACAGCGTGCTGTGCATCTTCCAGGCGATGGACGCCGCGGGGAAGGACTCGACGATCCGCGCCGTCACGAAGCGGCTCAACCCGGCCGGCTTCCAGGTGCACTCCTTCAAGGCGCCGTCGTCGCTCGAGCTCGAGCACGACTTCCTGTGGCGCACGACGCTCGCCCTTCCGCAGCGCGGGCGCATCGGCGTCTTCAACCGCAGCTACTACGAGGAGGTGCTCGTCGTGCGCGTGCACCCCGGGTACCTGGCGGCGCAGCGCATCGACGGCGACCCGGCCGACCCCGCGTTCTGGGAACAGCGCTACCGCTCCATCCGCGAGCACGAGGCGCACCTGCACCGCAACGGCACGCGCGTCCTGAAGCTCTTCCTGCACGTCTCGAAGGAGGAGCAGCGGCGCAGGCTGCTCGCGCGCCTCGACGAGCCCGACAAGAACTGGAAGTTCAACCCGGGCGACCTCGACGAGCGCGACCTCTGGACGAGCTACATGGACGCGTGGCAGGCGTGCATCCGCGGCACGTCGACCGACGTCGCGCCGTGGTGGGTCGTGCCCGCGGACGACAAGCCGTACATGCGCCTGTGCGTGGCGGAGCTGCTCGCCGAGACGCTCGAAGCGCTCGACCCGCAGTACCCCGAGCTCGACGCGGAGACGCGCGAGCGCATCCCCGAGTTCCGGCGGCGCCTCGGCGACGAGCGCTGACTGCGCGCGGCGCGCGGCCGCGCGGCGGGTGGCCGCGTGGCGGGTGGCCGCGTGGCGGGGTTGCGCGGTGGCCGCGTGGCGGGGTTGCGCGGTGGCCGCGTAGCGGCGTGCGCGCGATCGCGACGGCGCCGACCGACCGCGCCCCGGCGCGCCGCAGCACGCGCGCGCAGGCTTCGAGCGTCGCGCCGGTCGTGACGACGTCGTCGGCGAGCCAGACGCGCGCGCCGGCGAGCGGCGCCGTGCGCGCCGCGATCGCGAACGCGCCGCGCACGTTCGCGCGCCGCGCGCGGCGATCGAGCCCGGTCTGGCTCGGGGTGTCGCGCGTGCGGGCGAGCAGGCGCGGCGCGCAGCGCACGCCGAGCGCGCGCGCCGCGTGGCGGGCGACGACGAGGGCCGGGTCGAAGCCGCGCTCGCGCGTGCGCGCCGAGTGCGCGGGCACGGGCGCGACGAGCACCGGGGCGGGGCCCGGCGCGCGCCGTGCGGCCTCGCGCGCGAGTCGCACGGCGACGGCGAGAGGTGCCGCCTCGAGCCCGCGGAGCCCGCGCTCCGGATACTTGAAGCGCGCGATCCACGTCTCGACCTCGCCCTCGTAGCGGACGGCCGCCGTCACGTGGTCGAGCGGGCCGCGCGCGCTCGCTATGCACGCGGCGCACCACGGCGTGCCGCGCGCGCGCGGCGACTCCTGACAGCGCGTGCACGCGTCGCGGGCGAGCCAGGGGAGCGCGCGCGCACGCCGCGCAGAGGGCGGCGTCGCGCTCGTCGGGAATCGCGAGCCAGGCCGCGCACGCCGCGCACTCGGGCGGGAGCACGAGGTCGACCCACGCCTCGCCGAGCCCGCGGGCGAGCGCGCCGAACGCACGGGCGCCTCGGGCGAGCGAGCGCGCTCCGCGCCCGGCGAGCCACGCGCCGCGCGCGCCGGCTCCTCCGCTCGCTCGCGCGCTCGCGCTCGCGCCGCTCGTCCGCTCGCGCTCGCGCCGGCTCGTCCGCTCGCGCTCGCGCGCTCGTGCGAGTCCGTGTCGCTCTCGATCGGTCGCGCGGCCGCGCCGCCGCCCTTCGCGTCCTCGACGGCCATCCCGTCCCTCCGCCTCCCCGACCTGCCGCGCGCTCGCGTCCGCCGCGCGCTCGCATCCGCCGCCCTCATCCGTCCGCCGCGCGCTCGCGTTGGCCTCGCTCCCCTCGCGCAGCGCGCGTGGAACGGAAGCGCGTACGCCGAGCGGGCGCCGTGCTCGATCGCGCGCGCTCGCGCACGCGTGCGTGCGGCGGCCGTCCGCGGACGCTGCAGGCCGGCCGCGAACGCGCGACGTCGCGCGGATTCCCGCCCCGCGCTGCGGCGCGTTGGGGCACGATCGCGCGGCGCGCGGTGCAGGCTGCGCCGCGCCGCGCCGAGGGAGGCCGTTCATGTCGGAGCGTGCGCGCGCGGGGCGCGTCGGAATCGTCGGGTGCGGGATCCTCGGAGGTGGCGTCGCGCTGCGCCTCCTCGAGCGCGGCTTCGACGTCGCCGTCTTCGACCCGCGCGCCGAGGCGCTCGCCGCCGCCGCGGCGCGCGGCGCGCTCGTGTGCGCGAGCAACCGCGAGCTCGCGGCGGCGTGCGATCGCATCGGCATCTGGGTGCAGAACGACGCCCAGTGCGAGCGCGCGCTGCTCGCGGACGACGGCGTGCTCGCGGGGGCGCGCGCCGGCGCGGTCGTCGCCATCCACAGCACCGTCCACCCGCGCACGGTCGCGAGGCTCGGCGAGCGCTGCGCGGCGGCGGGCGTCGGGATGATCGACGCGCCCGTCGCGGGCCGCGGCGTGCGCAGCCTCGAGGATGCGGACTTCTGGATGATGGTGGGGGGCGACGCGGCCGTCGTCGATCGCTTCCGCGACGTCGCGGCGACGTTCTGCAGCCGCGTGCTCGAGTGCGGTGCGCTCGGCAGCGGGGCCGTGCTGAAGCTCGCGCACAACGTCGCCACCTACATCGGGTACGTGGCGATCGTCGAGGCGCAGGCGCTCGCGCGCGCGGCCGGCGTGCGCGAGGGCGCGCTCGAGGAGGTGACGGAGGCGAGCGGAGTGCTGTCGCGCGCGATGAAGCTCATGCTCGAGGTGCGCGACGCGCGCGTCGCCGGCGCGCCCGGCGCGCAGGGCGACGAGCTCATGCGCACCTACGCCGACATCCTCGAGAAGGACCTGCGCGTCGCGATCGAGGTCGCGAACGAGCACCGCGTGCCGCTGCCCGGCGCGGCCGTGGCCTCGCAGCTCGCCGAGGTCGTCTACGCGCTGCCGCGGAGCTGAACGCGCGCCGCGTCAGCCCGCGACGACGAGCGACGTGCCGGTCATCTCCGCGGGCTTCGCGAGGCCCATCAGGTCGAGCACGGTCGGCGCGAGGTCGGCGAGGCCGCCGTCGCGCAGCCGCCGTGGGCCGGCGTCGCGCGTCACCCAGTAGACGGGCACCGGGTTCGTCGTGTGCGCGGTGTGCGGCTCGCCCGTCGCCGGGTCGACCATCTGCTCGCAGTTGCCGTGGTCGGCGGTGATGAGGAGCTGGCCGCCGCGCTCGAGCACGGCCGCGCACAGGCGCTCGAGGCAGCGGTCGATCGTCTCGACGGCCTTCACCGCCGCTCCCATGACGCCCGTGTGGCCGACCATGTCGGGGTTCGCGTAGTTCACGAGCACGAAGTCGTAGCCGCCCTCCGCGATGCGTCCGAGCAGCGTCTCGGTCACCTGGAGCGCGCTCATCTCGGGCTTCTGGTCGTAGGTCGCGACGTCGCGCGGCGACGGGATGAGCACGCGGTCCTCGCCGGGGAACGGCTCCTCGACGCCCGCGTTGAAGAAGAACGTGACGTGCGCGTACTTCTCCGTCTCGGCGGTGCGGAGCTGCTCCTTGCCCGCCTGCGCGAGCACCTCGCCGAGGATGTGGCGCGGCGTTTCCGGCGGAAACGCGACGGGGAGGCCGAACTCGGCGTCGTACTCGGTGAGGCAGACATAGCGAGCGAGCTTCGGCGCGACGCCGCGGTCGAGCTCGCCCGCGTACTTCGCCGGCCGCACGCCGGTGAGCGCGTTCGTGATCTCGCGCGCGCGATCGGCGCGGAAGTTGAAGAAGAGCACGGCGTCGCCGTCGGCGATCGCGGCGCCGCCGTCGACGCAGGTCGGCGCCACGAACTCGTCGGTCTCGTCGCGCGCGTAGGCGCGCTCGACGGCGGCCATCGCGTCGGGCGCCGTCTCGCCCCTGCGATGCACCATCGCGTCGTAGGCGAGCTGGATGCGACCCCAGCGGTCGTCGCGGTCCATCGCGTAGAAGCGGCCGATGACGGTCGCTATGTGCGCGCCGTTCGCCGCGCACACGGGGAGGAGGTGCTCGACATAGCGTCGGGCGGAGCGCGGAGGCGTGTCGCGGCCGTCGAGGAGCGCGTGCACGGCGGCGCGCACGCCGCGGCGCCCGCACGCCTCGAGCATGCGGAACAGGTGCTCCTCGTGGCTGTGCACGCCGCCGTCCGAGAGCAGGCCGACGAGGTGGAGCACGCCGCCCGTTCCGCCGGCCTCCGGGTCGACCGCGTCGAGCGCGGAGCGGAGCACGGCGTTCGAGCTCATCGCGCCTTCGGCGAGCTCGCGCGAGATGCGCGTCATGTCCTGCTCGAGGATGCGGCCGGCGCCCATCGTCATGTGGCCGACTTCGGAGTTGCCCATCTGGCCGGGCGGCAGGCCGACGGCCTCGCCCGACGTCTCGAGCTTCGCGGTCGGGTAGCGCTCGCGCAGCTCGGCGAAGAAGGGGCCGTGCGCGGCGGCGGTGGCGTCGGCCTCGCCGCCGTCGCCGAGGCCGAAGCCGTCGAGCACGACGAGCACCACGGGCCCCTGCGCAGCGGAGGTCATCGCACGACCTTCGCGCCGCGCGCCTCGCTCGCGGGCAGGTCGAGCGCGATTTCCCGCGCGTCGGCCCACAAGCGCTCGAGGTCGTAGAGCGCGCGCGCGTCGGCGTCGAACACGTGGCACACGACGTCGTTCGCGTCGATCAGCACCCAGCGCCCCTCCTCGGTGCCCTCGACGCCGATCGGCGCGTCGCCCGCGCGCTTGAGCGCCTGCACGATGCCGTCGGCGATCGCGCGCACCTGCCGGTCCGAGCGGCCGGTCGCGATCACGAACGCGTCGCAGAACGAGGTGAGACCGCGGACGTCGAGCGCCACGGGGTCCTCGGCCTTGCGCTCGAGCGCCGCGTCGACGATCGCGCGCGCCTTCTCTTCCGCCGTCCAGCCGTTCATCGCCTCACTCTTCCGTTCGTCCGTGCGTTCGTGCGTCGCTCATCGCCGCGCCTCCTCGGCGGAGGCGTTGCGCGAGCGGGGTGCCGGCGCATAGGCGCCGCTCGCTTCGATCGCCTCGCGCACCGGTTCCGGTACCAGGTAGCGGATCGATCGGCCCGCGCGGACGCGGGCGCGAATGTCCGTGGCCGAGACGTCGACCGCCGTGATCGGAACGAGCCGCAGCCGCGTTCCCGCCTCGCGGTGGACGGCGCTCCGTCCGTCGGCGTCGACGTCGACGTCGTCGCGCGCGCACGCGGGAAGCCACAGGTCGAGGCGGTCCGTCGCGGGCTCGAGCGGCGGCCGGGTGGTCACCGCGAAGTCCGCGAGGGTAAGCAGGCGCCGGGGCTCGCGCCAGCCGCCCATCTCCTGGAACGCATCGCGCCCGAGGATGAAGACGCCGCGCGCGGGGGCGAGCGCCCCGCGCAGATGCGACAGGGTCTCCACGAGATAGGAAGGGCCGTCGCGCTCGACCTCGAGGGTGGCGACCTCGAAGCGCGGGTTGCCCGCGACCGCGAGGCGCACCCACTCGAGGCGCAGCGCGGCGGGCGCGATGGGGTCGACCGCGCCGCCCTCGCCCGGCGCCGGCACGGCGCGCTTGTGCGGTGGCTCGCCGCTCGGCACGAACAGCACGCGCTCGAGCCCGAGCGCTTCGGCGACCTCCTCGGCCGCGCGCAGGTGTCCGAGATGGACGGGGTTGAACGTGCCGCCGTAGATGCCGACGGACGCGGCCGCCCGCGTCACTCGCGCAGCTGGCCGTCGCCGAAGAGCACGAACTTGCGCGTCGTGAGCCCTTCGAGACCCATCGGGCCGTAGGCGTGGATGCGGGAGTTGCTGATGCCGATCTCCGCGCCGAGCCCGAGCCGGAAGCCGTCGGAGAACGCCGTCGAGCAGTTGATGCCGACCGTCGACGAGTTCACCTTGCGCAGCCACTGCTGGCTCGCCGCGTAGTCGCTCGTCACGATGACGTCGGTGTGGTCGGAGCCGTAGCGGCGGACGTGCGCGACCGCGTCGTCGAGCGAGTCGACGACCTTCACGGCGAGGATCGGCGCGAGGAACTCGGCGGGCCAGTCGGCCTCGCTCGCCGGCCGCGCCTCGGCGAAGAGCGCGCACGTGCGCGGGCAACCGCGGATCTCGACGCCCTCCTCGTGCAGCGGCTTGAGCACGTGCGGCAGGAGGCGCGCCGCGGCATCGGCGTGCACGAGCAGCGTCTCGAGCCCGTTGCACACCGCCATCTGCCGCACCTTCGAGTCGCGCACGATGTCGCGCGCCATGTCGGGGTCGGCGCTCGCGTCGAGGAAGACGTGGCAGACGCCCGCGTCGTGCTTGATGACGGGGATGCGCGACTCGGCGGTGACGTGCTGGATGAGCCCGGGCCCGCCGCGCGGGATCACGAGGTCGATGAAGCGATCCTGGTGGAGCAGCACGTCGATCGCGGCGCGATCGGTCGTCGGCACGATCGAGACGGCGTCCTCGGGAAGGCCGGTGTCGCGCGCGGCCGCGCGCAGCTCCTCGCCGAGCGCGACGTTGCTGTGGAACGCCTCGGAGCCGCCGCGCAGGACGACGGCGTTGCCGGCCTTCACGCACAGCACGGCCGCGTCGACCGTCACGTTGGGGCGCGACTCGTAGACGATCGCGATGACGCCGAGCGGGATGCGCATGCGCCCGACGCGCAGGCCGTTCGGGCGCACCTTCACGTCGCTGATCTCGCCGATCGGGTCCTCGAGCGCCGCGACGTCGCGCACGCCCTGGAGCATGTCGGCCCACTTCGCGTCGGAGATCGCGAGCCGGTTCACGAGCGGCTCGGCGACGCCCTTCTCGCGCGCGAGCGCGAGATCGCGCGCGTTGGCCTCGAGGATGCGCGCGCGCGCGGCCTCGAGGCGCTCGCCGACGCGCGCGAGCCACGCGTTCTTCGCGCGCGTGCCGAGCTCGGCGAGCGTGTCGCTCGCGGCCTTCGCGCGGCGCGCGATGTCGACGATCTGGGCTTCGAGCTCGCTGCTCTTCTCGGTCATGCTCGGTGGGCTCGGCGGCGGGCGTCTCGCGTGGACGTGCGTGCGTGCTTCAGCGGTCGAGGACGACGAGATCGTCGCGATGGATGACCTCGCCGCCGTTCGAATAGCCTAGCACCCGCTCGATCTCGCGCGTCGCGCGGCCGGCGATGGCGGCGACGGCGTCCGACGGGTAGGCGGCGAGCCCGCGCGCGAGCTCGCGGCCCGTCTCGTCGACGCACGAGACCGCGTCGCCCATCTGGAAGCGGCCGCGCACGGCGACGACGCCGGCCGGAAGGAGGCTGCGGCCGCGTTCGGTGAGCGCCTGCGCGGCGCCCGCGTCGACGACGATCTCGCCGCGCGTGCGCGTCGTGAACGCGAGCCAGTGCTTGCGGCTCGCGAGACGCCGGCCGCCGTCGCCCGCCAGGAAGATCGTGCCGATCTCGTCGCCGGCCGCGACGCGCAGGAGGGCGTCGCGCGCGCCGCCGCGACACAGCACGGTGGCGGCGCCCGAGTGCGCGGCCGTGCGCGCGGCCTCGAGCTTGGTCGCCATGCCGCCGCTCCCGAACGCACTGCCGGCGCCGGACGCGATCGCCTCGATCGCGGGCGTGATCTCGGGCACGGTCGCGATCAGCGGCGGGCTCGGGTCCGCGGGCGTGGGGCGCCGCTCGAGCAGGCCCTCGACGTCGGTCAGGATCACGAGCAGGTCGGCGCCGATCAGGTTCACGATCGTCGCCGACAGGTTGTCGTTGTCGCCGAAGCGGATCTCCTCGGTCGCGACCGTGTCGTTCTCGTTCACGATCGGGACGACGCCGAGCTCGAGCAGCTTCAGGAGCGTGCGGCGCGCGTTCAGATAGCGTTCGCGATGCTCGAGCCCCGTTCGCGTGAGCAGCACCTGCGCGACCTTGCGCTCGTGGCGCGCGAAGCGGCGCTGCCAGAGCTCGACGAGGCCGATCTGCCCGACGGCGGCGGCGGCCTGCTTCTCGGGGATGGAGCGGCCGGGGTGCGACCAGCCGAGCACGTGCGAGCCCACGGCGATCGCGCCCGACGACACGAGCACCACCTCGCGCCCCTGCGCGGCGATCGCGCTCACCTGGCGAGCCAGGTTCGTGAAGGCCTTCGGGCGGATCGCGCCGTGCGAGGTGAGCGTGCTGCTCCCGACCTTCACGACGATGCGCCGCGCGGAGCGCGCGGCGGCGCGGTGGGCGCGCGCGGTCACGTCGCGGCTCCGAGGTGCGCGAGGTCGTCGTCGGCGTCGCGCGCGAGCGCGGCGTCCTCCTCGTCGAGCGCGCGCAGCATCGCGGCGACGAGCGCGCGCACGCCGTCGCCCGTCGCGCACGAGATGCGGTGGACCTCGACGCCCTCGCCGCGCAGCGCGCGCTCGGCGTCGTCGACGCTGCGCGCCGCGTCCGCGTCGCCCGCGAGCAGCTCGACCTTGTTGATCGCGACGATCTCGCGGCGCGCGGCGAGCTCGGGGCGGAAGCGCTCGAGCTCGCGGCGGATCGCCGCGCGCCCCGCGAGCAGGTCGCGGCCCTCGACGAGCATGGCCGCGACGTCGAGGACGTGGACGAGCACGCGCGTGCGCTCGACGTGGCGCAGGAAGCGGTCGCCGAGGCCGGCGCCCTCGCTCGCGCCTTCGATCAGGCCGGGCACGTCGGCGGCGACGAAGCGCCGGTCGTCGACCTCGACGACGCCGAGCGACGGGACGAGCGTCGTGAACGGGTAGCTCGCGACCTTCGGACGCGCGGCCGAGATGCGCGAGAGCAGCGTCGACTTGCCCGCGTTCGGGAAGCCGATGATGCCGACGTCGGCGAGGAGCTTGAGCGAGAGCCGCAGCTCGGCCGTGACGCTCGGCTGGCCGGGGTTCGCGAAGTCGGGCGCCTGGCGCGTCGGCGTCTTGAAGTGGTCGTTGCCGAAGCCGCCGTTGCCGCCGCGCGCGGCGACGTAGCGGTCGCCGTCGCGGGCGAGGTCGGCGAGCGGCGCGGCGTCGGCGGCCTCGTTCGTCGCGTCGAACACGAGCGTGCCGACGGGCACGCGCACGACGGCGTCGGCGCCGTCGGCGCCGTGGCGCCGGTTGCCCGTGCCGTGCGCGCCGCGCTCGGCGCGCACCTCGCGCCGGTACCGGAACTCCTGGAGGGTCGACAGCGAGCGGTCGGCCGCGATCACGACGTCGCCGCCATGCCCGCCGTCGCCGCCGTCGGGGCCGCCGCGCGGGATGTACTTCTCGCGCCGGAACGAGACGCTGCCGTCGCCACCCGCACCGGAGTGCACGGTGATCACGACCTCGTCGACGAAGGTGTGCGCGCTCTTCGCCATGCGCTCCTCCGCGCCGTGCGAGGAGGCGCGTCGCCTCCGCCGCGCGGTGCGCGGCGCAAGGATGGCGCGCGGCGCGCGTATCCGGGAGGGATCAGGCCTCGACGCTGGCGACGGTGCGGTTGCGCGACCTGCCGTAGCGGACGACGCCGTCCTGCAGCGCGAAGAGCGTGTAGTCCCGGCCGCAGCCGACGCCGCGGCCCGGGTGGATCTTCGTGCCGCACTGGCGGACGAGGATCATGCCGGCCTTCACCTGCTGGCCGCCGAACACCTTCACGCCGCGCCGCTGCGAGTTGCTGTCGCGGCCGTTGCGGGAGCTTCCCTGGCCCTTCTTGTGCGCCATGCCTACACGCCCTCGATCTTGTCGACGCGGATCTCGGTGTAGCTCTGCCGATGACCCTGCTTGCGGCGGTAGTTCTTGCGCCGCTTGAGCTTGAACACGGTGATCTTCGGGCCGCGGCCCTGGTCCACGATCGTGCCGACGACCTTCGCACCCGCGACGAGCGGGCGACCGACCTGGACGGCGTCGCCGCCGGTCATCAGCACCTCGTCGAGCGTCACCTGCTCGCCGACCTCGCCGGGGAGCTTCTCGACGCGCACCGTCTGCTCGGGCGCGACCTTGTACTGCTTGCCACCGGTGCGGACCACGGCGTACATCACGATTCCTCGGTGCCGAACGGGGAGGGAGGTGCGGTCGGCGGGGGCGGCAGTATCCGTGAATCCGTTGCGCCGTCAACTGGCGGCGCCTCTCCGTCCGCGGCGGCGTCGGCGCCGCCGACCGGGTCGCCGCCGGCCGGGGCGGCTCCCCCGGCGCGGGATGCGGGCTCGGGCAGGAGCGCGGGGGCTGCCTCGACGCCCGTCGCGAGCGCCGCGGAAGCGGGCGGCTCGGCGACGACCGTCTCCTCCGCGCGCGTCGCCGCGTCTGCCGCGCCCGCCGCGCCGACGTCGCCGGCCGCCCCGTCGGCTACCGCGTCCGCGGCCCCGGTGTCGTCGTTCTCGTCCGCCTCGTCCGCGGCCGGCTCGAGCACGACCTCCTCGTCGTCGTCGGGCTTGGGCAGCGCGAGCCAGCCGAGGGCGATCTCGACGGGCGGCCCCTGGTCGAGCGCCGTCACCTCGAACTGCTCCTGGTGGAGCCCCGGGCGCGCGCGCACCTCGACCTTCCGGCCGAGCTCCTCGGAGAGCGCTTCGAGCGCCGGCGCCTCCGCGCCGAGCAGCTGCGACGCCACCTGCGGCGCGACCGTGATCGCGATCTCGCGCCCGCAGAAGGCGGGCAGATCCTTGCGGATCTCGCGCAGCACCTTGAACGCGACGCTCTCCGCCGAGAGCACGTAGCCGCGGCCCTCGCAGTGCGTGCACGGCTCGCACAGCGCCTGCACGAGGTTCTCGCGCGTGCGCTTGCGCGTCATCTCGACGAGGCCGAGCTCGCTGATCTTGAGGATGTTGGTCTTCGCCTTGTCGCCGCGGACGGCCTCCTGCAGCGCGCGGTAGACCTTGTCGCGGTTGTCGTGCGACTCCATGTCGATCAGATCGATGATGATCAGACCGCCGATGTTGCGGAAGCGGAGCTGGTGCACGACCTCCTTCACGGCCTCGAGGTTCGTGCGGAAGACCGTCTCCTCGAGGTCGCTCTTGCCGACATAACGACCCGAGTTGACGTCGATCGCGGTCAGCGCCTCGCTCTGGTCGATGACGAGCGAGCCGCCGCTCTTGAGCCGCACCTTGCGCTCGAGGTTCGCGTGGATCTGGTTCTCGAGGTCGAAGTGGTCGAAGACGGGCTCGCGGCCCTGGTAGAGCTCGATGCGCGGCTGCGGATCGGACACGAACCGCTGCGAGAACGCGACCAGCTCGTCGTAGACGCGGCGGTCGTCGATCACGATGCGCTTCGTGTCGCTGTTCGCGAAGTCGCGCAGGACGCGCATCGGGAGCTCGGGCTCGGTGTAGAGCACCGACGGCGCGGGCGCGCTCGCCTTGCGGTCCTGGATCTCCTGCCAGACCGTCGTCAGGTAGCGGATGTCCGCCTCGAGATCGCTCTCCTTCAGGCCGTCGCCCGCGGTGCGGATGATGAAGCCGAGGTTCTTGGGGCGGTGGCGATCGACGATCTCGCGCAGGCGCCGGCGCTCGCGATCGGAGTCGATGCGGCGCGAGACGCCGACGCGCGGCGACCACGGCGTGAGCACGAGGTGGCGGCCCGCGATCGAGACGTGCGACGTGATGCGCGCGCCCTTCGAGCCGATCGGCTCCTTCGCGATCTGGACCACGATCTCCTGCCCTTCGGAGAGGACGGTGTCGATCGGCGGGGGCGTGCGGCTGCCGCGGCGTCCGCCGCGCGGCCCGCCGCGA
Organism: Myxococcota bacterium; assembly: GCA_041389495.1. Taxonomy (NCBI): domain Bacteria; kingdom Pseudomonadati; phylum Myxococcota; species Myxococcota bacterium. The sequence goes on along the minus strand of JAWKRT010000006.1, from coordinate 77,959 downwards.
TTGCCGCCGCGCCGGCCGCCCGCGCGGCCGTTCCCGCCGTTGCCGTTCGCGCCGTCGCCGCCGTCGGTGTCCGGGTCCGCGAAGTAGTCGCCGACGTAGAGGAAGCCGGCCTTGTCGAGGCCGATGTCGACGAAGGCGGCCTGCATGCCGGGGAGCACCCGCATGACGCGCGCCTTCACGACGTTGCCGACCACGCCGCGCGTGGCCTTGCGCTCGAGATGGAACTCGGTGAACTGCGACCGCTCGAGAAGCGCGACGCGGGTTTCTCCCGCCTCGGCGTTCACGATGATCTCGTTGTGCATTCCTGCCTCCCAGCGGGAGCCGGCGCACGCGCGAGCGCGCGACGACTTCTGCCGCCGGTTGGCGAGCCGCTTCGGGCCAGGAGATGTCGGACGCCGCAGCGGTCGCGGCGTGGCGGGGTGCTATCGCAGGGCTAGTGGATGGCGCCGGGCCCTCCGGGCCCGCGCGCCGGGACGGTGACGCTCTCGCATGTCCCGAATCGATAACGGTGAACGTTGACTCGCCCAGTCATTGGATATCCGACGGGCCTGCCGGGAGCGGCGATGCTCGCGAGCCTCCGTGCAGCACCCCGCCGCTCGTCCAGGCTCGCTTCCCCGGACCGCTCGATCTGCGAGCGATCCGGGCGGAGAGGCCTTCGAAGCCGCCGTGCGGCTCCTCCCGGGTGACCGGAACGCGCGCAGCCTGCGCTCCTCGCGCTCGGCTGCGGGCTAGCTTCTCCGCGCCGCGGCCCGACCGGGCCGCATGAAAAAGTCTCGGGGGAAGCTCGTGAATCCGCGTCGCGGCGTCAACCCGCCCCAGGACCTCGCTGTGGACCCCGCCGACGGGGACCCGGATCCCCGGGCCACCGACGGGGACCCGGATCCCCGGCGAGGGCTGCCCTCGGTCGACCGGTTGGCGCAGCGGGTCGAGGGCGCGGCGCGAGCCGGCGGCGCGACGGGCGCGATGCCCGGGTGGGCGTCGCGCGCCGGCGCGCGGAGCGCGCTCGACGCGGCGCGCGCGGCGGCTGCGCGCGACGGGCCGCGCGCCGACCTCGACGCCGCGGCTCTCGAGCGCGCCGCCCTCGCCGCGGCCGAGCGGCTCGTCGCGCCGCGCCCGCAGCGCGTCATCAACGCGACCGGCGTCGTCCTCCACACGAACCTCGGCCGGGCGCCGCTCGGCCAGGGGGCGGCGCGCGCGGTCGCCGAGGCCGCCCGCGGGTACGCCGACCTCGAGATCGACCTCGAGACCGGCCGGCGCGGGAGCCGGCTCGGCTCGGTCGCCGGGAAGCTCGCCCTCCTGGCGGGCGCCGAGGCCGCCACCGCCTGCAACAACAACGCGGCCGCGCTCGTGCTCGCGCTCGCCGCCCTCGCGCGCGGCCGCGAGGTCGTCGTGTCGCGCGGCGAGCTGGTCGAGATCGGCGGCTCCTTCCGCGTCTTCGAGATCGCGGCCGAGGCGGGCGTGCGGCTCGTCGAGGTCGGGAGCACGAACCGCACGCACCTGCGCGACTACGAGCGCGCCATCGGCCCCGACACGGCGCTCCTCCTCAAGGTGCATCGCTCCAACTTCGAGCTGCGCGGGTACGCCTGCGAGGCGAGCCTCGGCGAGCTGGTCGCGCTCGGGCGCGCGCGGGGCGTCGCGGTCGTGGAGGACCTCGGGAGCGGCGCGCTCGTCGACCTGCGCGCGCGCGGCCTGGCCGGCCTCCCGCCCGAGGCGTTCGTGCCGGCGCGCGTCGCGAGCGGCGCCGACGTCGTCTGCTTCTCGGGCGACAAGCTCCTCGGCGGGCCCCAGGCCGGCCTCGCCGTCGGGCGCGCGGCCGCGATCGAGGCGATGCGGGCGAGCCCGCTCGCGCGCGCGCTGCGCCTCGACAAGCTCGCGATCGCGGCGCTCGACTGGGTGCTCACGGCGCTGCTGGACGAGCGGCTCGACGAGATCCCCGTGCTCGCGCGGCTGCTCGAGCCCGCGGGAAGCGTCGAGGCGAGGGCGCGCGCGCTCGTCGAAGCCGCGTCCCGCGCGGGCGTCGGCGCCGCGCTCGCCCTGCGCGTCCTGCCCGACCGCGCGCCGGTCGGAGGAGGCTCGCTGCCGGGCTTCGAGCTCGACACCTGGGTCGTCGAGGTCGACGCCGCAGGGGGCGCCGGCGCGCCGAACGCCGACGCGCTCGCACGCTCGCTGCGCGGCGCCCGACCGCCCGTCGTCGGGCGCATCCGCGCCGACCGGCTGTGCCTCGACATGCGGACGGTCGACCCGTCCGAGCTCTCGGCGCTCGCCGATGCGCTCGCGCTGCTCGCGCGCGACGCGACGGCTGCGTCGCGCGACGGGGTTCGTTGAACGTTGCGGGGCCGTCCGTTAGGCTCGGAGCCCCGAAAACCATGTTGAACTCGAGTGTTCTGGTACTGAATCGCTCGTTCATCCCGGTTCACGTCACCACGGTGAAGCGTGCCTTCTCGCTCGTCTTCTCCGGAACCGCGGACGTCGTCGATCACGAGTACCGGACCTTCGACTTCGAGAGCTGGCTGTCGGCGCCGTCGAGCCCCGGTGACGAGGTCATCGGGTCGACGAGCGGGCCGGTGCGGGTGCCGCGCGTGATCGTCCTGACGTGGTTCGACCGATTGCCGCGGCGGCATGTCCGCTACAGCCGCACCAACGTGTTCACGCGCGACGAGTACACGTGCCAGTACTGCGGCGAGCGCCCTCCGCGCTCGCAGCTCAATCTCGATCACGTGATCCCGCGCGCGCAGGGCGGCCGCACGACGTGGGAGAACGTCGTGGCGAGCTGCGTCAGCTGCAATCGTCGCAAGGGCGGCCGCACGCCCGAGCAGGCGAAGCTTCGGCTGCGCCAGCCGCCGGTGCGGCCGCGCTGGACGCCGGCGCTCAACGTCGCGCCGGGCGGTGCGTCGCGCTACCGGGAGTGGCTGCCGTATCTCGGAGCGGGGGGAGGGCGCGCACGCACGGTGCGTCGCCCGACGAGCGCGAGGAGCGAAGCCGACCTCGCGCACTAGCACGAAGACGTGCAGCGCGGGCCGGGGCGAAGGGGGGTGCGCCACGGAACCGAACAATCGAGCGGAGACGCGACCGGAGCGCGCGGACGGGCCGTCCGCCGCCGAGCGTGCGCCTGCGCGCATCGTCGCCGTCGGCGGCGGCAAGGGCGGCGTCGGCAAGACGTTCGTCTCGGCGAACCTCGCCGCCGCGCTCGCGCGGTCGGGCATGCGCGTCGTCGCCGTCGACGTCGACCTCGAGGGTGCGAACCTGCACACGTGCCTCGGCGTGCCGACGCCGCGCGCGAGCCTCGCCGACTTCGTCGCGCAGCGCGAGGACGACCTCGCGAAGCTGATCGTGCCGACGTCGGTCCCGGGCCTCGAGATCATCGCGGGCACGCAGGCGAACCTCGCCGGCGCGCAGCCGTCGCACCTGCGGCGCGTGCAGCTCGTGCGCGCGCTCCGCAAGCTCGACGCCGACTACGTGATCATCGACCTCGGCGCGGGCACGCACCTGTCGGTGCTCGACTACTTCCTCGTCGGCGACGACGGGCTCGTCGTGCTGCGGCCCGAGCCGACGTCGATCGAGAACGCCTACACGTTCCTGCGCGCCGCGTTCTACCGGCGGCTGCGCCTGGCGATGGTCGGCCACGGCGTGCGCCAGCTCGTCACCGAGGCGATGGACCAGCGCAACGAGCGCGGCATCCGCACCCCGATCGACCTGCTGCGCGAGATCGAGGCGCTCGACCCGGTCGAGGGCAAGCGCTTCGTCGCCACGATGCGCGAGTTCCGCCCCCGGCTCATCGTGAACGAGGTGCGCACCGCCGAGGACGTGAAGCTCGGCTTCTCGGTCGGCTCGGTGTGCAAGAAGTACTTCGGCTTCGAGCCCGAGTACATCGGCTACGTGAACCACGACGAGATGGCGCGCCGCTCCGTCGCCGCGCGGCGCCCCGTCGTCGACCTCCGCGAGGACGCGGACGCCTCCATCTACCTCCAGCGCATCGCGCGCAAGCTGATCGCGATCCGCGATCGGGACACGCAGACGGCTGCCCCCACCGGCCGGGGAAGGGCAACCGAATGAAGACGATCGAAGACCAGGACCACTACCAGGTGCTCGAGGTGCCGTACTCGGCGCGCACCGAGGACATCCGACGCGCCTATCCGATGATCCGCGCGGCCTACGAGGACGGCTCGCTCGCGACGTACTCGGTGTTCGACGCGGGCGAGTCGGCGTCGATCCGCGACCGGATCGACCTCGCCTACCGCGTGCTCACCGACGCCGAGGCGCGGCGCGCCTACGACGCCGAGCTCGGCCTCGACGCGCTCGTCGTCGGCGGCGAAGCGGCGATCGCGGCCGACGTCGAGCCCACGGCGCCCGGCGCGTCGAGCCTCGCGGGCGTCGAGGTCGTGCCGGCGATCGACGCGCTCGGCGAGCTCGGCGACCTCGACGGCGAGGACGGCGAGGACTGGGACGGCGCGCGGCTGCGCCGCGCGCGCATGCGCCGCGGCATCGAGCTCGACCACGTCTCCGAGGTCACCAAGGTGAACGCGCGCTACCTGCGGGCGATCGAGGAGGACGCGTTCGGCGACCTCCCCGCCGCCGTGTACACGCGCGGCTTCGTCACGGCCTATGCGCGCACGATCGGCCTCGACACGCAGCAGGTCGCTCGGAGCTTCATGGCGCGCTTCGACGACGCGCACGGCCAGCAGCGCCGCGGGCGGCTGTTCGGCCGTCGTTAGGCGGGCCGCCGGCCGTGCGCGGCCCGACGCCCGCTCCCGCCCGCGCGCGATGACGCGCGGCGACGCTCCGGCGGCGGCGGGCCCGGACGACGCGGCGCTTCGCTTCGTCGCGAGCGAGGAGGAGGCGGGCGAGCGCATCGACGTCGTGCTCGCGGCGATCGCGCGCGTGTCGCGGTCGCAGGCGAAGCGCTGGGTCGAGGCGGGCCGCGTGTGGGTCGGCGACGCGCCCGTCGCGCGCGCGAGCCTCGTGCTCGCGATCGGCGACCGCGTCGCGGCCGCGCCGCCCGAGCCGGTGCGCGCGGAGGCGCTCCCCGAGCCGATCCCGCTCGACGTCGTCTTCGAGGACGAGCACCTGATCGTCGTCGACAAGCCGGCCGGCCTCGTCGTGCACCCGGCGCCCGGCCACGCGCGCGGGACGCTCGTGAACGCGCTGCTCCATCACGCGCGCGAGCTCGCGGGCATCGGTGGCGTGCTGCGGCCGGGCATCGTCCACCGGCTCGACCAGGGGACGAGCGGCATCCTCGTCGCCGCGAAGACGGACGCCGCGCACCAGGCGCTCGCCGTGCAGTTCCACGACCACACGATCGAGCGGCGCTACCAGGCGATCGTGCGCGCGACGCCGTCGGCCGACGAAGGGCGCGTCGACGCGCCGATCGGCCGCCACCCGCGCGACCGCAAGCGCATGAGCGTCGCGGCGAAGTCGGGACGCGAGGCGCACACGCGCTGGTGCGTCGCCGCGCGCTTCGCGCGCAGCGAGCGCGCGCTGCTCGACGTCCGGCCCGAGACGGGGCGCACGCACCAGATCCGCGTGCACCTGTCGAGCGTCGGGATGCCGCTCGTCGGCGACCCGGTCTACGGCGGAGGACGCGGAACGGGGCGCGAGAAGCAGCTCGGCCGTCCGGCGCTCCACGCCGCCGAGCTCGGCTTCGCACACCCGGCGACGAGCGTGCGCATGCGCTTCACCGCTCCGCTCCCCGCCGATCTCGAGGCGCTGCTCGCCCACTACCGAGAGCGCGAGGGGCTCGCGTGAGCGGCGGCGCCGCCGACGCGCGCGGCTTCCTCGCGCACCCGTTGTTAGGCGACCTCGGGGTCGGGCACGGCTTCGGCACGCGCGAGGCGACGCCGCCGACCGACCTGGTGGGGCCGCGACAGGTGCACGGCGCGCGCGTCGCGCGCGCCGTGGCGACGACGGGCGCCGGAAGGGCGCCGTTCCGCGCGGAGCCCGAGGAGGCGGATGCGATCGTCGCCGACGGCGCGGGCGCGTGCGTCGGCGTCGTGACGGCGGACTGCGTTCCCGTGCTCGTGGCCGCGGAGGACGGCGCGTCCGTCGGCGCCATCCACGCGGGTTGGCGCGGCCTCGCGGCGGGCGTCGTCGAGGCGGGCGTCGCCGCGCTGCGCGCGATCGCGCGCGCGCCGCTTCGCGCGGTCGTGGGGCCGTGCATCGGCCCGTGCTGCTACGAGGTCGATGCACCCGTGCTCGACGCGCTCGCGCGGCGCTTCGGCGACACCGCGGTCGCGTCGGCGTCGCGGCCTTCGCGGCCCGGCCACGCACGGGTCGACCTCGGCGCGCTCGTGCGAGTCGACCTCCTCCGCGCGGGAATCGCGACGACCGCACTCGGAACGCTCTCGCTCGGGGGCGAGCGCGCCTGTACGCGGTGCGCGCCCGCGCTCTTCCACTCCTACCGGCGGGACGGCGCCGCGGCCGGTCGCCTCGTCCACTTCGTCCGCGCATCGCCCGGCCGAGGATGAGTAGGCGCGCCGTGTCGGACGGGCCCGCGGTGGGTGCTTGACAGCCCGAAACCCCGCCCCTAGTGTGTTCCTCACCGTTTGAAGAACGGTTCCCGTCCGCACCCGATCCTCCCCGCGTCGCTGCAGCGCGCCGATCGCGCGCCGAGACCGAGCGACGAAGAGGGCCTCACGATCGAGGCGCCGCGTGAGCCGCCCCTTCCGGCACCGGCGCGACGTGCGCGCGAAGACGCAACGCACACGTGCCCCAACTGCGACAAACCGGTCAACTTTCCGAGCGAGAGTTCCGAACCAGGAAGAAGCCGAGCCAGAAGCCCAAGCTGAACTCGGAAGCAAGCCAACCGAAGACATCGACGATCCCGAGACTGGCCGGACCCGCGGCGACCGCCGCGCATCCCTCCCGGCGAAAGCGCGTCCCTCTCGCGCCCGAGCCCGGCCAGACCAGGACCTCCGACGCGCCGCGCGCGTTGCACCTCCCCCGGATCCTCATCCCAACACCCCTTCTTCCCCTTCCCCACCTGACGAACGTCCCCGCCAAGGCGACGAACCAACCAACGAAGGTCATCCAGTGAGCACAGCACGAAGCGAGACGAGCAGCACCGGCAACGGCGGTGGACGCAACCGACGCGGGCGTGGGCGGCGCTCGCGGGGCGGCGGCGGTGGCGGCGGCGGCGGGAACCGGCCGAGCGGCGCCGCGAAGCGCGACTACCTCCCGAGCGACGACGAGCTCGAGGAGGAGGCGGCGGCCGAGGCGGAGGAGGACGGCGAACGCCTCGACGTCACCGAGCTCAAGGCGAAGTCGGTGCAGGATCTCACGGAGCTCGCGGAGGACCTCGAGGTCGAGAACGCCGCGGGCATGCGCAAGCAGGACCTGCTCTTCGCGATCCTCAAGGCCCACACCGAGCAGCGCGGCAAGATCTTCGCCGACGGCGTGCTCGAGATCCTGCAGGACGGCTTCGGCTTCCTGCGCGCGCCCGACCAGAACTACCTCGCCGGCCCCGACGACATCTACGTCTCCCCGTCGCAGATCCGCCGCTTCAACCTGCGGACGGGCGACACGGTGCGCGGGCAGATCCGATCGCCGAAGGAGGGCGAACGTTATTTCGCGCTGCTGCGGGTCGACACGATCAACTTCGAGGAGCCCGCGAAGGCGCGCCACAAGATCCTGTTCGACAACCTGACGCCGCTGTATCCGCAGGAGAAGTTCAACCTGCAGGCGAAGTCGGGCGGCCTCACGACGCGCATCATCGACCTCGTCGCGCCGATCGGGAAGGGCCAGCGCGCGCTGATCACGTCGCCGCCGAAGGCGGGCAAGACGATGATCCTGAAGGACATCGCCAACGCGATCGCCGAGGGCAACCCCGAGGTCTACCTCATCGTGCTGCTGATCGACGAGCGGCCGGAAGAGGTCACCGACATGCAGCGCACGGTGAAGGCGGAGGTCATCTCGTCGACCTTCGACGAGCCGGCGACGCGGCACGTCCAGGTGGCGGACATGGTGATCGAGAAGGCGAAGCGGCTCGTCGAGCACGGCCGCGACGTCGTCATCCTGCTCGACTCGATCACGCGCCTCGCGCGCGCCCACAACACGGTGGTGCCGCACTCGGGCAAGATCCTGTCGGGCGGCGTCGACTCGAACGCGATGCACAAGCCGAAGCGTTTCTTCGGTGCCGCGCGCAACGTCGAGGAGGGCGGGAGCCTCACGATCATCGGCACCGCGCTGATCGACACCGGCTCGCGCATGGACGAGGTCATCTTCGAGGAGTTCAAGGGCACGGGCAACTCGGAGATCGTGCTCGACCGCAAGCTCGCCGACCGCCGCACCTACCCGGCCATCGACATCAACAAGTCGGCGACGCGGCGCGAAGAGCTGCTCATGGACGAGAACACGCTCAACCGCATGTACATCCTGCGCAAGGTGCTCGCCCCGCTCTCGCCGGTGGACTCGATGGAGTTCCTGCTCGGCAAGATCAAGGGCACGGACAGCAACGAGGAGTTCCTCGCCTCGATGAACTCCTGACGCGGCGCGTCGCGCGAGCGGCGCGCGCCGATCCGCACGCACGGGCCCGCGGCGCGAACGCGCCGCGGGCCCGTCTCGTTCCGGGCACCGCGCCGTCGCGCGTCACTGACTCGCGTCACCTAACAATCGCATCGCTTCCCCCGTCTGCGGGATGCTCGCGGCCATTGGCGCGCGCGATGTTCGCCGTGCTTCGTTCGGCGGCGGGGCGCTGCGTTGGCGAGCTTCCGAGGGGTCACCCCGCCGCCGTCACGACGGGACCCGGAGCGGGAGGCAACGACCGCTCCGGAGGGCCCGCCGCGTCAACAGGGGGCGTGGCGGGCCCGCACCGGGGTCGCCTGCGGCGAGGGTCGCCGCGGCACGGGCCTCCGCGGACATGCCGACCGCGGGGGCCCATTCCCCTTCGGCCTCGCCGGCGCGACCGCGCCGCGGCCGGCGCGAACTAACGAAACAGCCTGCCGACGTGGACGAACGTCACGCTGCGGCCGCTGTCGGGGCACGTCGCGCTGCCCTCGCCGATGCGATCCCAGCCGACCTTGTCGCACATGACGTGGAGCATGCGCTCGTTCGCGGCCGACACTTCGCCGACGATGCGCGCGAAGCCGCCGCGGCGCGCCTCCTCCGTCACGTAGTCCATGAGCGCGGGCCCGGCGCCCGTACCGCGCGCGCGCTCGGTGACCGCGAGCTTCGACGAGTAGAAGTCGTCGTCGCGCGCCGCGACGAGCGCGTCGGCCGCGAGCTTGATGCGGCGCTGCGTCGGCGGGTCCGGGCGGAGCGCGGGCTCCTTCGCGAGCGCGAACGCGGCGCGCATGCGCAGCTTGCGGAGCTCGGCGCCGGGGATGCCGCTCACCGCTCCGATCGCGTGGCCCTCGTGCATCATCACGCGCCCCCACGGCGCGGACGACTCGAGGAGCCCCTTCTCGCCGAGGAACCGCTGGATGCGGCGGGCGTGCTCCCAGTCGTCGTAGACGAAGCGCAGGTAGGCCTCGGCCGCGGCGATCTCCATCTCGACGAGGAGATCGAGGTGTCCGTCGAGGTCGTGCGAGATCTCCATGGCGCGCCTCCCGCGCGGGCTAGGCGCCCGCGCCCGGATCGAGCCGCGCGACGAGCGCGGCGCGGTCGATCTTGCCGTTCGCGTTGAGGGGCATCGCGTCGACGGCGACGACGCGCCCGGGAACCATGTACTCGGGCAGCGCCGTGCGCGCGTGTGCGACGAGGGCGTCCGCGTCGACGCCGCGCTCGGAAGCGGTGACGAAGGCGACGATGCCGTCGGCGCTGCCGTGAGCGACCGGCCAGCCGACGGCCACGGCGTCGACGACGCCCGCTGCGCTCCGGAGCACGGCCTCGATCTCGCCGAGCTCGACGCGGTGCCCGAGCACCTTCACCTGGTGGTCGACGCGCCCGAGGTGCACGTACTCGCCGTTCGCGAGCCGTCGCACGCGGTCGCCCGTGCGATAGAAGCGCACGCCCGGTGCGAAGGGGAGCTCGACGAAGCGCTCGGCGGTCTTCGCGGCGTCGCGCCAGTAGCCGGGCACCGTCTGCGGGCCGCACACGCACAGCTCGCCGTCCTCGCCGTCGGCGACGGGCGCGTCGCCCTCGCCGAGCACGACGGCGCCGAGCCCGGGATAGGGACGCCCGATCGGAACGACGCCGTTCGCGCACAGCGCGGGCGACGCGCCCGCGTCCCAGCGGTGCACGAAGCACGCGATCGTGAGCTCGGTCGGGCCGTACAGGTTCTCGAGCGTCGACGCGGGCGCCGCCGCCTGCCAGGCCTCGGCCGTCTCGCGCGGGAGCGGCTCGCCGCAGAAGAGGCTCCAGCGGAGGGTCGGGAAGGCGTCGGGAGCGAGCAGCCCCTTGCGCCGCATCAGCGCGGGCACGGACGGGACGGAGAACCAGACCGTCAGCTCGTGCTTGCGCGCGAAGCGCGACGGGGCGAGCAGGTCGAGCGACTGCATCGCGCACAGCCGCGCGCCGGCCTCCCAGGCCATGAACTGGTCGAACACCGAGAGGTCGAACGTGGCGTCGAACGTCTGCGAGAGGCGATCGTCGGGGCCGAGCGCGTAGCGCGCCGACATCACGTCGAGGAAGTGGAGCGCGTTCGCGTGCGTCACGGGCACGCCCTTCGGCGTTCCCGTCGTTCCCGACGTGAACAGCAGGTACGCGACGTCGGTCGGCACGACGGGCGGGAGGTCGCGGAGCTCGCCCGCCCGCGCGAGCTCGTCCGCGGCGACGCGCGGTGCGCCTTCGGGCGCGGCGAGGTCGCTCCCGGCATCGGGGAAGACGAGGAGCGGCGCGCGCCCCGCGACGCCCGCGAGCACGTCGCCGAGCTGCGGCGCCGAGGCCGCGTCGACGACGATCGCATCGAGCTCGGCGAGCGCGGCCATGCGGCGCGTGCGTTCGACCGGGAACGTGCGGTTGAGCGGCACGAACGCGGCGCCCGCGAAGAGCGCGGCGAGCGTGCCCGTGTAGCCGGTGCGCGAGCGGTGCGCGAAGACGCCGACGCGCGCGGGTGCCCGCCCGAGCCGGTCGACGATGGCGTGCGCGATCCGGCGCGCATCGCTCGCGAGCTCGCCGTACGAGACGGCGTCGTCCCTCGCGACGAGCGCGACGCGGCTCGCGTGGCGCTCGGCCGCGCGCAGGAAGCCCGAGCGCAGCGAGCGCGCGTCCGCGCGATCGATGCGCGATGCGCCGTCGCGGTGGGCGGCGCGGTCGCTGCGCGGGTCGACGTCGTCCGGAGCCACGGAGCGCCGCCGGCCTAACGAGCCACGAACTCGCGGATCGCCGCGACGGTCGTGAGCTCCACCATCGTGTCCTCGTCGATCGAGCGGCCGGTGCGCTGCTCGAGCGCGAGCATGAGGTTCACGTGGTTGAGCGAGTCCCACTCGGGGATCGATTCGTAGGCGAGCTCGTCGCGCACGCGGTCGGGCGCGATGCCGAACGTCTCGGCGACGAGCTGGGTGAGCGCTTCGTGGTCCAACGCGAGGATCCTCCGCGGCGGCAGCTAGAACAGGTACTGGAGGTCCGCATCGAGGTAGCTGAGACGCCCGAGCTCGTCGACGTCCGGGCTCCGCGAGACGAGCACGTAGAGCGGCTGCGGCTCGCGCTCGAACGCGCGCAGGCCGCCGCGCACGGCCGAGGCGAGATCGTCGTCGAGGCGGGACAGCAGGAGCGAGAGCAGGCTCCCGCCGCGGCGGCGCGCCTCGCGCGCGGCGCGCGCGAGGACGGCCCGCGCGAGCCCGTCCGGGCCGCACTCGTCGGGCGCGGCGAAGAGCGCGAGGCGCCAGCGCGCCGCGGACTCGCGCCGTCGCCAGAGGAGCGCGGCGGCGCGCGGCGCGCCGTCGTCGGGCGCGAGGATGCTCGCGCACTCGAGCACGGGGCAGCGTCCCACGACCCAGTCGAGGTACGACGTGTCGTAGGCGGGGAACCAGCCGGGGCCGCGCGGCGCCGCGAGCAGCGCGTCGAGCGCGTGCGCGACGCCCGCCTCGACGCGCGTCCGCCGCGCGCTCGTTCGCGCGGCGGGCAGGGGCGCCCGGCCGACGAGCGGCGCGCGCGCGAGCGCGCTCGCCGGGCCCGGCAGCCGCTCGAGCAGGCTCGCGGCGCGCAGCGGGACGACGAACGTGCGCGCCGCGTCCTCGATCGTGTGGTGACCGACGCGCGGCGCGATGCTCGCGGTGAAGTCGCTCCCGCGCGTCACGGAGAGCACGGGCTCGTCGGCGGCGAGCGCGCGCTGCAGCATGCGCACGCCGACGCCGGGCGCGTTCGCCCGCTCCGCGAGCGACCAGTCGCACGTCCACGTCATGTCGAACCGCTCGTCGCCGCGTCCGAGCCGGCACGGCACGAGGCCGAGGAAGCCCTGCACGCGGTCGTCGCGGATCCACGCGATGCCGCGCTCGCGTCCGCGCGACGGCGGGCCCGGCGCGAGGAACTTCCAGCGCACGAGCGCCTCGGGCACCTGCTGGCGGCGGAAGTAGTCGACGACCCAGTCGGCGGGAACCTGGCTCAGCGGCTCGATCCGGGAGGGCATGGCGGGGCCTCGCTCGTCGGAGCCGCCGCGCGGCCGGAACGCACCGGGACGGATGCTAGTTCGTCGCGGGAATCGGCGCGCGGGCGCGGCGCATCACCGCCGGCCAGGCGGCGGCGCGCGTGCGGAAGGCGCCGAGGCCCTCGCCGCCGAGCACCGCCACGCGCCCGATGCGGAACGGGTCGGAGCGCTCGGAGGCGAGCCCCGCCGAGGCGGTGAAGGCGTGGCGATAGCCGGCCTTCAGCAGCCCCTCCGCGTCGAGCTCGCGGGCGGGCGGAAGGGCGCCGCCCGGATAGAAGAGGAGATCGCACGCGCCGAAGGTGCGCGCGATGCGCTCGCGCGACGTCTCGATCTCCCAGCGCAGCCAGTCGCCGCCGATCAGCGAGAGCACCGGGTGCGTCATCGTGTGCGACCCGATCTCGACGAGCCCGTGGCTCTCCTCGACGATCTGCCGGAGCGCGTCGAAGCGCGCGACGGGCAGCCGCAACCCACCCGGGAGATCGCGCGGCTCGCGCATCGGGTGCGGGACGCGCATCGCCGCGGCGATGTCGGCGAGCTCGGTCGTCGAGCGGTGGAAGAGCGCGTCGAAGCAGTCGGCGTAGGCGAGGCCGTCGCGGCCGAGGAGCGCGGCGAGCGCGCTCGCGAACCCCGGCGCAATCCGCACGTGCGCGTGCAGCGCGCCGAACAGCATCGCGTGCTCGTCGTCCTCGGCGAAGCCCGGGCAGACGGCCAGCGTGACGGGAACGCCGAGGTCGCGGAAGACGGGCCACGCGACGCGGACGAAGTCGTCGCCCACGTCGTCGATCGAGATCGCCACGCAGCGGCGGCGCGACAGGTCGTCGCCGCGGAAGAGGGCGTCCATCGCGCTCGTGAGGCCGACCAGGCGATAGCGCGCGCGCAGCTCGCGCAGCTGCGCGCGCAGCGCGGTGGGCGGGACGACGAGCTCGTCGTCGGCCGAACCTTCGAAGTAGTGGTACATGAGGACGTTGACCGAGCGCCCCCAGATGGGGTGCGCGGCTCGAGCGAGCCCGAGTCCTCCGGCGGTCCGCAGCAGAGCGCGTTTCCAGCGCTGCGACATGAGGGAGCCTCTCGATCGCGGCGAGGGTCCGGCGGCGCCGCGCTCCTCCCAGACCGCGGAATGATCGATCGGTCTGCAGGAAAACGCAAGCGTTCCAGCGAGATGCGGCGATCGCGGCGAGCGACGTCCCGCTGCTGCACGCGCGCTGCGCACGGCCCGGCTCGCGTCGCGTCGGCGCCGCGGATCCGATAGCTTCCCGCGCCGTCATGCCCCGGACGGTCCTCGAGAGGCAGCTCCCGCCCGCGACGTCGCACGCGCACGGCCATACGGCCGGCGAGTCGTAGCGCCGCGGGTCCGCCCGCGGCGCGCTCGCCCGGCGCGCCGCGCCCGATTCGCCCGAGCCCTTCCCCCCGCTCCCCCAGAGCCACCGTCCCCGCCCGGGACGTCCGCGCGCCCGACCGGCGCGGACGCGCGAGGACCGAGAGCCGAGACCCGAGATGGCCGCCGACTACAAGGCCCGCATCGACGAAGCCCTGGCTCGAGCGCGCGCGCTCGAGGCGCAGATGTCCGACCCCGAGGTCGTGAAGCAGCCGGGGCAGGTCCAGAAGCTCGCGAAGGAGCTCGGCGCGCTGCGTCCGCTCGCCGAAGCGGGCGCGCGCTACACGGAGCTGCTCGCGCAGATCGCCGGCGCGACGGAGATGGCCGCGGACGACGACGCCGAGATGGCGGCGATGGCGGAGGCGGAGCTCGAGAGCCTCACCGAGCGCCGCGCGCTGCTCGAGCAGGAGCTCGGCGAGCTGCTGCTCCCGAAGGATCCGAACGACGAGAAGAACGCGCTGCTCGAGATCCGCGCCGGCACGGGCGGCGACGAGGCGTCCCTCTTCGCCGGCGATCTCTTCCGCATGTACGCGCGTTATGCGGAGGAGAAGCGCTGGAAGCTCGAGATCCTGTCCGCTTCGGAGAGCGGCGCCGGCGGGTTCAAGGAGGTGATCGCGCTCCTCTCGGGCGATCGCGTCTTCAGCCAGCTCAAGTTCGAGCGCGGCGTCCACCGCGTGCAGCGCGTGCCGGCGACCGAGTCGCAGGGCCGCATCCACACCTCGACCGTGACCGTCGCGGTGATGCCCGAGGCCGAGGAGGTCGACATCGAGATCGACCCGAACGAGCTGCGCATCGACGTGATGCGCGCCGGCGGGCCGGGTGGCCAGAGCGTCAACACGACGGATTCCGCGGTGCGCATCACGCACCTGCCGACCGGGCTCGTCGTCCAGTGCCAGGACGAGAAGAGCCAGCACAAGAACAAGGCGAAGGCGCTCAAGGTGCTGCGCGCGCGCCTGCTCGAGATGGAGCAGGAGCGCGCCGAGCAGGAGCGCGCGAGCGAGCGCCGCAGCCAGGTCGGCACGGGCGAGCGCAGCGAGAAGATCCGCACGTACAACTTCCCGCAGTCGCGCGTCACCGATCACCGCGCGGGCGTCACGCTCCACAAGCTCGACCAGGTGATGGAGGGCGATCTCGGCGAGCTGCTCGCGGAGGTGCGCAAGGTGATGACCGCGCGCGCGGAGGCCGACGCCGCGAAGACGACGGCGACTCCGTGAGCGCGCCGCCCCCGGCCGCGCCGCCCGAGGTCCGCGCCGCCGCCGCCGCGGCCGGCGAGCGCCGCTGGACGGTGCTCGAGCTGCTGCGCTGGACGACCGCGCACTTCGCCGAGAAGGGCATCGAGTCGGCCCGGCTCGACGCCGAGCTCCTGCTCGCGCACGCGCTCGGAACGACGCGCATGCAGCTCTACGTCGACTTCGAGAAGCCCGTGCTCGCGGACGAGCGCGGCGCCTTTCGCGAGCTCGTTCGCAAACGCGCCGCGGAGCGCATTCCCGTCTCTCAGCTGCTCGGCGCGAAGGAGTTCTGGTCGCTCTCGCTCGCCGTGAACGGCGACGTCCTCACGCCGCGGCCCGACACCGAGACGCTCGTGCAGGCCGCGCTCGACCGGCTCCCCGAGCGCGAGCGGGCCTTTCGGATCGCGGACATCGGGACCGGCTCGGGCGCGATCGCGCTCGCCCTCGCGGCGGAGAGGCCGAACGCCCACGTCGTAGCCACCGACATTTCCGAGGCTGCGCTCAAGGTTGCGCGCTCAAATGCCGAATCCCTGCGACTGAATGAGCGGGTTCGGCTCGCGCAGGGGAGCCTGTTCGAGCCGCTCGCGGGGCCGGGCGCCGAGCCGTTCGACCTCGTGGTCTCGAACCCGCCCTATCTCGCGCGGGCGGAGGCGGCGACGCTGCCGCCCGAGCTTCGGCACGAGCCCGCCGAGGCGCTCTTCGGAGGCGAGGACGGGCTCGAGGTGCTGCGGCCGCTCGTGGCCGGAGCGACGGGGGTGATGGCGGCGGGCGGCCACCTGCTGGTCGAGATCGACCCGAGGCAGGCGGACGCGGTCGTCGCGATGTGCGAGGACGCCGGGCTGTGCGAGATCGCCGTGATCCGCGATCTCGCCGGGAGCGCCCGGGTCGTCGCCGGACGCGCGGCGCCGCCGCGCTAGCGGACGCAGTCCGCGGGAGGGCCGAGATGGCCGCGAAGAGCTCGAGCAAGGCCGGCAAGACGCCGGAGGCGAAGTCGGCGAGTGGCAAGGCGCCGGCCGCGAAGACGGCGAAGGCGCCGCGCGCGCGCAAGTCGGACGCGCTGCTGCGCACGCTGTCTCCGAAGGATCGCGACTTCGCCGCGCAGTGGGCGAAGCTGTGCAATCGCCGCGACACGATCGGCGACGACGTCGAGCGCGAGGTCCGTCGCATCATCGCCGCGGTGCGCGAGAACGGCGACGCCGAGGTGCTCGCGGGCATCGCGAAGTACGACAAGGCCGAGCTCGCGAAGCTCGAGGTGACGCGCGCCGAGTGGGACGCCGGCTGCGAGGCCGTCGACCCGGCCGACCGCGCCGCGATCGGCAAGATGGCCATGCGCGTGCGCGACTTCCACAAGAAGCGCATCCCGTCGAGCTGGGAGATGAAGGAGGAGGGCGGCGCGCTGATGGGCGCGCGCGTCCGCGCGCTCGAGCGCGTCGGCATCTACGTCCCGGGCGGCAAGGCCGTCTACCCGTCGAGCGTCGTGATGAACACGATCCCGGCGTCGGTGGTCGAGGTGCCGGAGATCCTCATGGCGACGCCGCCCCAGCCCGACGGGCGCGTGCTGCCCGAGGTGCTGATGGCGGCGCGCGTGTCCGGCGTGCACCGCATCTTCAAGATGGGCGGCGCGCACGCGATCGCGGCGCTCGCCTACGGGACGGAGACGGTTCCGCGCGTCGACAAGATCACGGGCCCGGGCAACATCTGGGTCGCCACCGCGAAGCGCAACGTGTTCGGCCAGGTCGACATCGACAGCGAGGCCGGCCCGACCGAGGTCGTGATCGTCGCCGACGCGAGCGCGACGCCCGCCTGGCTCGCCGCCGACCTGATCTCGCAGGCCGAGCACGACGAGCTCGCGCAGGCCATCCTGATCACGCACGTCAAGAGCGTGGCCGCGCGCGTGGCCGAGCTCGTCGAGAAGCAGATCCAGGACCTCGACCGCGCCGACATCGCGCGCGCGTCGCTGTCGCAGCGCGGCGCCATCGTCGTCACCCGGAGTCTCGACGAGTCGATGGAGCTCGCGAACGAGTACGCCGCCGAGCACCTCGTGCTCGCGACGGACTCGCCCGACGTCGTGATGAAGAAGGTGAAGAACGCGGGCGCCGTGTTCCTCGGCCACTACACGCCCGTGGCGGTCGGCGACTACCTCGCCGGCCCGAACCACGTGCTGCCGACCGGCGGGACGGCGCGCTTCTTCTCGCCGCTCGGCGTCGACGACTTCCTCAAGCGCACGAGCTTCGTGCGCTTCGAGCCCCCGAAGCTGCGCGAGCTCGGGCTCGATATCATGCGGCTCGCCGAGGTCGAGGGGCTCACCGGGCACGGGCGCTCGATCGACATGCGGCTGCAGAAGATCCGCCGCGCCCGGCGCGAGCGCGAAGCCATGAGAGAACGGGAGGCCGAAGCGGAGCTATGAGCCAGGTTCCCCCCCCGCCGAGCTCGCCCACCGCAGGGCGCCGCAGGCGCGCGACCGTCGCGCGCAAGACGAAGGAGACCGACATCCAGGTCGAGCTCGACCTCGACGGCTCCGGCCAGTACGAGGTCGCGACCGGGATCGCCTTCTTCGACCACATGCTCGAGAGCTTCGCGAAGCACGGCCTGTTCGACCTGCGCCTGCGCGCGGAGGGCGACGTCGAGGTCGACCTGCACCACACGGTCGAGGACGTCGGCATCGCGCTCGGCGAGGCGTTCCGCGAGGCGCTCGGCACGGCCGAGGGCATCCGGCGCTTCGGCTCGTTCGTGCTGCCGATGGCGGAGAGCAAGGTCGAGGTGGCGGTCGACGTCAGCAACCGCCCCTATCTGGTCTACCTGCTCCCGCTCGAGAACGACCGCATCGGCGCGTTCGACGCCTCGCTCACCGAGGACTTCCTCTACGCGTTCTCGCAGAGCGCGGGGCTCGACCTGCACGTCGAGAAGCGGTACGGGCGGAGCCCGCACCACGTCGTCGAGGCCACCTTCAAGGGGCTCGCGCGCGCGCTGCGGATCGCCGTCGAGATCGACCCGCGCGTCGAGGGGCTGCCCACCGTCAAGGGCGCCCTCTAGCCGCATGTCGCTCGCGTTCCCCTCGCTCGGGCGGCGCCGATGAGCGCGCCGCGCGCCGCCCTCCTCGACTACGGCGCCGGCAACCTGCGCAGCGTCGCGAAGGCGCTCGAGCGCTCGGGCTTCGCCGTCGACGTCACCGACGACCCCGCGGTCGTCGCGCGCGCGGACGGCGTCGTGCTGCCCGGCGTCGGCGCGTTCCGCGACGCGGCGGAGCGGCTGCGCGCGAGCGGGCTCGAGGACGCGTGCAAGCGCGCGATCGACGGCGGCCGCCCGTACCTCGGGCTGTGCTTCGGGCTGCAGCTGCTGTTCGACGAAGGCACCGAGCACGGCGTGACGAAGGGCTTCGGCGTGCTGCGCGGCCGCGTCGAGCGCTTCCCCGACGAGGACGTCGACGGCAGCCGGCTCGTCGTCCCGCACATCGGCTGGAACGAGGTGCGCTTCGAGCGACGCGCGGGCCACCCGATGCTCGAGCGCCTCCCCGAGCGCGACTGGTTCTACTTCGTGCACTCGTACCGCCCCGTGCCGGTGGACGAGCGCATCGTCGTCGGACGCACGGACTACGGCGGCACCTTCGCGTCGGCGGTCGCGACCGAGCGGCTCTTCGCCGCGCAGTTCCATCCCGAGAAGAGCCAGAAGGCCGGCAAGCGGGTGCTCGACGCGTTCTTCGCGTGGGTCGGGGCGAGCCGATGAACGCGCGCGCGACGGAGTTCGAGGTGATCCCGGCGATCGACCTGCTCGACGGGCGCGCCGTGCGCCTCGCGCAGGGGCGCTACGAGGACGCGACCGTCTACGACGACCGCCCGGCGCTCGTCGCCGGCCGCTTCGTGGCGGCGGGCGCGACGCGCATCCACGTCGTCGACCTCGACGGTGCGAAGGCGGGGCGGCCCGTGAACGGCGTCGCCATCCGCAAGGTCGTGTCGGCGGCGGGCCGCGTGCCCGTGCAGCTCGGCGGCGGCCTGCGCACGCTCGCCGCCGTCGAGAGCGCGCTCGAGCTCGACGTCGACCGCGTCATCCTCGGCACCGCCGCGCTGCGCGATCCGGACCTCGTGCGCGATGCCGCGCGCCGCTTCCCGGGCCGCATCGTCGTCGGCATCGACGCGAAGGACGGGCGCGTCGCGGTCGAGGGCTGGCTCGAGGCGAGCGACGTCGCGGCCGTCGACCTCGCGCGCGCGTTCGAGGACGCGGGCGTCGCGGCGATCGTCTACACCGACATCGCGCGCGACGGCATGCTCGGCGGGCCGAACCTCGACGCGACCGTCGCGCTCGCGCGCGCGGTCGCGATCCCGGTCGTCGTCTCGGGCGGCGTCGCCACGGTCGACGACCTCGTCGCGGCGGCGCGTCGCGCGGGCGACGGGATCGCGGGCGCGATCGTCGGCCGCGCGCTCTACACCGGTGCGATCGATCTCGAGGCCGCGCTCGAACGCGTCGGCGCCGAGCGCGCGCGCGGCGCGGGAGAGGGCTAGCGCGTGCTCGCGAAGCGCATCATCCCGTGCCTCGACGTCGACAAGGGCCGCGTGGTCAAGGGCGTCCAGTACGTCGACCACGTCGACGCCGGCGACCCCGTCGAGGTGGCGAAGCTCTACGACGCGCAGGAGGCCGACGAGCTCACGTTCCTCGACATCACCGCGAGCCACGAGGAGCGGCGCACGCTCTTCGACGTCGTGTCGCGCACGGCCGAGAGCGTGTTCCTGCCGCTCACGGTCGGCGGCGGCGTGCGCTCGCTCGCCGACGTGCGCGACCTGCTGAACGCGGGCGCGGACAAGGTCTCCGTCATGACGGCGGCCGTGCACGACCCGGACCTGATCGCCGAGGCGTCGGCCAGGATCGGGAGCGCGAACCTCGTGATCGCGATCGACGCGCGCGCCGTCGCGCGCAGCGACGAGCGGGGCGTGCTCGTGCCGAGCGAGCGCGCGGCCGCGGGCGGCGCGCCGCCGCGCGGGGCTGCGCTCGCGCCCGTCGTGCCCGGCGAGACGCGCTGGGAAGTCTGCACGCACGGCGGCCGCACGCCGACCGGCATCGACGCCGTCGGCTGGGCGCGGGCGATGGCCGAGGCCGGGGCCGGCGAGGTGCTGCTCACGAGCATGGACCGCGACGGCACGAAGAGCGGCTACGACCTCGCGCTGCTGCGGGCCGTGGCCGAGGCCGTGCGCGTGCCCGTGATCGCCTCGGGCGGCGGCGGCAGCGCGGCCGACATCGCGGCCGCGCTCGACGACGGCCCGGCCGGCGGGCACGCCCAGGCCGCGCTCGCGGCGTCGATCTTCCACTTCAAGGAGACGACGGTCGGCGACGTGAAGCGCGCGCTGCTCGCGCGCGGCATCGCGGTCCGCCCGCCGTCAAACGGTTGACTCGCGGATCCCGTCCGGTCGCCGTGCAACTGCCGATTTCTGCCGGGTCGGGCGCTTGCTGCGCGCTAGTCGCTTCGCTAGCTTGCGAAGCCCGCCGCACGAAACCGTCCGAAGTGCTCGAGTTCCCAAGCTTCGCGAGCAACCGGTGGTCGCGGCGGCAACGAGTCGAACGAACCTGAGGCTTCACCCCCCTGCGAGTCCACTCTCGCAGAGGCCCCAGCGAGTGACCCTGCATGCCCGTCATCAAAGTCAAAGAGAACGAGTCGTTCGAAGGCGCCCTCAAGCGCTTCAAGAAGACGTGTGAGAAAGCGGGCATCCTGACGGAGCTGCGCCGGCGCGAGTTCTACGACAAGCCCAGCGTGAAGAAGAAGAAGAAGGCGGCGGCGTCGCGCAAGCGCGCGATCAAGAAGATGCGCCGGATGGGGAAGTAGTCCCACGAAGGCACAGGGGGTCGGACGAGTCCACGAGGCGAGCTGAGCAAGACGCGGAGTGAGTGACTTGGGTCGAATCCCGGACGCCACGATCAACGAGATCCGCAATCGCGTCGACATCGTCGATCTCGTCGGCCGCTACGTCCAGCTGAAGAAGGCCGGCCGCAACTTCAAGGGTCTCTGTCCCTTCCACGACGAGAAGACCCCTTCCTTCAACGTCTCCTCCGACAAACAGATCTTCCACTGCTTCGGCTGTCAGGTCGGCGGCGACGTCGTCGGCTTCCTGATGCGCCACGAGAACCTCACCTTCCCCGAGGCCGTGCGCACGCTCGCGCGCGAGTGCGGCGTCGAGGTGCCCGAGGAGCACGGCGACGCGGCCGAGCGCGGCATCTCCGAGCAGGTCCACGAAGCGAACGAGATCGCCCAGCGCACCTACGTCGACGCGCTCGCGAGCGCGGAGGGCGAGGCGGCGCGCGCCTATCTCGCGAAGCGCGGCCTCTCGGGCGACGACGTGCGCGAGCTCGGCATCGGCTTCGCGCCCGATCGCTGGGACACGGTCGCGCGCGCGCTCGCGGCGCGGAAGGTGGGCGGCGACCTCGGCGCCAAGGCCGGCCTGCTCGCCGAGCGCCAGGGCGGCAGCGGCCACTACGACCGGCTGCGCGGCCGCGTCACGTTCCCCATCTACGACGTGCGGCGGCGCATCGTCGGCTTCGGCGGCCGCGCGCTCGGCGCGGACCAGGAGCCGAAGTACCTGAACACGCCCGAGAGCCCGGTCTTCCGCAAGCGCGAGTCGTTCTACGGCTTCCCGTGGGCGCTCGAGGCGATCCGGCGCAGCGATCGCGCGATCGTGTGCGAGGGCTACTTCGACCGCATCGCGCTGCACCGCGCGGGGCTCGGCGAGGGGCTCGCGACGTGCGGCACCGCGCTCACGCGCGAGCACGCGCGCAACCTGAAGCGCCGCACGCAGACGGTCGTGATGCTCTTCGACGGCGATGCCGCGGGCACGAAGGCGATGGAGCGCGCGCTCGAGGTGCTGCTGCCGGAGGGGCTGCGCCTGCGCGCGGCCGTGCTGCCCGACGGCATGGACCCCGACGACTTCCTCGCGCGCCACGGCGCGGACGCGCTGCGCGCCGTGATCGACGGCGCGCCCGACGCGCTCGAGCTCGTGATGGGACGCGCGGCCGCGTTCGATCGCGCGTCGCCCGTCGCGAAGGCCGAGGCGGTGGCGCGCGTCGTCCCGCTGCTCGACGCCGTCGCGAGCCCGGTCGAGCGCCGCGCCTACGTGCGGCGCTTCGCGTTGCACATGGGCTGCGGCGAGGACGAGGTGCTGGCCGAGCTGCACGAGCGCCGCCGCCGCGAGCACGCCGTTCCCGAGGACGAGCGCCCCGCCGTCCGCGCGCGCCGGCGCGGCCCGGCCGACCGCCACACGGCCATCCTCTGCGAGGCGCTCCTGCGCAACCCGACGCTCGCGACCGACGACGTGCGCGCGGGCATCGAGCGCGGGCTCGAGCCCGGGCCGTGGCGCGCGCTCGCGCTCGCGCTCGCCGATGCGTCGCGCGCCGGCCACGTCGACGCCGAGGGCGAGATCGACCTGTTCCGCGTCGAGCGCGACCTCGGCGAGGAGGAGTCGCAGCTGCTGCGCGAGCTGACGACGGGCGATGCGCTCGTCGACGCGAACGCGGCGCCCGAGCGCGTCGTCGCCGACGTGCTCGACTGGTTCGCTCGGCAGCGTGCCGCCGCCGAGCGTCGCGAGACGACGCGCCGTCTCGAGCTCGGCGGCGATGCGGCCGCGCAGCTCATCGCCGAGAAGCAGCGTCAGCTGGAAGAGAGGCGAGCCCGCCTCCGCGCGCAGGCCCCCGCCGCGCGAGGAGTCGCCCGATGACGTCGCCCGTCCGGATGCCCCGGTCGGGCGTTTCACCCCGTCAGCTCTGCTGGATGAGGAGACCCCCCAATGGCTTCGCATGCGCCCACCCCGACGACCATTGCCCGACCCAAGCGGACCCGCTCCACCACCCGGAAGGAGCAACCCGCCGCGCGCCCGAGGGCCGCTAGCGCGAAGGGCGCCGACGACGTCGCGAAGGTCGCCAAGGGGGCGAAGGCGAACGGGGTCGTCTCGCCGCCGGCCGAGCCGGTGTCCGGTGCGCTGGCCGAGCTGCAGAGCGTGCAGAGCCTGGCGCGCCGCGGGCGCGAGCGCGGTCACCTGACCGCCGACGAAGTGAAGAAGGGCCTCGCGACGACGCGGCTCACCGCGGACCAGGTCGAGGAGGTCCACGCGATCCTGCGCAGCAAGGGGATCCGCGTGCTGCGCCCGTCGACGCGCGCACCCGACACGCGCTGGGCGACGCGCGGCGCCGACGACGGCACGACGTCGAGCGACCCGGTGCGCGTCTACCTGCGAGAGATGGGACAGGTGTCGCTCCTCACGCGCGAGGGCGAGGTCGAGATCGCGAAGCGCATCGAGGAAGGCGTGCACGCGATGGAGCTCGCCGTGCTCGGCACGCCCTACGGCGTGCGCGCGCTCGACCAGCTCACCGAGCAGCTCAAGCGCGACGAGATCACGCTCAAGTCGCTGCTCGACGGCCTCGACGACGAGGACGGCCCCGCGCCCGAGACGCGCCGGCGCCAGTTCTTCGCCGCGATGCAGAAGGTCCGCCGCATCGACGCCGAGATCGCCAAGAAGCAGGCGTCGATCGCGAACTCGCGCACCACGCCCGAGACGCGCGACCGGCTGCGCGCCGAGGTGGCGGAGCTGTACGAGCGCGTCGTCGAGACGCTGCGCGACTCGAAGGTCGCGAAGTCGCGCATCCTCGAGATGACGAAGGCGTTCGAGGAGATGGGCGAGAAGTTCGAGGTGCTCGACGGCAAGGAGCGCAAGCTCGCGCGCCGCTTCGGCGTGAAGCGCTTCGACCTCCCCGACCTGATCGCGATGTCGAAGCGGCGCAGCAAGCCCGGGCGCGCGGCGCTCGACCGGCTCGGCAGCGACGTCGAGCGCATCGCGGCGGCCGAGGCCGAGGTCGCCGAGATCGCGCGCGAGCGCGCGGTGCTCGAGGTCGAGCTCGGCATGTCGAGCGAGCAGGTGAAGCGCTCGCTCAGCGTGTTCGCGGACGCGAGCGATCGCGCGCAGAAGGCGAAGAGCGAGCTCACGGAGGCGAACCTGCGCCTCGTGGTCTCGATCGCCAAGAAGTACACGAACCGCGGCCTCCTGTTCCTCGACCTGATCCAGGAGGGGAACATCGGGCTCATGAAGGCGGTCGAGAAGTTCGAGTGGCGCCGCGGCTACAAGTTCTCGACCTACGCGACGTGGTGGATCCGCCAGGCCATCACGCGCGCGATCGCCGACCAGGCGCGCACGATCCGCATCCCCGTCCACATGATCGAGACCATCAACAAGCAGGCGCGCGCGACGCGCCACCTCGTGCAGGTGCTCGGCCGCGAGCCTTCGGCCGAGGAGCTCTCCGAGCACATGGACCTTCCGCTCGAGAAGGTGAAGATGGTCCAGAAGATCGCGAAGGAGCCCATCAGCCTCGAGTCGCCCGTCGGCGAGGAGGAGGACAGCGCGCTCGGCGACTTCATCGAGGACAAGAACGCCGTCAACCCGCAGGACGCGGTGATCGAGGGCAACCTCGCGGAGAAGACGCTCGAGGTGCTCTCGACGCTCGCGCCGCGCGAGGCCCGCGTGCTGAAGATGCGCTTCGGCATCGGCGAGCGCAGCAACCACACGCTCGAAGAGGTCGGCCAGGACTTCGACGTCACGCGCGAGCGCATCCGGCAGATCGAGGCGAAGGCGCTGCGCAAGCTGCGCCACCCGAGCCGGAGCAAGATGCTGCGCAACTTCATCGACTGAGTCGGCGGAGCGGTCGTGCGCGCCTCCGCCCGACGCGTCGCGCTCGGCCTGATGCTCGCGCTCGCGGCCGTCGGCGCCGCCGTTCCCGGCGTCGCCGACGGCCAGGCCGACGAGCGTCCCTGGGAGCTCACGAAGGGCCCGCGCCTGCGCCGCATCGCGACGCACGGCTCGAAGGTGTGGGGCCACCTGTTCGGCTTCGTCGCTCGCGATGGCCGCTGCGGCGACGAGATCCTCTGGATCACGTGGAGCGCGAAGGCGAACCTCGACGACCTGCGCGGCGAGCGCGCGCAGGTGCGCATCTCGTCCGGCGCGGTCGAGGGCATCGTCACGCCCGCGATCACGGCGACGACGCGGGTCGGCACGACGCACGTCTTCGTGCTCACGAACTTCGCGGCGAGCGAGGCGCTGACCTCGCTGCTCGCCGCCAACGAGACGGCCGACGTCGCGATCGTCGGGCCGCCGGAGCTCGTCGAGCGGCTCGAGGTGCGCTCGGACGAGTTCGGGCTCGCGGCCTACGCGCACGCGCGGGGCGTGATGCTCGAGGATTGTGAGCCCGGCGACGGCGAGCGCGGCGACGACACATGAGGCGCGAGCGGCGGAACGCCGCTCGCGCGCGGGAGCACGACATGCGAGCAGGACGAGATCGACGGAGCCGAGGCGCGCGCGCGAGCGGCGGACGCCGCGCGCGGCGCGCGAAGGCCGCGGGGACTGCGGCGCTCGCGCTCTGCGCCGTCGTCGTCATCGCCGCCGCGCTCGGCGCGTCGAGCTGCCGCGCGCCGAGCGAGCCGGGCGGGGCGAGCGGCGCGCGCGCGGCCGCGCGCGCGAGCGACGTGCCGCGCCAGGCGTGGTTCGGCGACCTCCACGTGCACACGCGCTGGTCGTTCGACGCGTACTCGATGGGCGTGCGCGTCGGCCCCGAGGACGCGTATCGCTATGCGCGCGGCGAGGAGATCGACCACGTGAGCGGCGGGAAGATCCGCCTCTCCGGGCCGCCGCTCGACTTCATGGCGCTCACCGAGCACGGCGCCTACATGGGCGTGTCGGCGACGGTCGACGAGCCGGGCCATCCGCTGCGGCGCCTGCCGCTCATCCAGGACCTCGTGAGCGACGACACCGCGCGCCGACAGCGCGGCATCCTCGCGTTCCTGCAGTCGCTCGGCTCGGGCGTTCCGATCCCCGAGCTCGCGAGCGACGAGTTCATCAAGCCGACGTGGCGGCGCATCGTCGAGCTCGCGAACGCGCACGACGAGCCGGGCGTGTTCACGGCGTTCGTGGCCTACGAGTACACGCCGATGCCGCAGGGACAGAACCTGCACCGCAACGTGATCTTCCGCGGCGGCGACGTCCCCGACCGGCCGTTCTCGAGCCTCGACTCGCAGAACCCCGAAGACCTCTGGGACTGGCTCGACCGGGTGCGCGCGACCGGCGACGACGTCATCGCCATCCCGCACAACGGCAACGCGAGCAACGGCCTGATGTACGCGAGCGCGATGACGAACGGCGACGCGATCGACGCCGCCTACGCCGCGCAGCGCATGCGCAACGAGCCGGTGAGCGAGGTGTACCAGATCAAGGGCCAGTCCGAGACGCACCCCGAGCTCTCGCCGAACGATCCGTGGGCGGCCTTCGAGATCTTCGATCGCGTGCTCGGGAACCCCGCGGAGCCGAGCGAGCCGCGCGGCAGCTACGTGCGCGCCGCGCTCCGGCTCGGCCTCGAGATGGAGGAGAGCGACGGCATCAACCCGTACGAGATCGGGATGATCGGCGCCTCCGACGGGCACAACGCCGCCGGACCGTTCGCCGAGGACGAGTACTTCGGCAAGCTCGGCGCGATCGATGCGACGCCCGAGGTGCGGCTCGGAACCGCCACCGACGGGCTTCCCGCGGCCCAGATCGACGGGCCCAACATCGTGACGCTCTGGGGCTCGGGCGGCCTCGCGGGCGTCTGGGCGACCGAGAACACGCGCGCCGCGCTCTTCGACGCGCTGCGCCGGCGCGAGACGTTCGCGACCTCGGGGCCGCGCATCCGCGTGCGCTTCTTCGGCGGCTTCGGCCTCGCGGACGACGTGCCGCTCGCCGGCGACGCGGTCGAGCGCGCCTACGCGCAGGGCGTCCCGATGGGCGGCGAGCTCGCCGCCGCGCCCGGGCACGCCGGGCCGCCGCGGTTCGCGGCGCTCGCGCTCCAGGACCCGGGCGAGGCGCCGCTCGAGCGGCTCCAGCTCATCAAGGGCTGGATCGAGGACGGGCGCTCGCACGAGAAGGTCTACGACGTGGCCTGCGCCGACGGCTCGGCGCCGTCGGCGCCGACGTGGCGCTGCGCGAGCGGCGCGGGTGAGCCCGACGCATCGAGCTGCGAGCCCGACGTGCGCGCGGGCGCCGCCGAGCTCGAGGCGCGCTTCGCCGACCCCGAGTTCCAGCCCGGGCAGCGCGCCTTCTACTACCTGCGCGTGCTCCAGGTGCCGACCTGCCGGTGGAGTACGTACGACGCGATGCGCCTCGGCGTCGAGCCGCCCGCCCACGTGCCGACCTCGATCCAGGAGCGCGCCGTGACGTCGCCGATCTGGTACGCGCCGCCGGCCGCGCCCGCGGCGGCGAGCGCGCCGCTCGCCCGCGCCGCGTCCGCCCCATCCTCCTGAGCCGCGCGCGCGACACCCGCCGAGCGCACGGGCGTCAAGCGGCCTGCGGGGGGCGCCGATGACGGCGGGGCCCGCAGCCCCGGGCCCATGCTCGAGCACGAAGGGATCGCCCGCGCGCATGAAGCTCGTCGCCTGCACGTCCTGCCACACGCAGTACGACATCACGGACGTCGCCGCCGAGAGCGTGCGGTGCCGGTGCGGGGCGGACGTCGCGGTCGTCGACCTCGAATCGCGCGACCTCGCCGTCCACCGCTGCAGCAGCTGCGGCGCCCACGTCGATGCGGGCCAGCGCGAGTGCGAGTACTGCGGCGCGGGCATCGTCACCGACCCGCGCCTCCTGTCCCTCATCTGCCCCGAGTGCTGCGCGCGCAATGCCGACGCGGCGCGCTACTGCGGCGCGTGCGGCGTCGTGTTCGACCCGCAGCCGATCGGCGTCGAGAAGCGCGAGCTCCCGTGTCCGGTGTGCACGAGCCTGATGCCCGCGCGCACGGTCGGCGCGATCGCGATCAACGAGTGCCCGACCTGCAACGGCATCTGGTGCCCGGCGCAGGGCTTCGAGGCGCTCGTCAAGGCCGCGCTCGAGAGCAAGAAGAGCAGCGTCACGGGCGAGGTCGAGTTCGTCCCGCGCGCGAAGGGGTCGAACCCGGCCTCGCAGCGCATCGCGTACCGCAAGTGCCCCGAGTGCGACGCGTTCATGCTGCGGCGCAACTTCCGCAAGGCGTCGGGCGTCATCATCGACCGCTGCAACTCGCACGGGACGTGGCTCGACGCCGACGAGCTCGAGCAGATCGCGGGCTACCTGCTCTCGGGCGGGCGCCCGAACGCCGAGCGCTACATGCGCGAGACCGACGCGCAGGCGGACGCCGAGTACCGCGCCGCGCGCAAGGCGCGCATCGCCGCCGAGAGCGGCGCCAACCGCCAGGTCGTCGACGCCGTGCTGCGCAGCAGCACGCGCCGCGGCGAATCGTTCCTCGGAAGCTCGCTCGTCGACTTCCTCACGTCGTTGATCGACTGACGTCCCCGTCCACCGCCACCGCCTCGAGCGCCGGAGAACCGACATGGGCCTGATGAACAAGCTTCGCAACGAGCTGATCGACATCGTCGAATGGGTCGACGACTCGCGACACACGCTCGTCTGGCGCTTCCCGCGCTACCAGAACGAGATCAAGAACGGCGCGCAGCTCGTCGTGCGGCCCGGCCAGCGCGCGATCTTCGTGCACCAGGGCGAGATCGCGGACGTCTTCGAGCCGGGCCAGCACCGCCTCACGACGAAGAACCTCCCCGTCCTGTCGACGCTCGCGGGCTGGAAGTACGGCTTCGACTCGCCGTTCAAGGCCGAGGTCTACTTCGTCAGCACGCGCCAGATCACCGATCTCAAGTGGGGGACGCCGAACCCCGTGATCGTGCGCGACGCGGACTTCGGCACCGTCCGCCTGCGCGCGTTCGGCACCTACGCCGTGAAGGCGAAGGACCCGAAGACGCTGCTCAAGGAGCTCGTCGGCACCGACCAGCACTTCGAGGTCGACGAGATCACGGAGCTCTTGCGCTCGATCGTGAGCTCGGCGTTCGCGGACCTCGTCGCGTCGGCCGAGATCCCGCTCGCCGACCTCGCGACGCAGTACCGCACGCTCTCCGAGCAGCTGCGCCGCAGCGTGCTCGAGCGCGTCGACGACGAGTACGGCCTCGACATCACGCAGATGGTGATCGTCAACATCTCGCTCCCCGCCGAGGTCGAGAAGGCGCTCGACACGCGCTCGAGCATGGAGATGGTGGGCGACATGGCGCGCTTCCAGGCCTTCCAGCTCGGGCAGGCGCTGCCGGCGCTCGCCGCCAACGAGGGCGCGGGCGGCATGGCCGGCGCCGGCATGGGCGTGGGTCTCGGCATGGCGGTCGCGTCGGGCGTGCCCAGCATGGTCGGCCGCGGAAGTGGCCCGCTCGCACCCGCCGGCGCGCCGTCGGGCGCGACGCCGCCGCCCGTTCCCGCGCCGCCGAGCTGGCACATCGTCGAGAACGGCGCGCCGGTCGGGCCGTTCGCCGCGCCGCAGCTCGTCGAGCTCGCGAGCGCGGGGCGTCTGCGCCCGGACACGTTCGTGTGGATGGCCGGCATGGCGGACTGGATGCCCGCCGGGCAGCTCCCGCAGCTCGCCGGCCTCTTCATGCCGGCGCCGCCGCCCGTCCCGGGACGTTAGGCACGCACCCCCGCGGCGTCGCTCGGGGGCCGGCGCGCCGTCTCGCGCGTGCGCGCGCGGGTCAGGTCTTCGCGGCGCGAAGGCGCAGCGCGTTCCCGATCACCGATACCGAGCTCAGGCTCATCGCGGCGGCCGCGATCATCGGGCTCAGCAGCAGCCCGAAGGCCGGGTAGAGCGCGCCCGCCGCGAGCGGCACGCCGAGCGCGTTGTAGCCGAACGCGAAGCCCAGGTTCTGGTGGATGTTGCGCATCGTCGCGCGCGAGAGCAGCCGCGCGCGGGCGACGCCGCGCAGGTCGCCCTTCACGAGCGTGACGCCCGCGCTCTCCATCGCCACGTCCGTCCCCGTGCCCATCGCGATGCCGACGTCGGCCTGCGCGAGGGCCGGCGCATCGTTGACGCCGTCGCCCGCCATCGCGACGACGCGCCCCTGCTGCTGCAGCTCCTGCACGGCCTTCGCCTTGTCCTCGGGCAGCATGTCGGCCCTCACGTCGTCGATGCCGAGCTGTCTGGCCACCGCGCGCGCGGTCGTCTCGCTGTCGCCGGTCAGCATCACGAGCCGCACGCCGTCCTCGTGGAGCATCGCGACGGCGTCGGCGCTCGTCGCCTTGATCGGGTCGGCGACACCGAGCAGTCCCGCGGCGCGCTCGCCCACGACGACGAACATCGCGGTCTGCCCGTCGCCGCGCAGCTCCTCGGCGCGCTCGGCGAGCGCGCCCGCATCGATGCCGAGCGCGCGCAGGAGCGCCGCGTTGCCGAGCGCGACGCGCCGGCCGTCCACCGTGCCCGAGACGCCCTTGCCCGTGTGCGCCTCGAACTGCGAGGCCTGCGCGAGCGCGAGGCCGCGCTCCTCCGCACCGGCGACGATCGCCGCCGCGAGCGCGTGCTCGCTGCCGCGCTCGAGCGTCGCGGCGAGGCGCAGGAGCTCGTCCTCGTCGATGTCGTCGCTGCTCGCGACCACCGACGCGAGCTTCGGTCGGCCCTCGGTCAGCGTTCCCGTCTTGTCCACGACGAGCGTGTCGACGCTGCGCAGCCGTTCGATCGCCTCGGCGTTGCGGAAGAGCACGCCCATCGTCGCGCCGCGCCCGGTCGCCACCATGATCGACATCGGCGTCGCGAGTCCGAGCGCGCACGGGCAGGCGATGATGAGCACCGACACGGCGACGACGAGCGCGTGCGCGAGGCGCGGCTCGGGCCCCGCCCACGCCCACACGGCGAAGGCGACCGCGGCCGCCGCGATCACGGCCGGCACGAACCAGGCGGCGACGACATCCACGGTGCGCTGCACGGGCGCGCGGCTTCGCTGGGCCTCGGACACCATCTCGACGATCCGCGCGAGCAGCGTCTCGGCGCCGACGCGTTCGGCGGTCATCACGAGCGAGCCGGTGCCGTTCACCGTCCCGCCGACGAGTGCCGAGCCCTCGGTCTTCTCCACGGGGATCGGCTCGCCCGTGATCATCGACTCGTCGACCGAAGAGCGGCCCTCCTCGACGCGGCCGTCCACGGGCACCTTCTCGCCGGGGCGGATGCGCAGCCGATCGCCGGGGACGACCTCTTCGAGCGGCACGTCCCGCTCGTGGCCGCAGTCGGTGAGGCGGCGTGCGGTCGGCGGTGCGAGGTCGAGCAGCGCGCGGAGCGCCGCCCCCGTGCGGCTGCGCGCGCGCAGCTCGAGCACCTGCCCGAGCAGCACGAGCGTCACGATCACGGCCGCCGCTTCGAAGTAGACGGCGACCTCGCCGCCGTGGCCGCGGAAGCTCGACGGGAAGAGGCCCGGCGCGAGCACGGCCGCGACGCTGTAGGAGAACGCTGCCCCCGTGCCGACCGCGATCAGCGTGAACATGTTGAGGTGCAGCGTGCGCAGCGAGCGCGCGCCGCGCGCGAAGAACGGCCAGCCTCCCCACAGCACGACCGGCGACGCCAGCGCGAGCTGCAGCCACGGCACGACGCGCGGTGGAACGAGTGCGCCGACGGGATTTCCCGGGATCATCTCTCCCATCGCGAGCGCGAACACGGGGATGGTGAGCGCGAGGCTGCCCCAGAAGCGGCGCGTCATGTCGCGCAGCTCCGGGTCGTCGTCCTCCGCCTCGTCCGCGTGCGCGCGCGCCGGCGTGCGGCGTTCGAGGGCCATGCCGCAGACGTCGCACGGGCCCGGCTCGTCGGACTCGACCTCGGGATGCATCGGACACACGTACGGCTTGCGCTCACTCATGCGGCGCCTCCTTGCGGCTTCGGTGCGGGCGGCAGTGCGCGACCGCGCACCCAGGCGAACACGACCGGGATCACGACGAGCGTCAGCACGGTGGCGGACGCCATGCCGCCGATCATCGGAGCGGCGATGCGGCGCATCGTCTCCGATCCTGCGCCCGATCCCCACATGATGGGAAGCAGCCCGGCGAAGATCGTCGTCACGGTCATCATCTTCGGCCGCAGGCGCAGGACCGCGCCTTCGAAGATCGCCTCGGCGAGGTCGTCGCGCGTGCGCAGCCGCCCCTCGTCGCGGGCCTGCGCGACCGCGTTCTCGAGGAAGAGCAGCATCACGACGCCCGTCTCCGCGGCCACGCCCGAGAGTGCGAGGAAGCCGACGCCGACGGCGACGCTCGTGTCGTAGTCGAGCGCCCAGAGCAGCCACACGCCGCCCACGAGCGCGAAGGGCAGCGTCAGCAGCACGATCGCGCTGTCGGCGAGGTTGCGGAAGTTCAGGTAGAGGAGGACGAAGATCAGCGCGATCGTGAGGGGCACGACGATGCGCAGCCGTTCCGCGGCGCGCTCCATGTACTCGTACTGTCCGCTCCACGCGACCGAGTAGCCGACGGGAAGCTCGAGCCCGTTCGCGAGCGCGCGCTTCGCCTCGGCGACGTAGCCGCCGACGTCGCTGCCCTCGAGATCGACGTAGATCCAGCCGTTGGGGCGCGCGTTCTCGGTCTTGATCATGGGCGGCCCCCTGCGGAGCTCGAGCGACGCGAGCTGCTCGAGCGGCACCTGCGCGCCCGACGGCGTCGGCACGAGCACACGCCGCAGGGCGCCGAGGCTGTCGCGCAGCTCGCGCGGGTAGCGCAGGTTCACGGGGTAGCGCTCGAGCCCTTCGATCGTGGACGTGACGTTCGTGCCGCCGATCGCGCTCTGGATCACGTCCTGCACGTCGCCCACGACGAGGCCGTGGCGCGCGATGGCGCGGCGATCGATGTCGAAGTCGAGGTAGTTGCCGCCCGTGACGCGCTCGGAGTAGACGCTCAGGGTTCCCGGTACGCCGCGAAGGATCGCCTCGATGCGCTCGCCGATCGCCTCGATGGTGGCGAGCTCGGGCCCCGCCACCTTGATGCCGACCGGCGTCTTGATGCCGGTCGAGAGCATGTCGATGCGCGTCTTGATGGGCATCGTCCAGGCGTTCGTGATGCCGGGGAGGCGCACACGCGCGTCGAGCTCGGCGACGAGCTTCTGCGGGGTCATCCCGGGTCGCCACTCGTCGCGCGGGCGCAGCGCGATCGTCGTCTCGATCATCGACAGCGGAGCCGGGTCGGTCGCGGACTCGGCGCGCCCGACCTTTCCGAACACGCGCGCGACTTCGGGCACCCCGCGGATCATGCGGTCCGTCTGCTGCAGGATCTCGCGTGCCTTCGTGACGGAGACGCCGGGCAGCGTCGTCGGCATGTAGAGCAGGTCGCCCTCGTCGAGCGGCGGCATGAACTCGCTGCCGAGGCGCGAGGCCGGGAAGATCGACGCGAGGAGCAGCGCGAGCACCGTGACCACGACCGCCCTCGGGTGACGCAGCGCAAAGCGCAGCACCGGGCCGTACGCGCGGTGGAGCGCGCGGTTGAGCGGGTTCGCGCTCTCGGGGCGGACGCGCCCGCGCACCAGCCACAGCATGAACAGCGGCACGACCGTGATCGACAGCAGCGCGGCGCCGAGCATCGCGTACGTCTTCGTGAACGCGAGGGGACGGAAGAGCCGGCCCTCCTGCGCCTCGAGCGCGAACACGGGCAGGAACGAGACGGTGATGACGAGCAGGGAGAAGAACAGCGAGGGGCCCACCTCGACGGCCGCGTCGAGCAGGATGCGCGCGCGCGGCTTCGCCCCGTCGTGGCGTTCGAGGTGCTTGTGCGCGTTCTCGATCATCACGATCGAGGCGTCCACCATGGCGCCGATCGCGATCGCCACGCCGCCGAGCGACATGATGTTCGCGTCGATGCCCTGCGCGTACATCACGATGAACGAGAACAACACGCCGAGCGGAAGCGTGAGCACCGCGACGAGCGCGCTGCGCACGTGGAACAGGAAGACGGCGCACACGAGCGCGACGACCAGGCTCTCCTCGACGAGCTTGTGGCGCAGGTTGGTGACGGCGCGCTCGATCAGCGACGAGCGGTCGTAGACGGGGACGATCTCGACGCCGTCCGGCAGGCCGGCGGCCAGCTCCGCGAGCCGCGTCTTCACGCGACCGATCACCGCGAGCGCGTTCTCGCCGGAGCGCATGACGACGATGCCGGCCGCCACCTCGCCCTCGCCGTCGAGGTCGGCGAGCCCGCGCCGGAGCTCCGGGCCGATCTGTACGGTGGCCACGTCGCGCAACAGGATCGGAGTGCCCCGTCCGTCGGCGCCGATCGCCACCCGACGCAGGTCGTCGATGCCGCGGAGGTAGCCGCGCCCGCGCACCATGAACTCGCTCTCGGCGATCTCGACGAGGCGACCGCCGACGTCGCTGTTGCTGCGCTCGATCGCGCGCCGCACCTGCGCGAGCGGGATGCCCAGTGACGCGAGCGCGTTCGGATCGACCTCCACCTGGTACTGCCGGACGAACCCGCCGAGGCTCGCGACCTCCGCGACGCCGGGCAGCGCCTGCAGCTCGTAGCGCAGGTACCAGTCCTGGAGGGAGCGAAGCTCGGAGAGGTCGTGCCCGCCCGTGCGATCGAGGAGCGCGTATTCGTACACCCAGCCGACGCCCGTCGCATCGGGGCCGAGCGCGGGCGTCACGCCCTCCGGCAGCCGCCCGGACACGAAGCTCAGCACCTCGAGCACGCGGCTGCGCGCCCAGTACAGGTCGGTGCCGTCCTCGAACAGCACGTACACGAACGACTGGCCGAACATCGACGTTCCGCGCACGGTCTTCGCGAAGGGCACGGCGAGCAGTGCGGTGGTGAGCGGGTAGGTCACCTGGTCCTCGACGACCTGCGGCGCCTGCCCGGGCAGCTCCGTCGTCACGATGACCTGCACGTCGGACAGGTCCGGGATCGCGTCGACCGGCGTGCGCAGCAGAGCGGCGACGCCGAAGCCCGCCACGGCGAGCGCCAGCACACTCGTGAGGAGCGCGTGGGTGGCGGACGCTTCGATGACCCTGCGGAGCATCGCCTACTCCTCGCGCGCGAGCAGCTTCTGCAGCGACTCGCGCAGACGGCTCTCGCTGTCGATCAGGAACTGGCCGGACGTGACGACGCGGTCGCCCGCTTCGATGCCGTGCGCGATCTCGACCCAGCCGTCGCCGCCGTCGACGCCCACCTCGACCGCGCGCGGATCGAACCTCCCTTCGCCGAGCGCGCGGACCACGACCGCGCGTTCGCCGGTGCGGATCACCGCCTCGCTCGGCACCGCGACGACGGCGGCGCGCGGCGTCGTCTCGATCACGACGTTCGCGAACATGTCGGGCTTGAGGGCGAGGTCGGAGTTCGCGAGCTCGACGCGCACACGCGCCGTGCGCGTGCGCGGATCGAGGAACGGGTACACCTGCGCGACGGTTCCGCGAAACGACCGCCCCGGGATCGAGCGGACGTCGAGCGTCGCCGACTGGCCCTCCTCGATCCACGGGAGCTCGTACTCGTAGACGTCTGCCAGCACCCACACGCGCGAGAGATCGGCGATCGTGTAGAGCACCTCGTTGGCGTTGACCTCCATGCCCATGCGCGCCCCGAGGTGCGTGACGACGCCCGACGAGTGGGCGTGCAGCGTGAGGGTCTTGCGCGCGACTCCGGTGGCGAGCAGGTGCTCGATGTCGCGCTCGGGCACGTCCCACAGGTCGAGTCGGCGCCGAGTCGCTTCGAACAACGAGGCTCCCGCCCTGCGGACGTCGTCGAACGGGCTCTTCGCCGTCTCGTCGCGATAGCGCGCCGCGACGATCAGCTCCTCCTGCGTCGCGAGCAGCTCGGGCGAGTAGAGCTCGATCATCGGATCGCCCTTGCGGACGAGCTGCCCCTCGTACTCGACGTAGAGCGCCTCGATCCAGCCCTGCACCTTGGTGTGGACGTGCGAGACGCGACGCTCGTCCCAGGCGACGCGCCCGACTGCGCGCACGGCGCGCGCCAGATCGCGGCGCTGCGCGATCGCAGTGCGCACACCCATGTTCTGCACGACGACCGGATCGATCGCGACGCCGTCGGTCGCACCGGTCGCGGGCGTGCGCGCGCATTCGGGCACGAGGTCCATGCCCATCGGCGATTTGCCCGGCGCGTCGCGGACATAGGTCGGGTCCATCGGCGCCTTCCAGTAGAGCGGCGCGGCTCCGTCCGGGCACGGCGACGCGCCGCGCGCCGGGCTCGCGGCACTCTCGGGCTCGTGCGGTGCGTGTGCGCCGAGCCGATCGTTCGCGAGCCAGCCCACGGCGGCGGCCAGCGCCAGCGCAGCCGCCAGCGAAGCCGTCCGCGCAGCCGTCCGCGCAGCCGTCCGCGCAGCCGTCCGCGCAGCCGTCCGCGCAGCCGTCAGGAAGATCGTTCGCTTCGCGGTCATCGCAGATCCGCCCCGACGACGGCCTCGAGGCCCGCCCAACCTGCATGCCTGTCCGCGCGTGCGCGCTCGGCCCGCACCTCCACGTCGAGCAGGCGCATCTGGCTCTCGAGCACGTCGGTGAAATCGAGTCGGCCGACCTCGTAGGCCGAGCGGCTCGCCTCGAACGACTGCGCCGCCTGCGGGACGAGCCCCGTGCGCAGCAGCGCGAGTGCGGCGTCGGCGCGCGCGAGCGCGGCGTGCGCGTCGCGCGCGCGCGCGCTCGCCGCGGCCGTCTGCGAACGCAGGCGCGCCTCCGCGGCGCGGAGGAGCGCGCGCTGCTCGGCCGCGTGTGCACGCCAGCGCGCGCGGTTCACGGGAAGCCGGACGGTGACGCCCGCGGAGAGGAAGTCGTCGCCGCGCACGGGGTCGCCGGGCACCGAGCTGCGGACGCGGTAGCCGATGCCGACGTCGACGTCGGGAAGACCTTCGAGCTCCGCGGCGTCGACCGCGTGTCGCTGCTGCTCCACCTGCGCGGCGAGCCCCTCGAGCAGCGGGCTGCTCGAGGCGAGCCGCGCGAGAAGCGGGGCGAGCGCGGGAGCGGGCGGCGGCTCGTCGCCGCTCGCCGTCGGCGGCAGCGCGGTCGCTGGCGGAAGGTCGAGCAGAGCGACGAGTCGCGCGTTGGCGGCCTCGACCCGCGCCTCGTGCGCGAGCCGCATCTCCAGCAGCGAGGTCAGCTCGACCTGTGCGCGCAGCACGTCGGCCTGCATGCCCGACCCGACCGCGTACTTCGCCTCGGCTGCGCTCGCGAGCTGGCGCAGCAGCTCGAGGTTGCGATCGGTGATGGCGAGCGCGCGTTGCGCGTAGCCGAGCTCGGCCCACGCGACCTCGACCGCGCTCGCGACGGTGCGCTCGCGGTTCGCGACGGCGAAGGCGGCCGCGTCGCGCCCGCGCTCGGCCGCGCGCTCGCGGCTCGCGAGCAGGCCTGGGAAGGGCAGCTGCTGGCGCAGCCCGAGCTGGTGCCCCGACATCATGGTCGAGTCGAAGTCGAAGGTGCCGGTCGGCACGTTGCTCGCCTCGTAGGCGAAGCGAACGTCCTCGAGCGCGCCCGCCTGCGCGATGCGCTCGCCCGCCGCGTCGAGCAGCGCCGCGAGCTCGGCGATGTCGGGGTTGGCGACGGCGGCGCGCTCGAGGCACCACGCGAGAGGGAGCGGGCGCGGCGGCGAGAGGGGCGCGCCTTCCGCGCCCTGAGGTGACGGCGTTGCGGCCGCAGTCGGCGTCGCAGCGCGCGCGGGGAGCGTCGCGACGACGAGTGCGGCGCACGCGGCGACGACGGCCGTACAGGCGGAGCGCGCGCGCGCGGCGCGCACCGCGCTCGGGAATCCGTATCCGGCGTGCATGTCCGAGGCTCCTGGCATCCGAACGAACCGGTGGTGCGCGCTCCGCTCGCGGCGAACGAGCGAGCGCGCGTCGCGAAGGGCGGGAAGGCGCGACGAGCGCGACTTCCCGGGCCGGTCCGGATCAGAGGAGGAGCGTCGACTTCCGCAGCAGGACGCTGCGCGCGTCGGGTGGAGCGACACCGGGCACCCCGCGCGCGCTCGGAAGCTCCGCGCGCGCGACGAGCGCGACGTGCCGCGGAGCAACGAAGACGAGCGCGGTGCCGCCCGGCCGCTCGAGTCCGAGGTCGACTCCGCTCGCGACCGTGCGCGCGTCGCAGTGCGCGCCGCAGCCGGCGGAATCGTCGGGGGGCGGGGTGGGCCGCGCGTCGCTCGCGGGCATCGCGTCGTGGCACGCGGCTCCCGCGCCTTCCGCGACGTCGTGGTGGGCGCTTTGCGTCGCTGCGTGCGCGGAGCAGGCGAGGGCGCACAGCGGCGCGCCGCCCCCGACGAGGGCGACGACGACCGCGATGATCCACCTGCGGAGCTGCATCCGGAAGCGTTCCCGCCCTGCGACCGACTCGATGCGGTCGGATTGCTTGATACCCCACCCAGGTATACGTACCCTACGGCCGTGCGCCCTGGATGGCAAGCCCGACCCGGGCATCGGCCGCGCGGCCACCGGGGTGGAGGCCCGCGCTCCGCCCGGCGGCGGTTGGAGTGACCTCGCACGCAACCCCGAAGCAGACCCCGAGCCGCGCAGGAGCCGGACAGGGGTGGGAGGCCTCGCGGCCATGCTCGACGCGGAGACGAAGCGGAAGGTGGAGGCGGCGCTCAAGCGCATCGGGGGGCAGGTGGCCGGCATCCAGCGGATGGTGGACGAGGAGCGCTACTGCGTGGACGTCCTGCATCAGATCGCGGCGGCCGAGGGCGCGCTCGAGCGCGTCGGCAGGCTGATCCTGTCCGCGCACATCGACACCTGCGTCGCGAGCGCGCTCGAGAGCGGGAGCCCGCGCGCGGGTCGCAAGAAGGCGCAGGAGCTGAAGGACGTGCTCGCGCGCTTCGGCTGGAGGAGCGGCTAGGCGCGGCGCTTCGCGCGCGCGAGGTACTCGACGAGCGCGGTCGCGTTGTTCCAGCGCTCCTCCTTGGACGAGAAGACGATGGTCGCCGGGCCCGCGCCGAGGGCGCGGCGGAGCGCCGCCACGCCGTCCGGGTTCGCGTCGAGCTCGGCGAAGTAGCGCTCGCGGAAGGCGCTCCACTTGTCGGGATCGTGCTCGTACCAGCGGCGCAGCTCGGTCGAGGGGGCGACGTCGCGCGCCCAGTAGTCGATGCGCGCGGCGGCCTTCGCGATGCCGCGGGGCCAGAGGCGATCGATCAGGACGCGAACGCCGTCCGCGTCGTCGGCGGGCTCGTAGACGCGCTTCGTGCGCAGGCGCGTCGAGCGCGCGCCGCGCCTCGCGCTCACGCGGGCGCGACCTTCGCGATCCAGGCGTCGAAGCCTTCGTAGCCGATCTCGCGCTGGCGCTTCGCGACGCGCTCGAGAATGGCGGCGATCGTCTCCGGGCTCGCGGGCGGCTGCGCGCTGATCTTCTCGGCGATCGTCTCCGCCTGCGCGGCGATGCCGGCGCGAAGCTCCTCGAGCGCGAGCTCCTCGCCGCTGTGGCGGTCGTCCTGATCGCCCGCGATGCCGAGGAAGCGCTCGATCGCGCGCTCCGAGACGTGCGCCGCGTGCTTGCGCGAGGCGACGATGTTGCCCTTGCCCGTCACGACGTTGCCGACGCTGAAGAGCGTCGGGTAGCCCTCGATGCGGCCGAGATCCCAGTCGAGGAAGTCGAACAGCTCGCCGCGCATCGGGATGCCCTCGATCGGCTCGGGGATCGAGCCGATCGAGCTGATCACGACCGGCCCGCGGCGCTCGAACGTCTCGTCCGTCGGCGTCGGGCGCCCGTTCTTCATCTCGTTGCGCACGAACCGCAGCCCGACGAGGCGGCCGCCCTCGACGATCGCCTCGGTCGGCGAGCACAGCGGCTCCATCTGGAACAGGTACTTCTCCTGCGCCTTCGCGAGCATGCGCGCGCGCCCGGCCTCGACCTTGACGACGCGCGCCTCGTCCGCGCCGTCGGGCAGCTCCATGAGCGGCATGTCCTCGACGCGGCGGCGGTAGAAGAGCGTCGGCCCCTCGAGTCCGAGGTCCTCGACGCGCAGCCCGTGCTTCTCGAGCGTCTTCGGGATGCCCTTCACTTCCAGCTCGACGAGGTCGACGTCGATGCCGCGCGCGGCGAGCGCGGCGACGACGTTGCGCAGCATGATCACCTTCACGACGTCGATCGACGCGAGGCCGCCGCCGACGACGAGCGCGCCGTCGGGTGTCTCGAACGTCTCGCCCTGGTAGCCCGGCTCGTGGCTGTGGTTGAACCAGATGATGAACGGGTTCTGGTAGACGAGCCCCTTGCCGACGTAGGCGTCGATGCCGTCGATCGGGAGCGGGCGGTCGCGCCACGCGCCGTTCGCGAGCACCACCGACGTGAAGCCCCACTCGGCGACGAGCGCTTTCAGGTCGACGTCGCGGCCGATCTTCGTGTTGGGCACGAAGTGGACGGTCGGCTGCGACAGCTTGTGCCGGACGTTCTCGTACTCCTTGTTGCGGAGCGCCACGTGCCAGCGCGGCAGGCCGTCCTCGATCTTCCCGTACGGGCGCGCGTTCATCTCGAAGACGACGACGACGGCGCCGCGATCGGCGAGGCGGCCGGCCACCTCGGCGCCGGCGGTGGCACCCCCGATCACGGCGACGCACGGAGTGGGATGGTCGGGCGCGGCGTGCTGCATGCGGCGATTCTCGCAGCTCCGCCGACCCCGGACAATCGCGTTCGCACCCGCGGTGCGCGACGTGGTAGAGGTTTCCGGTTCTCGCAAACGAAGGGGAGACGATCCGTGGGCCCGATCGCGCGCACCGTCCTCGCCGCCGCATTCCTGTGCGGCGCGTGCACCGCTCCGCCGCCGGCGGAGGACGCATCCGGTGAGGCGTCGGCTCCCGTCGCCGAGGCGCCTGCGCCCGCGACGACGATCTACCGCGGCGGCGCGATCCTCACCGTCGACGGCGCCGGCACCGTGGCGCAGGCGCTCGCCGTGCGCGGGGACGAGATCGCGGCGGTCGGCGACGAGGGCGACGTGCTCGCGCTCGCCGGCCCCGACACGCGCGTGGTCGACCTCGCGGGCCGCGCGCTCGCGCCGGGCTTCGTCGACGCGCACGGCCACCTCACGCTCGTCGCGCGCTTCGCGCAGACGGTGAACGTCGCGTCGCCGCCCGTCGGCCCGGTGCGCAGCATCAAGGAGCTGCAGGATCTCCTGCGCCGCCACATCGACGAGCAGCACATTCCGGTCGGGCAGGTCATCGTCGGCACGGGCTACGACGACGCGCTGCTCGCCGAGCATCGCCACCCCGACAAGTTCGATCTCGACGCCGTCTCGACGTCGCATCCCATCCTTCTCGTCCACGTGTCGAGCCACCTCGTCACCGCCAACCAGGCGATGCTCGACGCCGCGCACGTCGACGAGACGACGCCCGACCCGCCGGGCGGCGTGTTCCGCCGCGTCGAGGGATCGCGCGAGCCGAACGGCGTGATGGAGGAGCACGCGATGTACGCGGGCTTCCGCGCGATGCCGCAGCCGACGCCCGCGCAGCTGCTCGGCGCGCTCGGCGACGCGCAGCGCGAGTACGCGCGCTACGGCTTCACGACCGTGCAGGACGGCGCGACGGACGCCGCGAGCTTCCGCCTGCTGCGCGCCGCGAACGCGAACGGCGCGCTCTTCCTCGACGTGACGGCGTACCCGACGTGGGCCGACTTCGACGGCGTCGTCGCCGAGCTCGAAGCCGAGGGCGGTGCGGTGGGGCGCTACGACGGCCACCTCGTCCTGCGCGGCGGAAAGCTCGTGCTCGACGGC
The DNA here is from genome assembly GCA_041389495.1 of Myxococcota bacterium. Lineage (NCBI taxonomy): Bacteria > Pseudomonadati > Myxococcota > Myxococcota bacterium. The sequence continues at coordinate 36,358 of JAWKRT010000006.1, read as the reverse complement.
TCGCCGCAGGGGCGCACGGCCTGGCTCACGAAGCCCTACCACCGCGTGCCCGCCGGGAAGCCCGCCGACTACGCGGGCTACCCGGCGCTCGACGACGAGGTCGTGTACGCGTTCGCGAGCAAGCTGCGCGCGCGCGGCATTCCCGTGCTCGCGCACGCGAACGGCGATGCGGCGGCCGAGCAGTGGATCCGCACGGTCGAGCGCATCGAGCGCGAGCAGGGCCCGGCCGACTGGCGGCCGGTGATGATCCACGCACAGGCGCTCCGCCGCGATCAGCTCCCGCGCATGGCGGCGCTCGGCATGATCCCGAGCTTCTTCGTCGCGCACACCTTCTACTGGGGCGACTGGCACCGCGACGTCGTCTTCGGGCCCGAACGCGCCGCCGCCATCAGCCCCGCTGCGAGCGCGCTCGAGGCGGGGCTGCGCGTGACGATCCACAACGATGCGCCCGTCGTGCCGCCGAAGGGCGCGTTCCTGCTCTGGACCGCGGTGAACCGCGTGACGCGCAGCGGGAAGGTGCTCGGCCCCGACGAGCGGCTCACGCCGCTCGAGGCGCTGCGCGCGATCACGATCGACGCCGCCTATCAAGCGTTCGAGGAGCGTCGCAAGGGCTCGCTCGAGCCGGGCAAGCTCGCCGATCTCGTCGTGCTCTCGGCGAGCCCGCTCGACGTCGAGCCCGACGCGATCCGCGACATCGAGGTCGTCGAGACGATCAAGGCCGGCCGCACCGTGTGGAGCGCGGACGCACCGAACGCGAGCCGCTGAGCGCGCGGCGCGGAGCGGCGCCGCGCCGCCGCGAACGAAGGAGGAGCGAGACATGCCCGCCCAGCCCCCGACCGAGAGCCAGAAGAAGCTGTTCGAGCTGCTCGACGTGCTGCGCGAGGCGAGCGAGCGGCGCTACGGCCCCGAGTGGGGCATCGAGCAGCCGGGCGACGTCGCCGAGGGTCAGCGCAACCTGCTCCACTTCCTGCAGGGCGGGCTCTACTCGCACATGGAGGCCGACCCTGCGCGCCCGGTCTTCCGGCGCATCGTCACGAACACGCGCAAGTTCCGCGGCGACAACCCCGACGCCATCTACTTCGACGCCCACGTGCGCGGCGACCTCGAGTACCTCGTGCGCGGCCACATGGCGGGAGCCGTCTACTTCTCGGTGACGATCGAGGAGGGCCCGGGCGAGGCGCACTACGCGACGGGCACGGCGGCCGGGCTCAACGACTCCGAGATGGACATCGCGCCCGACGGCTCGTTCGAGATCTTCGTGTCGGCGAACGATCCGGGCGACGGGCGCAACTGGCTGCGGCTCTCGCCGACGGCGCAGTCGATCACGACGCGCCACTACTTCGAGGACGAGGTGTGCGCGTCCGCCGACCCGTCGCGCCCCGTGCCGCTCTCGATCGAGGTGCTCGGCGACCCGGGCCCGCCGCGCGTCTGGAACGATGCGACGATCGCGGCCGCGATCGCGCGCGTCATCCACTTCGTGCGCGACGACACGCTCGGCCAGGCGCCGCGCAAGCCCGAGGACCAGCCGACCTGGGTGTCGACGACGCCCAACGTCTTCCACCCGCCCGAGAAGCCCGGCTCGATGGCCTTCAGCGCGATGGACATCGCGTACGCGATGTGCCCCTACGTCTGCGGCCCCGATCAGGCGCTCGTGATGACGGGCCGCTTCCCGGAGTGCCGCTTCTCGAACGTGAACCTGTGGAACCGCTACATGCAGACCTACGACTTCGACAACCGCCGCGTCTCGCTCAACCGCAAGCAGACGACGCTCGAGGCCGACGGCAGCTTCCGCATGATCATCAGCCACACGGATCCGGGCGACGCGGTGACGAAGGGCAACTGGCTCGACACCGAGGGGCGGCCGTTCGGCATCGTCTACTGGCGCTTCCTGCTGCCCGAGGGCCCGATCGAGACGCCGAGGATCGAGGCCGTCCCGCTCGCGAGCCTGAAACGCTAGGCGTGGCTACAGCCCGCAGGGGTCGTTGATCGAGCCGAACACGTTCGACTGCCAGGCGGTCGCGCCGCACACGGAGAAGTCGAACGCGTCGCTCGAGACGTGGCCCGTCGACGTGCTCGACTGGACATGCGTGTGCGTCGCGTCGTTGAAGACCACGATGCCGCTCCCGACGCTTCCGCCGACGAACGCCTTCTTCAGCGAGTTGCCGTCGCCGCGCAGGTAGATGCCGTGCGAGCCGTTCGCGTGGGACCGGACGTCGACGAGCTCGTTGCGATCGCCGTGCACGAAGAGCCCGTGGAACATCGAGCCTTCGACGTGGATCTGCTGGAGCGAGCAGTCGTTCGCGTCGAGGAGGATGCCGTAGCTCATGGCGTTGCCGACGGCGACGTCCTTCAGGCGATGTCCGTCGCCGGTCCGCCACACGCCGTGGTTGGCGGTCGCACTCGCCTTCGCGCGCTCGAGTCGCACGCCGCTGCCCGAGAGACGGAAGCCGACCGCGTTCGGGTCCTGCGTCCCGACGGCCGAGACGTCGCGCAGCTGGTGCGCGTCGGAGCCGAGGTCGAAGCCGCTCAACGTCGTGCGCAGCGTCGAGCAGCGCTCGAAGCGCTGTCCGTCGCTCGCGGAAGTGGCGACGACGAAGCCCTGTCCGCCCGCGTCGCGCACGGCGACGTTCGCGAAGCGGTTCCCCGGGCTCGAGATCGACACGCCCGGTTCGTCGTGAGCTCGAACTCGCCGCCGGGGCCGAGCACGTCGCCGCACGCGATCTGCGCTGCGGCGGTCGGTGCGTGCGCGAAGGCGAAGGCGAGCGAGCACAGGAGCGGGGCGAGCGTCGAGAGCGAGCGGGGCATCGCGGACGGACTCCTCGCGAGACCGCGCCTCGCGAGGACACCGTCGTATGGATGGCGCGCGGAGGGAAGGGGCCGTTCGGCCCGGCGCGGGAGACGAAGAAGGGCCGGCGCGCGGAGCGCGCCGGCCCTCGTACCTTCGGAGCCGCGAACTAACGAACGCGCAGCTCGACGCGCCGGTTGCGCTGGCGGCCCTCCGCCGTGTCGTTCGTCGCGATCGGGCGCTCCTCGCCGACGCCCACCGACGTGAGCCGCGACGCCTCGACGCCGGCCCCGACGAGGAAGCTGCGCACCGAGGCCGCGCGGCGCTCCGAGAGACCCTGGTTGTACTCGGCCGCGCCCTGCGAATCCGTGTGGCCCTCGACGACGAGCCGCACGTCCGGGCAGGCCGCGAGCTGCTGCGCGGCCGCGTCGAGGATCGCCGGGCTGCGGCCGACGAGGTCGGCGCGGTTCGTCGCGAACTCGACGCCCTCGAGCACCATGCCCTCGCAGGCGTTCGGGCCGGCCGCGCGCGGTGCGGGCGCGGCCGGGGCCGCGCCCACCATCACGCCGTGCACGAAGCTCGCGAGCGCGTTCGGGCTCGCGACGTCGGCCGCCGCGCGGTAGCTGCCGCAGCTCGAGCCCGCGGCCACGACGTCGCGCAGCACCTGCTCGCCGCCGTCGCGCGCGCCGATGCGCACCGCGTGGATGCACACCGCATCGGAGCGCGACGCCGCGAGCGCGCGCGCCGCGTCGACCGTCTGCTTCGCGCAGTGCACGTCGCCGTCGGTGTAGAGGATGACGGCGGCCGGGCCGCTCTTCCCCGCGAGCTGCTCGCCGACCTCGCCGAGCACGGCGTGGAGCGGCGTGTCGCCGCCGCCGCCGTCGACGCGGCCCATCACGTGCGTCGCGTCGACGCCCGCGCGCAGCGCCGCGCGGTCGAAGGGCGCGAGCGCCCGGCCGACGCGCGCGTCGCCGCCGAAGCCGATGTTGCCCGCGTTGTACGTCGTCGACTTCGCGCGCGCGCCCTTCTCGGGCAGCGCCGACGCCGTCGCCTGCGAGAGCGCCTTCCCGGTCGGGAAGCTCTCGTCCGCATACGTCGTGCCCGACCCGTCGGTCACGATCACGACGTTGTCCATCGTGCGCCACTCGCCGCGCTCGATCGCCACGGGGCCCACGTTCATCGGCGCCTTCTCGGCGAGCGGCGGCATCGCGCACGCCGCCGCGAGCCATCCCGTCGCCACCATCGTCACCGCGGCCGAAGCCGCTCCGAAGCTCTGTCGCATCGCCGTTCCTTCTCCTGCGTCCTGGGCTGATCCCGGTTCGCGCCGCACCGCGCGCGGGCCGCGTCCCCAACCACAGGGAAGGCCTGCGAGCGGCCGGATCCTCGCGCAGATGCCCCAATGCCGCGCGCGTGCCGAACGACACAGGTAGACTGCGCCGCCCGGGCCCTTAGCTCAGCGGTCAGAGCAACCGGCTCATACCCGGACGGTCCCAGGTTCGAATCCTGGAGGGCCCACCACGAACACCGCGATATCGCTCGATTTTGCCTTCCGAGTCCTTGTCGCCGGCTTGTAGCCAGGCCTCGTCGGCAGGGTCGGAGCGCACGTCCAGCATCGCGTTGTCTGCAAGGCGCGCGTAGCGCTGCTTGGACGCCTGCGATCTGTTCCCAGGAACGCGTTGACGATGTCACTCCGGCACACGCCGCGCCGGAGCGCATCCGTTGCGAACGCGTGCTTTGTGCCCTCATAGAGCCAGACCCGGCAATCTCCTTGCGAGTGAGGACGCCCCGCCTCGTCTTGGCCCGGCCCTCTTTGGCGCGAATGCGCGTCTAGTACTCGGATCGCCGATCCCGGCCAGTCGGTGCGGCGAGAACGATGTCTGCAGGACTGAATAGACGGAGCACTGCGTGAGCGCCCTCGGCGGCGGCGGGACTTCTTGAAGTCTTGCGGAAGGCCATCTGTGCAGCCCGAGTTCTCTTCGCTGAGCCGCAATCCCGAGAATGCCGAGCTCTTCCGCGGCCTTCACCGCGCGGAGAATGCGATCCGTCTCGCGTCGCACGTAGATCGAGTGTGCCAACCGATCGAGTTCAGACACTCGGTGTAGCGCGTCCGGCTATTCGCGATCCCAGACCCTCGCCCTGTACTGAACGAGCAGGTAGTTCGCGAGGAGCTGGATGTCCTTGTGCGTGTTCTGTAACTCGTTCCACTTGCGCTGTGCGCCGGGACCAAAGTCCCAGTAGCCATCGGTCCAGCGGCAGACATCGGCGAGAGGCTGGATGTCTGCTTCAAAAGCCGTGGCGTCAGGAATACCGGTCTCGCAGTGGCGGTCTGCGATCGCATCCATGACGAAGCCCATGCTTACGATTCCGGCGCCATGCATGAGCCGCGAGCGTCGCGGCGAAATCCCCCAGGCGGTCTTGAAGACAGACGCGACGGCGGCCCAAAAGCTGTTCAACACGCGCAACATGGACTCGAGATCGTCCTCGTCGGCCGGACTCGCTCGGAAGCGATAGAGGGCACCGTCCGTGAGGCTGTTCTCGATCATGCGTAGGATGGAGTTGTCCTTGATGATGCCAGTCGGAATGGTTGGGGTGCGGATCATCCCGTGTAGCGGCGAATCGGCGTCGGTGTTGAGCCGCTCGAGAAGTAGAGCGGGAAGTCGACGACGCTGAAGAAGCGATGGGAGTTGTGCTGCGGTCGATGGCAGCAATTCGTAGATGAGTCCCTTCGGAAGGGGCTTCGTCGAGTTCACGAGAATGAACTGCTCCGCCTGGTCGCGAAGGTCATCTGCGATGAAAGACACTGCACAGATCGGAAATCGATCGATTCGCGCATCTCGGATCGCCGCGAGTCGCTGTTGGCCGTCGACGACCCAGCCCGGCTTCTCGAAGTCGGCGAGCTCGCTATCGATGGGAATCGAGAGTGTTCCAGGAATCGCGAACCCACTGGCGCGCTCGTCGGGTCTGAACGTTACGCGCGCATCGAAAGCGACTACGACCGCGTTGGGAACCATCGGTTCCTCAGATTCTAGATAGGCTCGAATCTCGGCGATGTGCGAGAGAATCTCCGGTCGCTGGTAGCCGGCAACTTCGCCGCTCGCCGTGCGCTTGATTCTCGACACGGTCGCGAACTTCGGAACGATCTTGCCATCGACCGCAAACGTGTAGAGGAAGCGGTTCTTGCCCTGTTCGACGCGAATCGCCGGGATGGAGAGTTCTGTCGTCGTTTGGCTCTTGGTCGGCATAGCAACATTGCCCCTCGGCGTTCAGCACGACTTGGCGCGTTCGCGCTTAAGTCGTTCATACAGCGCATAGATGTTGTGAAATCCGCGACGCCGATTTCTCTCCGCGCCCCTGAAGATCGCGACATGAATGCCGAGGTCCTTGCACACTCGGCACTTGCAGTTCTTCCACGGACGATCCTCGAGAGTCCGCCGATAGGACGACTCCCGGAACTCCTTATCGAGTCCGACTAGGTTCGAGTACTCCCGCAAGTCGTTGAGGCAATCCTCGACGGTTGCAGCGCGACGATCAAACTCGATGAGCGTCTGGAGCGCTCGTTGCTCGAGTTTCCGCGCTTGTTCGAACTCGAGGCGGCCCGCCGCGATCGCTCGCTGGACCTTGGGGTTACCCTCAACCTGCGGAACGCGAATCGCGGTGTACGTTCGGCGCCTTACATGATGTGTGTGGTAGTTGTCCGTGTTGTCTTTGAAGGCTTGCCGAAGAGGAGAGGTGCTGTCGAAGCTTGTCGCACCGAACCGCGATAGCTCCACGAGCCTCTCACATCGCGAAACGCCCAGAAGGTGAAATTGAGTTGCGTCGCGTCGTACACCGGCGACCGCCTCCATCACCTCCATGAGTTCATGCGTTTTGAGAGGCACGATGCCTCCGATCGCGATACGTCGGTAGCCTTGCTTCTGGAGCGCGACCACGGCCTCGGCGTAAGACTTCGGGCTCCAGCCCTGAGCGACGCCGATCGCGACGAAGCGATCCCTACGAGCTCGGTGCTCCTTGAGGAACGACGAGGCGAGCTCGATCGTGAGTTGCTGTCGCTCGGTCCAGTCACGAGGTGGCGCATTGACACCGGGAAGTCCGCAATCGAGATCCGCCTGATACGGCAGGATCACGTGATCCACCGAAAGCCCAGAATCGAATCCACACAAGGAATAGAAATCGAGGACTTCCTCGACGGTGTACGGCGGTTTTCGTTCGTTGACGTACGAAAACGCGCCGCAGTCTCCCATGGCTTCGATTCGGATACCGCGCTTCCCCTCGTCGAGGCGAAAGAACTCGCGCACGCCGACTCGGAGCAATCGCTGGCGCTGCGCCATCGTGTACCGACTCGAACTCGCAATTCCGTCGACGATTCCCTTGGACACGAGCACGCCGTCGAGCGGTGGGGAATCGAAGACCTCGTGTGCGTAGAGGTCGTCTCGATGCCGCACTCGATGCAGCGATCGACTCTCCGATTCAAAGTCAAACGTAGGGTCGACCAGGTCGGAGCTATCCGGGAGAAAGAATTTCACGACCTCGTCCCGCGGCTCTGCACATAGGTACGGATGAGAAAGTTGCTGAGAACGCGCACGTGCCGCGGAGTGTTCTCGATCGCGTCCCACGGCGTATCGTTGAGATCTTCCCAAGTGCCGCTTGTCCAGCGGCACACGGGGGCGATGACCGCGAGCTCCTTCTCGACCTTCTTCATCGCACGCGGATCCGCCGGATCGATACCCGCCATCACCTTATCCATGAGGCGTCCCATCGATCGGATGCCTGTACCGTGCATCAATCGGCTTTCGCCCGGCGACTTCCCCCACGCGTCATGGAAGACGTTGGCTACGGCGCTCCAGTAGGTGAACAGTAGATTGCGAATTCCGTCAAAGTCCGTCTCGCCGGTCGCGATATTTCGATACGGAAAGAGACAGCCGGAGGCAGAGCCCAGGCTCTCCTCGAGCATGTTGATGACAGATGTATCGGTGACGACGGCTCCCTTCTTCTTGTCGGAGGACGTCGAGGCGCGACGGATCATCCCGTAGAACGGAGACTCCTCGTCCGCTGCGAGGAGATCGCAAAGCGCCGAGGGAATCTTCCGCGCCGCGAGGCGAGCGGGCAGCGGGGTCGTCACTTCCGGGAGGAGTTCGGTGATGAGTCCCCTCGGAAGTGGGCGCGTGTTGTTGACGCGGAGAAACTGATCGCGCTGAAGGTCGATCGCATCGGCAACGAATGCATTGACTGGTACAGCCAAGTCCTTTCGCTCCGACTTCGAGATGGCAAGCGCGCGCTGCTGTCCATCCACGATCCAGGCCGGCTTCTCCTCATCCTCGTTGGGAAGCGGAATCTCAAGAGTCCCGGCTTCTACGAGATCGTCACCTACGTTGGGACCACGGCTTTTCGTGAACTTGACCTTGGAGTCGAGCGCGAGGATGAGGCTGTTCGGGAAGAGAACATCGTCGCTGTTGAGATACTCGACGATGTCCTTGACGTGCCGTCGTACCTCAGGCCGTTGGTACCCGAGAAGCTTTCCTGCTTCCGATCTCGACACACGCGAGATATCCGCGATACGAAGTAGTTCGTCGCCACGCAGGCTGAACATATAGAGGGGGTGGCCGCCAGGTTGCCTGAGCCGTAAGGCACGGCGGCGTAGCTTGCTAGCGGGTCTGGGCATGGACGCGCTTCCTTACCTCGTTGAATAGGTTGCCGAACCGCTTCTGCTCGCAAGCGTGCCCGCTGTCGCGGAGCTGTCGAAGCAGCCTCGATCGGCTCAACTGGCCATCGCTCGCCAACCGCTTCGCGATGTACTGACGGACGTCGTCGTCATCCATCGAGATGCGGTCGTAGTGGGGAACCGCGGCCGCCCTCGTGAGCTTGCGCTTGAATGCGACGCGAATCCTTTCGAAGGACGCCACCTCGTTCGGGTCAAGGTGCGCGATGACGTCGCGCGCCAGACGCGCGTTGAGAGCCTGGCGAACACCCCCAACCTGTGCCTGCAGGCGAGCGTCGGCAGGCAGGAGAAACCGACCGAGAGGGCCGCTGTTCTTGGCTCCGGAAGAGATGACGAGCAATCGTTCCGGGTTCCCGCTGGCCGCTGCCAGCACGTCGGCTTCGATTGCAGACAGGTATTTGGCCGACGCGATCACGATGATCCGCTGTCCGGTGCATCGAGATGCAATGCCACTCCCGCCAGTGATTTGCTCCCACCAAAGCTGCGCAGCGAGAGCTTTTTCGCCCGAGGCGCATGCGCCTCCGACGAAGTCGGGGCTCGGACTGAAAGTTGCCGAGTACGGTGCGATCGGCTCGTCGGGTGTGATCAAGCCGTAGCCCGCGGAACAAACGTGAAGCCGCGCCTGCCAACCTTGGTGCTCCGCCAGCTTTGGGAGCTCGAGTGCCGTGGTCCAGTGGTCGCCGGCGTACATGGCGCTCGCTGGCGCGCGGAGATGTGCGCGTGCGAGCAACAGATTCTTCCAAGCTCGTACGCGCTCATCCGCCGATGCACCGTCGACGTCGCGCATACGAGCCCACTCGGCCTCCGGCACCCCGCGTCCGGCGCTCCGCGCACGCTTGCGATACGTGCACGAGACGACGATGTCGAGTTCGGCTACCACGCCCCTTCCGTCCATGACGTCTCGGCGAACGCGGAGTGGTTGTGGATGCTCTCGGCGTTCTCCGCGCGCACTCGAAACCACGTCACTCGCGGGTCATCACGAAGTTCGAGTGCGGCGTTGCGCACCATGTCCTCGACGAAGACGGGGTTGTCGTAGGCCTTCATCGTTACGTGACGTTCGTCTGCGCGCTTCAGCAAGGGATAGACGGGGCAAGACGCGGACCGCTCGGCGACCTCGATCAACTCCTCAATCCAGACGATCTCTCCGGAGTCGCGCCCGGTTCTAACCGCAAGTTCGATCAGGCCTCGCTGGTTGTGCGCTCCGTAGTCGCTGATTTCCTTGCTGCACGGGCACAGGCTCGTCACCGGCACGGTGACGCCGACCGAAAACTCCACACCTCGTTCGTTCGTGAGGGCGTCAAAACTGCACCTGTAGTCCATCAGTCCGAGCGAACCGCTCACTGGAGCTGCGCGCTCGAGGAAGTAGTCGAACTCGATTCGCAACTGCGCCTCATGGCTGCCAAGGCGCGTCTGAATCTGATCCAGGATGTGGGGGATGGTGTGAATCGTTACTTCGCCGCGATTGTCATTCAGCACCTCGACGAACCGACTCATGTGCGTGCCCTTCACGCATTCAGGTAGGGCGACGGAGAGAGAGAACTCGCCTGTCGTTTGCTGCTTGGCATTCGCACGATCGAGGACAACGATCGGGTAACGGAGCCCGGAGACGCCCACTCGCGAGAGCGGAACCCCCCGACCATCTGCCCACTGCTGCACGTCCTCCACTACTCATCTTCTCCGGAGTAGACGCACCCACTGGTGCAGGTCTCTCGTACGACGACCTTCGAGAGGCCTGGAAGCGCGAGCGACAGATTCGTCCAGATCCAGCGCGCGAGATGTTCGCTCGTGGGGTTCTCGAGTCCACGAATCTCGTTCAAGAAGTTGTGATCGAGTTGCTTCATCAGGGGCTCAAACGCGTGCTTGATCTCCGCGAAATCGATGATCCAACCAGTGTCTTGATCGATCGGCCCCGCGACGTGGATCTCGGCCTTAAATGAGTGGCCATGCAATCGCGCGCACTTGTGGTCGGGCGGGACGTTGGGAAGCCGATGTGCGGCTTCGAAGCTGAATTCCTTGAAGATCTCCACATACCCCCCTTACGGAATTCCCAAGAACTTGTGCGTCTGCAGGCTGAGCCTCCATTGCGGATGCGCCAGGCAGTACTCAACTGCGAGGCGTGTATTCTTCTCGATCTCAGGCCCGTCCATTGGCTGCAGGAGGAGGGCGTCGAACTGAAGACGTTCGAATCGCTGTGGATCCACTCCGTATTGAGGAAAGACGAGCTTCAGCTCATTCCCGCGAGTCTGGCGGAGTGGCGCTGTGCCCTTTGGACTAACGCAGACCCAGTCGATGCAGTCGGGCGCCTCGATCGTTCCATTGGACTCGATCGCGACGTCGAATCCAACGCGTTGAAACGCTTCGACCAGCGCGACATCGAGTTGGAGAAGTGGTTCTCCACCCGTGCAGACAATGAGCGGATTCGATCCGGCATGACCGTGCGCCCAAAAGCCGGCCGCAGTTCTCGCAAGGTCCTCGGGATGTTCAAACCTTCCGCCGCCGGGACCGTCCGTCCCAACGAAGTCGGTGTCGCAGAAGCTACAGGCAGCGGTCGGACGATCCTGCTCGCGGCCGGTCCAAAGGTTGCATCCTGAGAATCTGCAGAACACGGCGGGACGTCCAGCCTGAAGGCCCTCGCCCTGAATCGTGTAGAACAGTTCCTTGACGAAGTAGGTCACACGGGGGCCCCGGCTTGATACGGTACGGGATCAGACAATCCGTTCTCGGCGAAGCCCTTCAGGCGAAGAAGGCAAGCGTCGCACTCGCCACAGGCCTCGCCCGCGTCACTGGGCTCATAGCATGTACACGTTATGCTGTAGTCGACGCCGAGCTCGAGGCCGCGCGCGATGATCTGCGCCTTCGTAAGATTTATCAGCGGGGTGTGGATTCGGGTGTGTTGGTGCCCTTCGACACCTGACTTGGTGGCGAGATTCGCCATCGCCTCATAGGCCTTGATGTATTCGGGTCGGCAGTCCGGATATCCGCTGTAGTCGAGTGCGTTCACGCCAATGAATATGTCCGATGCCTTAAGCACCTCGGCCCATGCCAATGCGAACGACAGGAAGATCGTATTTCGGGCGGGTACGTAGGTAATGGGGATCCCGTCGCCGACCTCGTCCAAGGACCGCCCCTTAGGCACATCGATGTCATCTGTTAGCGCCGATCCACCAAACAACCGGAGATCGATGTCGGCGACAATGTGCGCTTCGACGCCGAAGGCTTCCGCTACCCGTTGAGCCGCCGAGATCTCGGCGTTGTGGCGCTGCCCATATCGAAACGTGAGTGCATGAGCGTCGAACTCCGATTCTCGCGCGATCGCGAGCGTGGTCGTGGAGTCCAATCCGCCACTTAACAACACGACTGCAGGCCGACGAAAGGTCATGACTCCCCCCTTCGCCGGAAAACTACAACACTTCGTCGATCACTCGAAGTGCAGTTATGAATGCGGGACGGGCAACGGTTCCCGGCATGGGGTCGTTTTCACTCAGGGTGATACTACGGCTTCCCCTGCGCGCGAGATTTCTCGCTGGAGTGCCATTCGACCTCGAGGAATCGGAGAGGGCCTCGACGGGCGCATTCGCTACAGGCCGCGCCGCAGTTCGAGGGGATCGCGAGGCCCGTTGGCACGCGCGTGTACGGGAAGATCTCGATCTCCTGAATGCTGCGCTTGCAGCGATCGCACGCGCCCTTCCGCGCTAGGACACACCACCGCTGAGGGGGCGACATCCGCGTTACAGCCATGAAGTCGCGGCGCGTCATGAAGTCATGCGCACTTTTTCGCGCAGCCCAGGCGAGCGTATCGCCCTTCCCGTGATTGCACGTGCTGCACGCTAACCCCCAGTTGCTTCCATCGGGCAAGTCATCACCAAGATGCTTCGGCGCCACGTGTTCGAGTGTTTCGACGACTCCCAATCCGTCGAGTGGAACACCGCACCACATACAGCGCCCCGACTGCCGAGTGCGAATCTCTGAGTACATGGTTTCCCTTGCCCTCAGGTGAGCAAGGGACATGGATCGGCTGCGTGCAGTCCTACTGTCCATTTCGCGCATCTTCTGCGCGTTTAGACACACATCTCGAAGTGTTCTGCGGGCTTGGCTACTGAGATTCAGTCCGAGTTGATCAAGGTGATCCTTGACGGCCCGATCGACACTTCCTCCCGATGTGAACGCAGTCGCTGGAAGCAGACACATGAGGATGCTTTGACGAATGCACGGCTCGATCGATGCAACCGTTTCATCAAGGGTCCGATTGATTCGGTTTCCCCACTCGACCACCGCTGTCATGAGTTCTGCGGGATTGTTTGTTGACCGCGCAAGGCCGCGTAGGAAGCCGCCGCTTGGGTCCAGGATGTCTTCGATCAGTCGCTCAAGCGCGTCTCCCGACGCCATTGCTCTGGCTACTCCTCGGATCGCTTGAACCACTCGTCATTTCTCCACCCCTTCCACGGGCTCCCCTTCTTTCCGGAGTCGATAAAACGAGTGAAGAGCTTTACCAACTCATCCCTTCCTTGAGTCGTGTCTTGACTAGCCTTATTCCAAGGGTGCGTCCAAACTTGTTCCGGTACGTAGCTGAGCATCGTAGTCACAACCTCCAGCAGCCGCTCCTTAAGGAACGCGGAGCGCTCCTCGAACCCCCACTCGTCGTCCGGCACCTTCCAATGTGATGCCATCTGCCCATCTGCTGCAGACAGCACCGCCTCCTGCAGGGCCCATAGGTTCGCACCGACAAAAAGTTTGTTGGCTTCGCTCTTCTGCCACAAGGATTCGGAATAGTGGTCACGCACAGCGGTCCAGAATGCAACGAAGAAATCGAACCAGACACGCTGATCGCGCCATTCCTTTCGAGCGTTCGAGGAGTTGTTTGAGGCGAAGAGTTGTCGCGCAATCTGCGTGAGCGACGTTCGCGTTGCGCGGTACCACGCGTTGGCGATTCGCTTAGCTGCTCCGTAGCCAAGCAATTCTCTTTCCTGCTTCGGGTCACTAACCGCCATTGCGATCATTCCGGAGAACGGGCTTGCATCGTCATAGGCAACCAGACTCATCACTGACACCTCGCGCATACCTATCCCGGCGTTCTCGAGTCGCGTCTCGACCTCTCGGTGTTCTTCCCGTGTCAGGCTAAGGGCGGCGATGGAAGTGATGAGTGACGGCTTGATTCGAACAGGCTTAAGGTTCACAACGGTGAATTGGAAGACTTGCTCTGGCCATGATGCATCGTAGAGGCCACACACCATGAAGGGGAGACCGTGTTCGCCAAGCCGCGCGGCCGCGGTTGCACGATGCTGGCCGTCGATAAGGAACGCTGGTTTGACAAAATCAACGACTGACGAGCGAAAATCGTCATTGCTCCAGTTGCTCTTGTCCTCAAGCAGCTCACGCATCTTTGCCAGCGTCTCTGTCCCCAAGTGAACGATCTCGTCAGTATCGTCGTCCTCGTCGTCTAACAGTCCCTCCGTCTCGTCGGCATCCTCAGCGTCTTCTCCAGAGCCCGGAAGCGCGGGGTTCCGATCGCGAACGAACTGAAGTGCTTCCTCGAAGACCCGGGTGGTCGAGAACGCAGCTGTATCAACTTCGATCGTAAGTCTTGCCTGCTTCACCTCGCCAACCTCAACCGCATCATCGCTAAGGCTGCATCGACCGAGTCCAGCTTCCTTCCGAAGCGCCACGATCAGAGCGGTAGGGCTGCAATTCTTGTCATCCTGGAAGAACGGAACGATCTCCTCATCCACACGCTTCTTGTCACGAAAGCGCTGAAAGCCGGTCAGCAACTCGTCCGATTTCCGAGGTATGCCGGCCCACGTTAGTAGGTCGTCAGCCGGCGCGACGAAAGCGAGCTGGAGAGGAGACTTCTCCTGCTGACGGAATAGAAGAACGTCGTACTCGAATTTCGTCACTCGGGTCTCCTTCAGGCTGAAGCGCAGTGCGCTCAACCCATCTTGGAAGCCAGGACCAAGATCGCCTACTGATTCACGCGGTCGTGCTGCGCTAGCCGCGGGGTCCGAAGGTGGCAGATTGGCGAGCACCCCGAGCGCGGTCCAATGAAGTCAGTATCCGGTTCAACCTACGCATCCTGCAAAGAACAGCGCCTTGGCGCTCGCGTGATTTGCGAGAACTTCGCAAGTACCTGAATCGTCGAGTAGCAGCGTGCGGTAGCAACGATCTGCCTCACGTCACGGACGATCGGGTGTACGCGTTAGCTGCCGCCTGTTGCTTGAGGCGCGGCGAAACTACGCAATTGAAACCTGCGCTTGAGCCGCATGGTCCACGGGAGTGAGGTGATATCACACGCGCCGCGGCCGAGCGCCTTTCGATCCAGACATGCCGCCCACTTGTAGCCAAGCCCTTCTACAGGCGCCTAAACACCTGATTTCACGCCTTGTTTCGACCCCGCTTCGAGGTTCGAATCCTGGAGGGCCCACCACGACGGTGACGCCGCGTCAGCGCGGGCGCGTCAGCCGAGACGCGCGGCGAGGCTCGCCGCCTTCGCGATCAGCTCCGGCACGATCGGGCCGAACGCCTCGACCTTGGGGTCGACGGCGTGGCCGGAGAGGAAGCGGCTGTAGCCCTGCTCGAGCACGATGCCGAGCTTGAAGCGCGCGAGCACGACGTAGTAGTCGATGCCGTCGGTCGAGCGGCCGGAGACCTTCTCGTAGTGCTCGCACATCTCGTCGCGCGTCGGCATGCCCGCCATGTCGGCGTAGCGCGCGGCCGTCATGTCGTCGCCGTCGTCGCCCCAGGCGACGAACACCCAGCCGAGGTCGAGCAGCGGGTCGCCGATGGTCGTCATCTCCCAGTCGATGATGGCGGCGAGCTCGGCGGGTGCGCCGTGCCGGTACATCACGTTCGCGAACTGGTAGTCGCCGTGCATGATGCCGGGCTCGTAGTGGCGCGGGCGGTGCGCGCGCAGCCAGGCCGCGGCCTCGTCGAGGCCCTCGAGCTCGCGGCACTTGATGCGCGCGTGGAAGGCGAGCCAGCGATCGACCTGACGTTCGTGGAAGCCGTCCGGCCGGCCGAAGCCCTCGAGGCCGCGCGCCTTCCAGTCGACCTTCGAGAGCAGCGCGGCGCCGCGGGCGAGCTCGAACGCGAGCCCGCGGCGCGCCTCGGCGTCGGTGTCGAAGGGCGGCGCCCAGCCGCCGACGTCGGTCGGGCACCAGCCGTCGACCGCCTCCATGAGGTAGAACGGCATGCCTAACAACGAGGGGTCGTCGGTGCCGGCGACGTAGCGGGCGTGCGGCACATCGGCCCCGCGCAGCGCCTTCACGAGCCGGTGCTCGCGGCGGATGCCGTCGAGGCGGTCGGCGACGGCGCTCGCGGGCGGCTTGCGCATCACCATGCGCTCGCCGCCGCGCTCGACGAGCACGAGCTCGTTCTGCGACCCTCCGCCGAGCTCGCGCAGCGTCGGCACCTCGCCCGCGCCCGGCGCGCCGTTCTCGTCCATCCAGCGCGCGAGCGCCTCGGCGTCGATCGGCTTCGTCGTTCGGCTCTGCGCTTCGGGCATGGCGTGCGCCTCCGCGTCGAAGGGTGGGAAACGGCGCGCAGTGTTGCCGGAGCGTCGCGCGGTTGGCAAGGTCTCCGTCGCCTGCCACGGAGGGGCCGCGCATGGAGCCTCCCACGTCCTCGCCGTCCCCGGGCGCCGCGCGCGCCGGCTACCGGCTCGAGGACCGCTACGTGGCCGAGCGCGGACGCGTCGTGCTCACGGGCATCCAGGCGCTCGCGCGGCTCCCGTTCGAGCAGCTGCGCGCCGACCGCCGCGCCGGCCTAACGACGGCGTCGTTCCTCTCGGGCTATCCGGGCTCGCCGCTCGGCGGCTTCGACCTCGAGCTCGGCCGCGCGCTGCGCCTCGTCTCCGACCTCCCCGTCGTGCACCGGCCCGGCCTGAACGAGGAGTACGCGGCGACGGCGGTGATGGGCTCGCAGCTCGCGGCCTCGCGCCCGGATGCGCGCTACGACGGCGTCGTCGGCTTCTGGTACGGCAAGGCGCCGGGCGTCGATCGCGCGGCCGACGCGCTGCGGCACGCGGTGTACGTCGGAACGACGCGCACGAGCGGCGCGGTCGCGTTCGTCGGCGACGACCCGGCGGCGAAGAGCTCGACGGTGCCGTCGTCGTCCGCCGGCCTGCTGGCCGACCTCCACATCCCCTTCCTCTACCCCGCCGACCCGGGCGAGGTGCTCGACCTCGGGCGCCACGCCGTCGCGCTCTCGCGCTCGACGGGTCTGTGGGCGGCGCTCAAGATCGTGGCCGACGTCGCGGATGCGACGGCCACGGTCGACCTCGATCCCGATCGCGTCGTTCCCTTCCTCGTCGGCGACCGCCGCGCGCTGCGCGTGCCGCTGCCCGAGGCGAACCTGCTGACGCCGCTCACGCTCGAGATGGAGCGCGACATCTTCGAGGTCCGCTATGCGCTCGCGACCGAGTACGCGGCGACGAACGACCTGAACACCGTCACGGTCGACGCGCCCGGCGCGTGGATCGGGCTCCTCTCGTCGGGCATCACGTACCGCGAGGTGCGCGAGGCGCTCTCGCGGCTCGGCCTGCGCAGCGATGCCGACGTCGCGCGCGCGGGCATCCGCCTGTACCGCATGAGCATGCCGATGCCGTTCGATCCGGCGGGCGTGCGCGCGTTCGCCGAAGGCCTCGAGGAGGTCTTCGTGATCGAGGAGAAGCAGCCGAACCTCGAGTCGCTCGTGAAGGACGCGCTCTACGGCACGGCCGGCGCGCCGCGCATCGTCGGCAAGCACGACGAGCAGGGCCGCGTGCTCGTGCCGGGCTACGGGAGCCTCGACGCCGACCACGTCGTGCGCGCGCTGCGCGCGCGCCTCGCGCCCCGCCTCGCCGAACGCCTCGCGCCCGAGCCGCCCGCGCGCGAGCCCGCGCTCCGCATCGCCGCGCAGCGCACGCCCTTCTACTGCTCCGGGTGCCCGCACAACCGCTCGACCGAGGTGCCGCCCGGCGCGCTCGTCGCCGCGGGCATCGGCTGCTCGACGATGGCCATCCTGATGGACCCGAAGCGCGTCGGCGCCATCTCGGGCGTCACGTGCATGGGCAACGAGGGGACGCAGTGGATCGGCATGGCACCCTTCGTCGAGGCGCCGCACCTCTTCCAGAACCTGGGCGACGGCACCTACTTCCACTCGGGGCAGCTCGCCGTCACGGCCGCCGTCGCCGCGGGCGTGAACATCACGTACAAGCTCCTCTACAACGGCGTGATCGCGATGACGGGCGGGCAGCGCTCGCCCGGCCACCTCGGCGTCTCCGAGATCGCCGCGAACCTGCTGAACCAGGGCGTCGCGCGCGTGCTCGTGACGACCGACGACCCTTCGCGCTACCGCGACGTGCTGCTGCCGCCGAAGGTCGAGGTGTGGGGGCGCGAGCGGCTGCTCGAGGCGCAGCGCTTGCTAGGCGAGACGCCGGGCGTCACCGTGCTGATCCACGACCAGGCGTGCGCCGCCGAGGCGCGGCGCCTGCGGCGGCGCGGGAAGATCCCGACCCCGCCGCGCCGCGTCGTCATCAACCACCGCGTGTGCGAGGGCTGCGGCGACTGCGGGCGCGTCAGCAACTGCCTGTCGCTCCAGCCCGTCGACACGCCGTTCGGCCGCAAGACGCAGGTCGACCCGACGACCTGCAACCTCGACTACTCGTGCCTCGAGGGCGACTGCCCGTCGTTCGCCGTCGTCGACCTGCGGCCGCGCTTCTTCGAGCGACGCTACTGGCAGGCGCGGCGCGGCCGCGCGCGCGGCATGCCGAGCCGCGCGGGTGCGCGCGCGATCGCGCCCGCCGTCGCCGACGTCGCGAGCGAGCCCCTTCCCGCGCCCGTTCCCATCGTGCGCAGCGAGGCGCTCAACGTGCGCCTGACCGGCATCGGCGGCACGGGCGTCGTCACCGTGTCGCAGGTGGTCGCGACGGCCGCGATGCTCGCGGGCTACCACGTGCGCGGCCTCGACCAGATCGGCCTCTCGCAGAAGGCCGGCCCCGTCGTGAGCGACCTCTGCCTGCGCCGCGCGGAGCCCGCCTACTCGAGCCGCGTCGGCGCGCGGCAGGCCGACGTGCTCGTCGCGCTCGACGGCCTCGTCGCCGCGTCCGACAAGGGTCTCTCCGTGATCGCGCGCGATCGCACCGTCGTCGTCGGCTCGACGTCGTGCGAGCCGACGGGCGCGATGGTCGGCGACCCGCTCGCCGCGATGCCGTCGCCGGGCGACATCGCGCGCGCGATCGCCGCCGAGGCCGGGAGCGCTCCCGCGTTCTGGGCCGACGCCGAACGCCGCACGACCGCCGCCTTCGGCGAGGCGCAGACGGCGAACGTCTTCGTCGTCGGCATGGCCGTGCAGGCGGGTGCGCTCCCGATCGCCGTCGAGTTCGTCGAGGAGGCGCTGCGGCTCAACGGCGTCGCCGTCGAGGAGAACCTCGCCGCGTTCCGGCTCGGCCGCGCCTGCGTGGCGAGCGGCGCGGCGAGCGCGGATGCGGGATCGGAGGTCGGAGCGGAGGTCGGATCGGATGCCGGAGGGAACGCGGACGCGCGCGCGCCGCACGCCACTGCGAGCGCGCCCGCGTCGACGGGCGACGCCGCGCTCGACGCGGCACTCGCCGCGCTCGCGCTCGCGCCCGCGCTCGCCTCCGACGTCGCGCGCTTCGCCGCCGACCTCGTCGCCTATCAAGGGCGCGCGCTCGCGCGCGGCTACCTCGCGACGCTGGCCGAGGTCGCCGCCGCCGAGCGCCGCATCGGTCGCGAGCCCGAGCGCCTCACGCACGCCGTCGCCCGCAACCTCCACAAGCTCGTCGCCTACAAGGACGAGTACGAGGTCGCCCGGCTCCTCACGACCGACGACGGCGCCCGCGCGGTGCGCGAACGCGCGCGCGCGCTCGGCGGCCGCGCGAAGCTCCTCCTCCACCCGCCGCTCCTGCGCGCGCTCGGCCTCCGCCACAAGCTCGCCATCCCGGGCTGGGCGACGCCCGCCCTCCGCCTGCTCGCGAAGGGCCGGCGACTGCGCGGCACGCCGCTCGACCCGTTCGGCTGGGCTCGCGTCCGCCGCGAGGAGCGCGCACTCCCCGCCGAGTACCGCGCCGCACTCGCGACCGCCCTCCGCGCCCTCGACCCCGCGCGCTACGACGACGCCGTCGCCCTCGCCGAACTCCCCGACCTCGTCCGCGGCTACGAAGACCTCAAGCTGCGAAGGATCGCCGAGCTGCGCGAGCGGCTGCCCGAAGCAGTTGCCAGAGCATCACGTTAGTCACGCGACGGCGGCGCGTCGGTCCGCACCGCCGCCACTCCGCGCGCCTACTCCGCCGGAATCCCGAAGCGCTCGCGGTACGCCTTGAAGCGGGCGTCGAGCTCGGCTTCGTCGAGGCCGAAGTCGCGGGCGCGGTAGTGGTGGGCGCCGTTCTTGCCTTGCGGGTTGTCGCGGAGCCAGGCGCGCATGCGGCCCTCGACGTCGGGTGTGAGGGCGAGGCCGAGGAAGGCGTAGACGCGGTGCATCTCGGCGAAGGGGTCGCGCTGGAGCGAGGCGTAGTGGATGTCGAGCACGGTCGCGGTGTCGCGCGGGCCGAGGGCGTCGCGGACGGACAGGGCGCGGTCGATCGAGCGGGCGGCCTGGGCGGCGACGCGGCGGCCGGTGCGGTGGGGGTCGACGGAGGACGAGAGCATGGCGCCGGCGTGCACCATCATGCTGGCGAACGAGGGGACGACCTTGCGCGGGTCGCGGTGGGTGTGCAGGACCTTGGCGTCGGGAAAGGCGGCGAGCAGGGCGTCGAGGTTCTCGAGGTGGTGCGGCGTCTTCCCGACATAACGTCCGGGCCGCTGCCAGAGCAGGAGCTGCACGAGGCGGCGGAAGTAGGCGTAGGCGTCGTGCTGCGGCGACTCGCGGAGCTTCTGCGAGTAGGTCGGGACGTCGAGCGAGGCGTCGATCGCGCCGCTCACGAACGCGACGTCGAGCAGGAACACGTCCTCCTCGGGCGCGTCGGCCTCGATCGGGTGGATCGCGAACAGCGCCGGCGACATGTATCGCATGCCGCGCTCGGCGGTGCGCGCCTGCGCCATGCGGCGAGCGCGCTCGCCGGGCTCGTCGCGCACCGGGCGGCCGAGCGGCGCGGGGTTCAGGCCTTCGGCCGAGATGAGCGGGCGCAGGCGCGGGTCGCACGCGAGCAGGCGGTGGAGCTTCGTCGTGCCGGTGCGCTGGAGGCCGGCGATGAAGACGGGCGCCTCGACGGGGAGCGCGCCGATCTCGGGGTGGAGGTCGCACAGGTTCTCGAGCCGCAGCCGGCACGCGAGCGCGCGCACGATGCTCGCGCGCACGACGGCGCGGCCGAGCAGGTGGAGGCCCGCCTCCTCCTCGAGCGAGAACAGCAGCTGGCGCATGCGCACGCGGAAGCGCTCGTCGACGAAGGAGTGGAGGCCGGTCGCGCGGCGCGCCGCGGCGACGATCGACGCCTCGTCGAGCGCGGGCCGCGCGAGCCCCGTGCGCGCGACGGCGCGCCAGGCGGCGAGCCCCGCGCGCACGGGCCACGGGAACGGCGGGATCGCGAACGGCGCCGCGCCGCGCGCCGAGCCGGCGTTCGCCGAGCCGGCGTTCGCGGCGCCGCGCGGCGCCGGGCCCGCGGCGCTGCTCACTGCCCGGCGCCCGCGATCTCGGAGAGCTTCACGACGCGCGTCCTCGGCTGCGGGTGCGCGTCGGCGCGGATCCAGCGGAAGCACATCGTGCCCTGTGCGTGGCTCGCGGTGTCGACCCAGTTCGGGACGCCCGGGTCGCGGTGCGCGACGACGATGCGCACCGAGCCGTCGGGCTCGTACACCGCCGTGTGCTTGTTCACGTGGATGCGGTGGTAGCGGTAGTCGAGCGACTCCATCCAGTGGTTGTCGAGCTGGAAGTTCCACGACTCGCAGGCGGGCGGCGTCGCCTCGATGACGAGCGCCTCCTCGGGCCCGAGCGCCCAGTAGCTGTGGTAGTAGGCGATGTTCGGGTCGCCGCCCGCGCCCATCGACACGCTGTCGTCGAAGCGCGGCAGCTCGTTCACGTGCTCGCGGAACCCGGCCGCCCAGGTCGAGAAGAGCGCCGTGCAGCCCGCGACGAGCCCGGCCGCGCGCGCGAGCCCCGCGTCCATCGCCTCCGGCGTGAGCGGCGCGGGCGTCGCATCGCCGCCGACGCGCTCGATCACGAGGTCGGCGGGCCGCTCGGTGTCGCGGTCGAGGAACGTCTGGCGGACGATCAGCTGCGCGGTGTCGGGCCTCATGCGCAGCCAGTTGCGCGTGCCGCTCGCCGGCGGCTCGCACGAGAGCACGACCTCGAAGCGGCCGTCGGCGTCGATGTCGAGGTCGGCGGCGTCGAGGTGGCCCGCCTGCTTCGAGTCGCCCGTCGACGCGACGCCCGGCGACTGCGTGCCGAAGTCGAGGTAGTGGACGGTGTTGCGCACGCCGCGGATGCGGTACTCGAACGCGCCGCTGATCGTCGCGTGCTGATAGTAGTTGTCGGGGTTGTCGGCGCCGATCTTCGCCGTCTCGTGGACGGGCCGCGTCAGCACGGGCGCCATCGGGTCCGCGTACTCGATGAAGGATTCGAGCGACGTGCGGACGAGCCGCGTCAGGTAGCGGAAGCCCTCCGCGCGATCGAGCGGCGAATCGGGCTGGTTCTCGGCGAGGATCGTCTTCCCCGCGGCCTTGATCTGGTCGCAGAACGCGTCCCACGAGGCTCCGCTCATGAGCCGCTCGCGCGGTGTGGCTTCGGACATGGCGCCTCCCTCCGTCGTGGGCGACGAAGGTAGGAGGCGCGGCGCGCAACGTCGGGCGCGAGTGTTCGACTCGCGGCCGCGCGGAGTCCAACGCCGCGCCGGCGGCGCCGCCCGAGTCGGTGGCTAGGCCGTCTCGTCCTTCTCGCGGCCGAGCGCGCTCTCGAGCATGCGCTCGGTGTCGGCGGCGGGGAGCGGACGGCCGAGCAGGTAGCCCTGCACGAAGTCGCAGCCCTCGTCGCGCAGGAAGGCGAGCTGCGTCTCCGTCTCGACGCCCTCGGCGACCGTCTCGATGCCGAGGCGCTGGCCGAGCGCGATGACGGCGCGCGTCAGCTCCTCGTCGCCCGCCACGCGCCCGATGCCCGCGACGAAGGTGCGATCGATCTTGAGCCGGTCGAACTCGAAGCGGCGCAGATGCGAGAGCGACGAGTAGCCGGTGCCGAAGTCGTCGAGCGCGAACGTGCAGCCCTGCGAGCGGAGCGCCGCGATCGTCTCGCCGACGACCGGGTTGCGCGTCAGGATGCTGCCCTCCGTCAGCTCGAACTCGATCGCGCTGCCGTCGAGCCCCGCGGCGGTGAAGATGCGGCCGAGCTCCTCGGCCGTCGCGCGGTCGACGAGCTGACGCGCGGAGAGGTTGATCGCGAAGCGCGGCAGGCGCAGGCCGCGCGCGCGCCAGCCGGCGGCGTGCGCGCACACCGTCTCGACCACGTAGCGCCCGAGCGGCACGACGAGCCCCGACTCCTCGGCGACGGGAATGAACTCCTCGGGCGCGACCGCGCCGAGCTCGGCGCTCGTCATGCGCACGAGCGCCTCGACGCTCGTGAGCGCGGCGGTGCGCGCGTGGCGGATCGGCTGGTAGTGCACCTCGAGCTCGCCGCGGCGCTCGAGCGCGCGCCGCAGCGCGCGCTCGATCTCGTGGCGCCGCTCCTCGGCCTCGCCGATCGCGGCGCTGAAGAACTCGAACTTGCCGCGCCCCGAGCGCTTCGCGTTGCCGAGCGCCTGGTCGCAGTGGCGAAGCAGCGTCTCCGGGTCGGCGCCGTCCTCGGGGAAGATCGCGACGCCGACGCTCGCGCCGAGCTGCAGGCGCTCGTCGCCCGTCGCGATCGGCCGCGCGAGCGCGGCGAGGATGCGCCGCGCGACGTGCGCCGCGCCCGCCGGCCCCGTCACCTCGGGCAGCAGCACGATGAACTCGTCGCCGCCGAGCCGCGAGACGGTCGTCTCGCTCCCCGCGTCGTCGCCCGTGTCGCGGCCGGCGACGAGCACCTGGTCGGTGAAGCGCACGCTGTCCTGGATGCGCGACGCGACCTCGCGCAGCACCTCGTCGCCGACGAGGTGGCCGTAGACGTCGTTCACCATCTTGAAGCGATCGAGGTCGATGAACAGGAGCCCCGCGCGGTGGGCCTTGTGGCGCGCCGTCGACAGCGCGTGCTCGAGCACCTCGTGGAAGTGGCGGCGGTTCGCGAGGTCGGTCAGCGAATCGGTCGACGCGAGCCGCTCGAGCAGCCGCTCGCGCTCCTTCTCGCGCGTGACGTTGATCGCGACGCCGAGCACGGCGGGAAGCTCGTCCTCGCTGCGCAGGAACGGAACGCGCGTCGTGCGGAAGACGTGCGAGCGCCCGCGGTCGTCCTCGAAGTGCTCCTCGATCGTCGACGCCGCACCCGATTCCATGACGCGTCGGTCGTGCGCGAGCATGCGCGCGACGTCCTCGGCGCCGTCGTGCAGCGCGTACTGCGACCGCCCGAGCAGGTTCTCGGGGCGCATGCCGTAGATGCGCGCGCAGCTCTCGTTGACGAGGAGGAAGTGGCCCTGGCCGTCGCGCGCGAAGACGGCGTGCGGCATGAGGTCGAGGATCTGGCGCAGCTGCTCGCGGTGGAGCCGGTGCTCGCGCTCCGCGGCGCGCTGCTCCGTCACCTCGCGCAGCACGACGACCCTTCCGCCGACGGCCGCGCGGCCCGAGAGGCGCGCGTCCTCGATCGGCACCGCGCGCGCGTCGAAGACGCGCCGCTCGGTCGCGGCCTCGCCCCCGTCGGCCGCGCGCGCCGTGCGGATCTCGATGTCGAAGCCGCCCTCGGCGGCGGACGCCGCGCCCGAGCGCACCCACGCGAGCAGCGCGTCGAAGGGCGCGAGCGCGCGCGCGGCCGGCGCCGGCAGCGGTGGCAGCGCGAGCAGCGCGCGCGCGGCGCGATTCGCCGAGAGCAGGCGCTCGTCGCGATCGAAGACGAGGATCGCGTCGGCGATGTGCTCGAGCACGTCGCGGTGCGCGAGCTTGAGCGTCGAGAAGACGTTGCCGAGGCCGTGGAACGAGACGGTGAACGCGACGCCCGTGACGACGAGGCCGAGCGGCGTGAGGTCGAGCTCGGGCCACGGGCCGACGCGCAGCTGGTAGAGGACGTTCGTCGCCCACGGCGCCGCGAACCCGAGGTGGACGAGGCACGCTTCGGGCTCGAAGCCGCGCCCCGAGTACGCGACGTAGAGCCAGAGCGCCGCGAGCAGCTGCACGTGGCAGCCGAGCGCGATCACCGCGTAGGCGGGGCCGTAGTCGAGCGCGAGGATCGGAAAGCCCGGGCCGGGCGCGAGCGCGACGCGCTCCCACACGAGCCCGTGCCAGTCGTTCGTCGCCGCGAGGCCGATGCCGCACGCGGCGAACCCGAGCAGGAACGGGAGCGAGCGCTCGAGCCAGCGCGCGCGCCCGACGGCGACGAGCACGGTCGCGAGCGCGGCGGGCGGGATCGCGAGCACGCCGACGTACTGCACCTTCGAGGCGAGGAGCTTGCCCGCGACGCCGGGCGCGAGGTGCTCGGCCGCCGCGCCGAGCACCCACACGGCCGCGCCCGCGAGCATGGCGGCGAGCGAGCGGCCGGAGGTCGCGGAGCGCCGCTGCCAGGTGAGCGCCGCGAGGCCGAGCAGGATGCCGCCACCCGCGAAGAGGAGCCCGACGAAGGTCATCAGGAGATGGGGCACGCAGATCCTCGTCGGTCGTCGATCGTCGTCGGCGCGGACTCCGCGCCTTCCAGCCTTCTCTGGCGCGGACTCCGCGCCTCATCGGCCCGCGCGCGCGCGCGGCTTACCCGCAACTCGGGGCAGCGGAGCCGTTCCGCGGGTGCCCTGGGATAGGATGCGGCGATGCCCGAACCCGCCGGCTCGCCGGGCGCGCCCGACGCCCCCGCCTCGCTCGTCCGCACCGCGCCGCGCCCGATCGGGAGCGGGCTTCGCGTCGCGCCGCTCGCCTTCGGGTGCTGGCGGCTCGTCGCGATGACGCCGGCCGAGGCGCGCGCGCGCCTCGAGGCCGCGCTCGACGCCGGCATGAACCTCGTGGACACGGCCGACGTGTACGGGCTCGACTGGGGCGGCGCGGGCTTCGGCGCGGCCGAGGAGCTGCTCGGCCGCGTGCTCGCGGACGCGCCCGGGCTGCGCGCGCGCATGGTGCTCGCGACGAAGGGCGGCATCCGCCCGCCCATTCCTTATGACGCGAGCGCGCGCGCGCTGCGCGAGGCGTGCGAGGCGTCGCTCCGGCGGCTCGGCGTCGAGCAGGTCGACCTCTACCAGGTGCACCGGCCCGACCTGTTCACGCACCCGGCCGAGGTGGCCGAGGCGCTCGCCGCGCTGCGCGACGCCGGCAAGATCGCGCTCGCCGGCGTCTCGAACCACACGCCCGCGCAGACGGAGGCGCTGCGCGCGCACCTCCCGTTCCCGCTCTCGACGTCGCAGCCCGAGCTCTCGGCCGTGCAGCTCGGGCCGCTCCGCGACGGGACGCTCGACGCGTGCATGCAGCACGGAACCGTTCCGCTCGCATGGAGCCCGCTCGCGGGCGGGCGGCTCGCGACGGGCGAGGGCGTGCGCCCCGAGCTGCTCGCCGTGCTCGACCGGCTGGCCGCGCGCGAGGGCGTCGACCGCGCGGCCATCGCGACGGCCTTCGTGCTCGCGCACCCCGCGGCGCCGGTCGCGATCGTCGGCACGACGAACGTCGAGCGCCTGCGCGCGGCGCCGCGCGCGCTCGGCGTCGCGCTCGCGCGCGAGGACGTCTACGCGATCGTGCAGGCGTCGGAAGGAGTGCCGCTGCCGTGAGCCTCGAGGTGAGCTGGTTCTCGGCGCTCTGCGACGACGACTACGAGTTCCTGGGCGTCGCCGACCCGCAGCTGCGCTCGTCGTTCGAGCACTGCCGCAACCTCGTGCTCGCGGCCGAGCGGCACGGCTA
The DNA here is from genome assembly GCA_041389495.1 of Myxococcota bacterium. Taxonomy (NCBI): domain Bacteria; kingdom Pseudomonadati; phylum Myxococcota; species Myxococcota bacterium. Next base: position 9,951 of record JAWKRT010000006.1, on the reverse strand, counting down.
CGACAACGTGCTCCTGCCCTCGGGCTATGCGCTCGGCATCGACTCGGTCGCGTTCGCGGGCGGCGTCGCGCCGCTGCTGCGGCGCCTCAAGCTCCTCGTCGCCGTGCGCTGCGGCGAGCTCTGGGTGCCGCAGCTCGCGCGCCAGCTCGCGACGCTCGACCAGATGCTCGGCGGCCGGCTCACCGTCAACATCATCTCGTCGGATCTCCCCGGGCAGGAGCTCGCGAGCGAGCCTCGTTATGCGCGCACGCTCGAGACGATGCAGGTGCTGCGCGCGCTGCTCGACGGCGAGCGCGTCGACTTCCGCGGCGAGCACCTCGCGCTCGCGCTCGACCCGCCGGCCGCGCGCACCGTCTCGGGGCGCTGCCCGCCGCTCTACTTCGGCGGGCTCTCCGAGCCCGCGCGCGAGGTCGCGGCCGCGGCCGCCGACGTCTACCTCATGTGGCCCGACACGATCGACGGCGTCGCCGCGACGCTCGCCGACATGCGCGCGCGCGCCGCGCGCCACGGCCGCGCGCTGCGCTTCGGCTACCGCGTGCACGTCGTCGTGCGCGAGACGGAGGGCGAGGCGCGCGCGGCCGCGGCGCGCCTCGTGTCGCGCCTCGACGACGCGACGGGCGACGCCATCCGCCGCCGCTCGCTCGACTCGCAGAGCGCGGGCGTGCGCCGGCAGGCCGAGCTGCGCGAGGCGGCGGAGGGCGACGGCTTCGTCGAGCCGCACCTGTGGACGGGCATCGGCCGCGCGCGCTCGGGCTGCGGCGCCGCCATCGTCGGCGACCCCGGCCAGGTGCTCGCCAAGCTGCGCGCCTACCAGGAGATGGGGATCGAGGCCTTCATCCTCTCGGGCTACCCGCACATGGCCGAGTGCGACCTCTTCGCGCGCTACGTGCTGCCGGAGCTGCGGAAGGGGTAGGCGCGCCGCCGCTCCGGCCGGGCCCGTTCCGTGTGATTGACTGACCCAGACGGTCAGTCTAGGGTCGGCGCGTGGCCCGCCCCGTCCCGCCCGAGCGCTTCGACGCCATCCTGCGCGCGGCGACCGCCGTGTTCCTGCGCAGCGGCTATCGCCGCACGCAGATGGCCGACGTCGCGGCCGAGCTCGGCGTCGCCAAGGGCACGCTCTACCTCTACGTCGAGAGCAAGGAGGCGCTGCTCGAGCAGGTGCTCCTGCACGCCGACCGCGCCGAGCCCGTCGCCCTCCCGCGCGCGCTGCCCGTTCCGACTCCGAGGCCCGGCGCCATCCTGCGCAAGGTGCGCGCGCGCATCCGCAAGGAGGCGTCGCTGCCGCTGCTCGCCGCCGCGTCGCGACGGCGCCGCGCGGCCGACGCGCCGGCCGAGCTGCGCGGCATCGTCGCCGAGCTGCTGCGCCTGCTCGCGTCGCACCGCGACGCCATCAAGCTCCTCGACCGCTGCGCGCCCGACTATCCCGAGCTCGCCGCCGTGTGGCTCGACGAAGGGCGCACCGGCGTGCTCGCGCTGCTCGAGGCGTGGCTGCGCAAGCGCATCGCCGCCGGCCAGCTCGCGCCCGTCGCCGACGTGCGCGCGACGGCGCGCATCGTCGTCGAGCTGGCCGCGTTCTGGGCCGTGCACCGCCACTGGGACCCGACTCCCCAGACCCCCGGCTGGAGCGACGCCGCCGTCGAGGCGGCGCTCGTCGAGTTCGTCGAACGCGCCCTGCGAGGAGACCTGCCATGAGTCGCATCGCCGGATTCGCTCTCGTCGTCGCGAGCACGCTCGCCATCGTCACACCCGGCGCGCGCGCGCGCGCCGAGGGCGCCGCCGCCGGCGCGCCGTCGCTCGCGACCGAGTGGCGCTACACCGAAGGCGCGCCCGGCGGCGGGCGCTACTCGCCGCTCGCCGACATCGCGCGCGACGACGCCGGGAAGCTCGAGCTCGTCTGGAGCTACCGCCACGGCGACTACTTCGAGGGCAGCTGGCCGCTCGCCGAGAACCGCGGAAGCGCGTTCGAGGCGACGCCGCTCGTCGTCGGCGGGCGGCTCTACGTCACGACGCCGACGAACCGCGTCGTCGCGCTCGACGCCGCGACCGGCCGCGAGCTCTGGACGTTCGACCCCGAGCTCGAGCGCGGCCGCGCCTACGCCAACAAGTGGATCAACCGCGGTGTGGCGTACTGGAGCGAGGCCGCCGAGGCGAGCACCGGCGGCACGGCCGCACCCAGCTCCGGCGGCGCGGCTGCGCCGTGCCGCGAGCGCCTCTTCCTCGCGACGCTCGACGCGCGGCTCATCGCGCTCGACGCCGCGTCCGGTGAGCGCTGCCAAGGCTTCGGGACGCTAGGCGAGGTCGACCTCACGGTCGGCATCGCGCCGCTCCACGACCCCTGGGAGTACAACGTCACGTCGCCCGGCACCGTCGTCGGCGACGTCGTCGTCGTCGGCTCGGCGATCGCCGACACGCTGCGGCCCGACGAGCCGCCCGGCGACGTGCGCGCGTTCGACGTGCGCACCGGCGCGCTCCGCTGGACGTTCCACACCATTCCGCACGAGGGCGAGCCCGGCCACGAGACGTGGAAGTCCGGGACCGCGCTCACCGGCGCCGCGAACGTGTGGTCGACGATGGTGGCCGACCTCGAGCGCAACCTCGTCTTCCTGCCCGTGACGAGCGCGAGCCCCGACTTCTGGGGCGGCGACCGCCCCGGCGACAACCTCTACAGCGACTCCGTCGTCGCGCTCGATGCCGCCACCGGCGCCGTGCGCTGGCACTTCCAGACCGTGCACCACGACCTCTGGGACTACGACCTCGCCGCCCCGCCCGTGCTCGCCCGACTAACGTCCGGGCCCGCCACGCGCGACGGCGCCCCTCGCGACGTCGTCATCCAGGCCACCAAGCACGGCTTCGTCTTCGTGCTCGACCGCGACACCGGCCTCCCCGTCTTTCCCGTCGAGGAGCGCCCCGTTCCCGCGAGCGACATGCCGGGCGAGCACGCCTCGCCCACGCAGCCCTTCCCGACCGCGCCGCCGCCGCTCGTGCCCCAGCGCGTCGACCCGAGCGACCTCTACGCGCCCACGCCCGCGCACCTCGAGGCCTGCCGCGCCAAGCTCGCCCCCCTGCGCAACGAAGGCCTCTTCACACCCCCGAGCCCGCGCGGCTCCATCACCTATCCCTATACCGCCGGCGGCGCCAACTGGTCGGGCGCCGCCTTCGACCCCGTGCGCCAGCTCCTCGTCGTGCCCGCGAACAACGTCGCGCACGTCATCCACCTCGAAGAGGTCGGCGAGCGCGCCACCGGCGGCGGCGCGAACGTCTGGCCCCTGCGCGGCGTGACCCTCCGCAACCTCCGCTGGCTCCTCACCGGCAAGGGCACCGGCCAGCGCTTCCGCCTCCACCCCATGAGCGGCCGCACCCTCTTCGCCATCGACGGCACGCCCTGCACCCCACCGCCGTGGGGCATGCTAGTCGGCGTCGACCTGACCACGGGCGATGTCGCCTGGCGCGCATCCTCGAGCACGCGCGACGGCGACCCCGGCTCGGCCGTGTTCGGCCCGGCCCTCGCCACCGCCTCCGGGCTCGTCTTCCACGGCGGTACGCGCGAGGCAGTGCTGCGAGTGCACGACGCAGAGACCGGCGAGCGCCTCGCCACCTACGACCTCCCCGCCGGCCTCCACGCCGGCCCCATCACCTACCGCACGGCAGCCGGCCGTCAGCTCCTGGTCGTCGCACCCGGCGGCCACGTCGGGCTGGGGTCGAAGCTCGGGGACTGGGTGATGGCGTTCGGGGTGGGGGAGGAGTAGGAGAGGGGGGCGGCCGAGCGAACGCGGCCGCACGCGCGCGGAGGCCCCGCGATGAGCCGCATCTGGCAGCGAGCCGCGCGCGTCTGCGCGCGCACCCTCTCGAGCGCGATCGCCGCCACCGCGCTCCTGCCTTCACCGCCCGCCCGCGCCGGCGAGTTCGACGCCTGCACGGCGACGCACGTCGTCGACGGCGACACCCTCTACGTCGACTGCGCCGGGCGCGAGCACAACGTGCGCCTCCTCCGCGTCGACACGCCCGAGCGCAACGAGCCCGGCTACGAAGCCGCGCGCGACGCGCTCTCGCGCGCCGTCGAGCACCGACGGCTGCGCCTCGAGTTCGAAGAGCCCGGCACGCCGAGCTACGGCACCTACGGGCGCCTCCTCGCCTACGTATTTGCGCAGCTCGACGCGCGCGACGCCGACGAGCTCTTCGTCAACGCCGAGCTCGTGCGCGGCGGCTACTCGCGCTTCTGGACGAAGTACGGCCGCGGACGCTATGCGAGCGTGCTCGAGGCTGCGGAAGCCGAGGCCCCCGAGCCCGACCCACGAGCGACCGAGCGCCGCAGCTTCCACGGCGGCACCTCGGCTCCCGACCCCCGGCCCGACGCCGAGCAACCGCGCGCCGAACGCACGCCGCGAGAGCGCGCGCCGAGCTGCTGCCGCGTCTGCCGCACCGGCCAACCCTGCGGCGACTCCTGCATCTCGTGGAGCAAGACGTGCCGACGGGGCCGCGGCTGCGCATGCGCGGCCGGCGAGTGAGGGAGGGTGTGAGGCGAGCGGCGTGTGGCGGGGCAAGTCGCGCGGCTGCGAGGCGCTCGCAGCGGCTGCGTTCGATGACGAGGCGGCACTGCATGCGCTCGTGGAGGATGCGCCGCAGCTCCTGCCGCTCGCCGGCGCGGATGGGCTCGCGATCCTCGGACGCGAGGTCGCCGTCGGCTCGGGCTACGTGGACCTGCGGGGCGTCGAGTCTTCGGGCCGGCTCGTAGTCATCGAGATCAAGGTCGCACACAACGCCGAGGCGCGGCGCAAGGTCGTCTCGCAGGTGCTCGACTACGCCGCGAGCCTTCGCGGCACCAGCCTCGATTCGCTCGAGCGCACGCTCGCGCCCTCGCTGCGCGCGCAAGGCTTCACTGCGATCGAGGATGTCGTGCGCGCACAAAGCCAGTCCGGGGCCTTCGACGTTGCGACACTTCGTGAAGGGCTGGCTGCGAGCGTCACCTCCGGGCGATTCCGGCTCGCGCTCGTGCTCGACACCGTGCCTCTCCAGCTCGCGGGCCTCCCGGCTACCTCGCCACCGTCGCCGGGGGCCTCGACATCGACCTCGTCGAGATGCGCCAGTGCGAGCTCGCGGGCGAGCGGTTGCTCGTTCCCCGCCGCGTGGACTTCGACGGGTCGAGTTCGCCCGCTCGTCTCGGGACGCGCGCGCCGAAGGGCGAGCTGAGCGACGGAGCCGACGTCTTCGAAGTCTCGAGGGCGTACTCGCCCAAGGCCGAGCGCCCCGCACTCCGACAGCTCGTCGCCTTCGCACGAAGCCTCGAGGCCGAGGGCCTGGTCTATCTCCACAGCCACGCGGGCATCGCGAGTTGCTGGACGCTCCTGCCGCACTTCGGCGACACCGACGCCAGCCTCGTCACTATCTGGAGCGACCGATGCGCCTCCCTCACCGGCTGGTGCTCCGTCTTCGACAGAATGGCCCCCGCCTTGACTCCGCGTGCTTGATGCCATGAGTCCGGGACTCTCGATCGGCCGGGGCGAGACGATCGCCACATGGGACGAGGAGATGCTCGCGATCATGAGGGAGGCGTACCGGGAGGGGGCGGGGCAGTGACTACCCGGATCGAGCAGGTGCGAGCGGCAATTGCCGCCGAGGCCGAACCCGGCGTGCGGGCCGCGCTCGTTGGCTAGGGTGTCGCGTGACAGTGCCGTGCGTGAGCCTAGCGTTGATGACTTTCGGTCCCACGCAATCGGCCATGATGCGACCCATCATGCGTCGCGATCCGTATAGAATGCGCTCCGTCCGTAGATGAAAGGACGGCTCGGCATCGTGAGTCTCTACGTTGCCACGGACTCCGATTCGGTGGTGAGCCTACGCTCGCTCATCGACCGAGATGCGAGTATCTGATGGATGTATTCTCGCTCCGCGATCGGATCGTCGGCGAATTCGGGCAGTATGTTCGAAGCTTCATCGAGATCGCGGACGACCGAATCCGGTCCGTCGTCGACGGGGCGTTGGACGCGGGTCTCCTCTGGCCCGACCCGCTGATCCAGATCAACCCTGCGTTCGCGCCGGGTGGCACGGTCGAAGAGCTCGTGGATGAGGGCGTACTTCACGAGGAGTGCAGCCGCGTCTTTCGGATCGGCAAGGAGCAGGCTGGCGATGTCGGCAGAGAGTTGCGGCTCCATCGGCATCAGGCCGACGCGATCCGCATCGCGCGCAAGGGGGCGAACTACGTCCTCACGACCGGTACCGGCTCGGGCAAGAGCCTCTCCTACATCATTCCCGTCGTTGACCACGTCCTCCGCAACGGTTCCGGCAAGGGGATTCAAGCGATCGTCGTGTATCCGATGAATGCGCTCGCGAACAGCCAGGAGGGCGAGCTGCGGAAGTTCCTTTCGCACGGCTATCCGGATGGGCGCGGCCCGGTCACGTTCCGTCGTTACACGGGCCAGGAGAGCGATCAGGAAAAGGAAGCGATTCGCCAGTCGCCTCCCGACATCCTGCTGACCAACTACGTGATGCTCGAGCTCCTCCTGACCCGCCCCGACGAAATTTCACTCGTTCGCGGCGCGCGCGGGCTGCGGTTCCTCGTGCTCGACGAGCTGCATACGTACCGAGGGCGGCAGGGTGCGGACGTGGCAATGCTGGTGCGCCGTGCGCGCGAGGCGTTCGAGGCACCTGGTCTTCAGTGTGTAGGAACCTCGGCGACTCTGGCGAGTGAGGGCACGGTCGACGAACAGAGGGCGGAGATCGCAAGAGTCGCGACTCGCTTGTTCGGCGCGGATGTCGCCCCCGAGCACGTGATCGGAGAAACGCTTCAGCGCATCACGCCCGATAGAGCGCTCGAGGATTCGACCTTCCAGGCCGAGCTTCGCGCACGAGTCGTGGATGGCGAGCGCAAGCCGCCGAAGGCATTCGATGAGTTCATTTCTGATCCGTTGTCCATCTTCATCGAAAGCACCTGCGGTCTCCGGGTGGACGAGGAGTCGAGTCGTCTCGTTCGCGTAGCGCCGAGCTCGATCTCAGGGTCCGGTGGTGCGGGCAATCGTCTCGGCCGACTCACCGGAGTCGATGAACCCCGCTGCGTGCAAGCCATCACCGATCAGCTGCTCGCGAGCTACGGCTCCGATCCCAATCCGCGAACCGGATTCCCCGTATTCGCGTTCCGCCTCCATCAGTTCATCGGGCGCGGCGACACCGTCTACGCGTCGATCGACTCGGAGGCGGAGCGGCACCTCACCGTTCATGGCCAGCGCTTCGTACCGGGTCACCGGGACAGGGCTCTCTTCCCACTCGTGTTCTGTCGCGAGTGCGGGCAGGAGTACTACTGCGTCCGCGATGTGCTCGATTCCAGTACCGATCGGCGCTGCTACGCGCCTCGTGAGCTCTCGGATCGCGGCGGCGAGGAAGACACCGAGGCCGGGTTTCTCTACGTCAATACGAAGAAGCCTTGGTCGGACGACACGGAGGATCTGCTCGAGCTCGTCCCTGAAGATTGGATCGAAGAATCGCGGAAGGGCCTCCGCATCAAACGTGCGCACCGAGATAAGATTCCGCGGCCAATACGAGTTGACGGCGCTGGTGCGCTCTCGACGTCGGGCTTTCCGTGCCACTTCATCCGCGCGCCATTCCCCTTCTGCCTCGCGTGTGGTGTGACCTACAGCGGCCGCCAGCGTTCCGACTTCGGGAAGCTCACGTCGTTAGGTACAGAAGGCAGGAGCACTGCGACGACGATCCTGACGCTCGCGGGAATCCGTGAGCTGCGTGCGGACGAGTTCCTGTCTCCGCAGGCGAAGAAGATCCTCAGCTTCACCGACAACCGGCAGGACGCTTCGCTGCAAGCCGGGCACTTCAACGATTTCGTTGAGGTAGGCCTCCTGAGATCAGCGCTCTATCGGGCCGCCGAGGCGGCCGGGATGCAAGGGCTCCGCCACGATGAGCTCGAGCAGGAGGTATTCAAGGCGCTCAATCTCGACCTCGCACTCTACGCGAGTGACCCGGAGGTCAGGTTCGCGGCGTTGGCGGACACCAACCGGGCGCTTCGATCAGTGCTCGGCTACCGGCTCTACCGCGACTTGCAGCGGGGCTGGAGAATCACATCACCAAATCTCGAGCAGTGCGGGATGCTCGAGATCGAGTACGAGTCTCTCCGAGACCTTTGCGCAGCTGAGCGGTACTGGCAGGCGCGACACCCCGCTCTCGCCGAAGCGTCGCCCGACGACCGTTTCAAAGTCGCGAAGGTTCTACTCGATCTCATGCGGCGCGAACTCGCGATCAAGGTGGATGCGCTCCAGTCGGATGCGCAGGAGAAGATCGTCGCGCGCAGTCGTCAGCGGCTGATCAGTCCGTGGGCAATCGACGAAGCGGAGGAAAATGCCCTCGAGCATTCGAAGATTCTGCTTCCGCGGTCACGATCCAAGAGCGACTCCCGAGAGCACTTCTTCCTATCCCCGCGAAGTGGCTTTGGGCAGTACCTGGCGCGCGGAAGCACGTTTCCAGACTACGGCGAGTACCTCGATCTCGAGAACCGCGGCCGGATTGCGTGCGATCTGCTCGCAGCGTTGAAAGTCGCCGGCATCGTGGAAGCGGTCGAGGAGCCGCGCGACGCAGACGATGTGCCCGGCTACCAGATCGTTGCGTCATCAATGGTGTGGAAGGCGGGTGACGGGTCCCGCCCGTTTCGCGACGCGATTCGCGTTCCGCGGCCCTCGCAGACGGGTGGCCACTCGAACTCGTTCTTCGTCGAGTTCTATCGGGGCATTGCGGACGACGGGAAGGGTCTAACAGCGCGCGAGCACACCGCGCAGGTACCGGCGGCGGAACGCGAGGAACGTGAGCACGCGTTCCGATCGGCGCGCCTTCCGATCCTCTATTGCTCGCCGACGATGGAGCTCGGCGTAGACATCGCCGAGCTCAACGCTGTGAATCTGCGCAATATGCCACCTACGCCGGCGAACTACGCACAGCGATCCGGTCGCGCGGGGCGAAGCGGCCAGCCGGCGATCGTGTTCTCGTACTGCACCAACTACAGCCCTCACGACCAGTACTTCTTCCGGCGTCCGCACGAGATGGTCTCGGGTGCCGTGACCCCGCCGCGCATCGATCTCGCCAACGAAGACTTGATCCGAGCCCACGTTCACGCGGTCTGGCTCGCCGAGACGCGAGTTCCGCTCGAGAAGTCCGTTGCGCAGCTGCTCGATCTCTCGGGCGAGGAACCCAGCCTCGAGCTACTCGGCGAGAAGCGCGATGGGCTCGGAAAGCTCGATGCGCTCGATCGCGCGCGCGACCGCGCGTCGCGAATCCTCACCGCGCTCTCGCTGGATCTCGCCGATGCGCGTTGGTACGACGACGAGTGGCTAGACCGCACATTGAACGGTGCGCTCCTCAACTTCGATGCGGCGTGCGAGCGCTGGCGCGATCTCTACCGCGCTGCTTCTCGCCAGCAAGCGGTGCAGCACAGCGTCATGACCGACGCTTCGCGAAGCTCGGACGAACGCGCCAAGGCAAAGCGACTCCGCGCCGAAGCCGAGTCGCAGCTCGAGCTACTCCGCGACCCGGAGAACGTTGTCCAGTCCGACTTCTACTCGTACCGGTACTTCGCGAGCGAGGGTTTCCTACCCGGTTACAACTTCCCGCGCCTTCCGCTCTCGGCCTTCATTCCGGCGCGCCGAGGCAAGAAGCGGAACGACGAGTTCGTCTCGCGCCCTCGCTTCCTTGCGATCTCGGAGTTTGGTCCGCGAGCGGTCGTGTATCACGAAGGCGCTCGCTACCTCGTGAATCGCGTGATCCTCACGTCCGAACGCCAGGGCGACACGGACGACGTAGTCACCTCTCGCGCGAAGATGTGCGAAGCATGCGGCTACCTGCACGATGGCTTCGCGCCCAATACGGACGGCCCCGACATGTGCGAGCGATGCGGTGCCGCGCTCGGGCCTCCGACTTCGCGTCTCTTCCGGCTCCAGAACGTCTCGACCAAGCGCCGGGACC